>DASTAR010000140.1:0-29781 GCA_035712505.1 Solirubrobacterales bacterium
TCATCGTGTTCTACCACTATGAGGGTGTTGCCGAGGTCGCGGAGGCGCACGAGGGCTTCGATGAGCTTCTCGTTGTCGCGCTGGTGGAGGCCGATCGAGGGCTCGTCGAGCACGTACATCACGCCGACCAGGTGCGAACCGATCTGCGTCGCCAGCCGGATCCGCTGCGCCTCGCCGCCGGAGAGGGTGCGCGCCGAGCGCGCCAGCGAGAGGTAGCCGATGCCGACGTTCTCGAGGAAGGAGAGGCGCTCGGTGATCTCGCGGACTATCAGCCGCGCGATCGCCCGCTCGGTCTCGGTCATCTCGAGGCCGCGAATCCACTCCGAGGCGGCGTGGGCGGAGAGGTCGCTGTACTCGGCGATGCTGAGCCCGCCGACCTTGACCGCGAGGCTCTCGGGGCGTAGCCGGGCGCCCCTGCAGGCCGGGCAGGGCTGCTCGGCCATGTAGCCCTCGATCCGCTCGCGGTTGGACTCCGAGTCGGTCTCTTCGTAGCGCCGCTGCAGGTTGTTGACGATCCCCTCGAAGCGGACCTTGTAGGAGCGGCGGCGGCCGAAGCGGTTGGTGTAGGAGACGTGGTGGCGCTCGTCGCCGGTCCCGTAGAGGAAGATCTCCTTCTCTTCCTGGGACAGCTGCGACCACGGCTTGTCGGCGTCGACGTCGTAGGTCTCGGCGACCGAGGCGATCAGCCGCTTCCAATAGGCGCTGATGCCCCGGTTCCAGGGTTGCAGCGCCCCCTCGGCGAGCGAGAGCGTCGGGTCGGGGATGACCAGCTCGGGATCGATCACCCGCTGGAAGCCGAGCCCGTGACAGCGGTCGCAGGCGCCGTGCGGCGAGTTGAAGGAGAAGATCCGCGGCTCCAGCTCGGGGATCGAGGTGCCGCAGTTGAGGCAGGCGAACTGCTCGGAGAAGAGCAGGGTCTCCCCATCGACTATCTCGACTTCAACCAGTCCCGCCGCAAGACCGGCGGCCGCCTCCACCGACTCCGAGAGCCGCCGCCGCAGGTCCGTCTTCATCACCAGCCGGTCGACGACCACCGAGACGTCGTGTTTGTACTTCTTGTCGAGCTCGATCTTCTCGTCGAGGCGCAGCAGCTCGCCGTCGATCTTGACCCGCGAATACCCCTCGAGCCGCATCTGGTCGAGCAATTTCCCGTACTCGCCTTTGCGCCCGCGGACGATCGGCGCCATCACCATGAACTTGGTCCCGTCGTCCAGCGTCATCAGCCGGTCGACGATCTGCTCCTGGGTCTGGCCGGTGATCTCCTCGCCGCACTCGGGGCAGTGCGGCGTCCCGATCCGCGCCCACAAGAGCCGCAGGTAGTCATAGATCTCGGTCACGGTCCCCACGGTCGAGCGGGGGTTGCGCGAGGTCGTCTTCTGGTCGATCGAGATCGCCGGCGAGAGCCCCTCGATCGAGTCGACGTCGGGCTTCTCCATCAGCCCGAGGAACTGCCTCGCATAGGCAGACAACGACTCCACGTAGCGCCGCTGCCCCTCGGCGTAGATCGTGTCGAAGGCAAGGCTCGACTTCCCGGACCCGGACAGGCCGGTGATCACGATCAGCGCGTCCCGGGGCAGCTCGAGGTCGACGTCCTTGAGGTTGTGCTCCCGGGCGCCCGAGATGACGATTCGCTCAGAGGCAGCCACTCACACCGATTCTAGCCAGGCGAACAGATGTTCCCTAGAGGGCGGCCGCCAGCTTCCGTCGGTAGCTGCGAGATGCGGGGTCGCCGGGGTCGGACTCGCTGAGGATGCCGACGACGGCGCGTCGAACGAGGTCGCGGGCTTCGGCCCCGTTGAGATCGGCGGCGACCGCCGTCCCGTCCCGCGGCAGTCCCCCGAGCGCCGTGATCAAGCCGTCGATGGCGGCATCGCGGTCGCCGCGATCCAGGGCGGCAAAGGCCTCCGACGCGAGACCGGCCCGGGTGAGACGGACGCGGGCGGCAATTCCGGCCGCGCCGAAGTCGTCTTCGTGGCCGGCGACCGCCTCCATGGCCTCGTCCTCCGCCCCGCGCGCGAGCCTCGCCTTGGCCAGCGCGACGGCGATGTCGGCGCGCCTCGGCTCGAGTTCGGACGCCTCGCGCAGCGAGAGCTCGTCGCCGGCCGCGAGCAGGGCGTCTGCGCGCGAGGGCACGAGCTTGTCGAAGAACGCTTCTACCTGGGTCGGAGGTAGCGCCCCGGTGAATTCATCCACGATCTTGCCGTCGCGGAAAGCCTTGACGGCCGGTATGCCCTGAATCTGGAAGCCCGCGGCCAGCTGCCGATTGGCATCGGTATCGACCTTCGCCAGCACCACCTTCCCCTCGCGCGCAGCCTCGGCTTTCTCCAGTGCCGGGCTCAGCGCCTTGCAGGGCCCGCACCAGTCGGCCCAGAAATCGACCACGACCGGGACCTGCCGCGAGCGCTCCAGGACCTCCCGCTCGAACGTCGCCTCGCTGACGTCAACCGACATCGCCGCTCAGGTACCCGCCGTCATCCCGTCTAGGTCGCGGCGCAGCTCGCGCAGCTCGTCGCGGATCCGCCCGGCCTCCTCGAAGCGCAGGTCGTCCGCCGCGGCGAGCATCTCCTCCTCGAGCGAGACGATCGTCTTCTCCAGCTCCTCCGCCGAGGCGAATTCCTCGGCCCGCTTGCGGCGGCGCTTGCGCGGCGCCCGGTCCTCCATCGCCAGGAACTCGGCCATCTCACTGATCCCCTTGCGGACCGTCTCCGGCGTGATCCCGTGCTCCTTGTTGTAAGCGAGCTGGATCGCCCGGCGGCGGTCGGTCTCCCTCATCGCCGCCCGCATCGCCTCGGTCTCCTTGTCGGCGTACATGACCACCCGGCCGTTGACGTTCCGCGCCGCCCGGCCGATCGTCTGCACGAGACTGGTCTCGCCGCGCAGGAAGCCCTCCTTGTCGGCGTCGAGGATCGCCACCAGCGCCACCTCGGGCAGGTCGAGCCCCTCGCGCAGGAGGTTGACGCCGACGAGGACGTCGTACTCCCCCAGCCGCAGGTCGCGGATGATCTGGATCCGTTCCAGGGTGTCGACCTCCGAGTGCAGGTAGCGCACCTTTACCCCGTACTCGAGCAGGTAGGCGGTCAGATCCTCGGCCATCTTCTTGGTCAGGGTGGTGACGAGGGTCCGCTCCTTGTTCGCCGCCACCCGCTTGACCTCGTTCATCAGGTCGTCGATCTGGTTCTTCGTCTCGCGCAGCTCGATCTCGGGATCGACGATCCCGGTCGGGCGGACGATCTGCTCGACGGTGCGGCTCGCTTCGGCCTTCTCGAACGGCCCCGGCGTCGCCGAGACCATCACCAGCTGGTTCACCCGGGCCATGAACTCGTCGAACTTGAGCGGCCGGTTGTCCATCGCCGAAGGCAGCCGGAAGCCGTAGTCGACCAGCGACCGCTTGCGCGACTGGTCGCCCTCGTACATGCCGCCGATCTGCGGGATCGTCTGGTGGCTCTCGTCAACGAAGACGACGAAGTCGTCCGGGAAATAATCGATGAGGGTGTGTGGCGGGCTCCCCGCGGGGCGGCCGTCGAGGATGCGCGAGTAGTTCTCGATCCCGGAGGTGAAGCCGAGCTCCTTGATCATCTCGAGGTCATACATCGTCCGCTGCCGCAGCCGGTGCGCCTCGAGTTGCTTGCCCTCCGCTTCCAGTTCGGCCGTCCGCGATTCCAGTTCGGCGCGGATCTCGTCGACGGCGCGGTCGACCGTCTCGTCTTTGGTCACGTAATGCGAGGCCGGCCAGACCGAGACGTGGTCGATCACGTCGAGCACCTCGCCGGTCAGCGGGTCGAAGTGCTGGATCCCCTCGATCTCGTCGCCGAAGAGCTGGATCCGGTAGGCCGACTCCGCATAGGAGGGCATGATCTCCAGCACCTCGCCGCGGACCCGGAAGGCGCCGCGCCCCAGCACCTGGTCGTTGCGCTGGTACTGCATCTTCACCAGCTTGCGGAGGACGTCGTCGCGGTCGATCTCCTTGCCGACCTGGAAGAGCTGCATTTTTTCGTTGTAGACCTGCGGCGAGCCGATCCCGTAGATGCAGGAGACCGAGGCGACGATGATCACGTCGCGGCGGGCGAACAGCGCCGCGGTGGCCGCGTGGCGCAGGCGGTCGATCTCGTCGTTGATCGAGGAGTCCTTCTCGATGTAGAGGTCCTGCGCCGGCACGTAGGCCTCGGGCTGGTAGTAGTCGTAGTAGGAGACGAAGTACTCGACCGCGTTCTCGGGGAAGAACTCGCGGAACTCGTTGCAGAGCTGCGCGGCCAGCGTCTTGTTGTGAGCGATCACCAGCGCAGGGCGCTGGACCTCGGCGATCGTCGCAGCCATCGTGAACGTCTTGCCGGTGCCGGTGGCCCCGAGCAGGGTCTGGAAGCGGTCGCCCTCGCGCAGCCCGTCGGCCAGCCCCGCGATCGCCTTCGGCTGGTCCGCCGTCGGCGAATAGGCGGGATTCAGCTTGAACTCGGGCACGCTACGAACATAGCGACCCGCCAACTCGTGGTTCCTTTGTCCGGACATAGAGGACAAAGGAACCGCGGGATTGGGAGACTTCCGCGTCATGAGGCTCTCGCGCGCCGCGCTTGCGGCTTTCTTCGCCACCGCTGGCACGCTGCACCTCCTGCGGCCCCGCTTCTTCGAAGCGATCGTGCCGCCGGCGATCGAGGCGCAGAAGCAGGAGGTCGTGGCGATCAGCGGCGCCGCCGAGATCGCCGGCGCGGCGCTGGTCCTCCACCCCGCCTCGCGCCGGCTCGGGCGCTGGTGGCTGCTGGCCCTGCTGGTCGCCGTCTTCCCGGCCAACATCCATATGGCCGTCAACCCCGAGCAGGTCCGCGGGCTCGACATGCGGAAGTTCCCGCGCTGGGCGCTGTGGGCGCGGCTGCCGCTGCAGCCGCTGGCGATGCTCTGGGTCTGGCAGACCACGCGCCGCTGAAGCACCTCTTCCTGCCCTGCTGCCAATAGAGTGCAGTGGATGGACAGAAGGGACCGCTTCGCCGCCAACCTGCGCCGTGCCCGCGAGACGGCCGGCATCTCCCAGGAAGAACTCGCCGAGATGTGCGAGATCCATCGCACCGAGGTCTCCCTGTTAGAGCGCGGCGGCCGCGAACCGCGCCTTGGAACCATGGTCAAGCTCGCCGTCTCCCTCGGTACCACGCCGGAAGCACTCTGCTCCGGGATCGCCTGGGACCCGAAGGCGCGGGACTACAAGATCGACACCCCTTAGCCCGGCGAGGGCATCGGTCCTCTCGGGTGATCCCGCCGCCGATTACCAGTCCCCGAGCCCCCGACAGAATCCCGGAGTGTCGGCTGTCACTCGGCGAACTCGGTAAAGCTCTCATATATGCAGGCGAAAGGCCCAACCAGAACTTTTGCCGTCCATGAGGTGCCCACCAGGCGCTGTTGATCTCCCTTGACCGTCGCAGCTTTCGATGTAAATACTTTGTTTATATCGGCATTTGCACACTGATCGGGGAGAGTCTTTCATGGCGAAGAAACTAGCTGGAGTCTGCGTGGTGCTCGTTACATGCTGCGCAGCCTTTGCACCAACTGCGTCGGCAGCTAACGACCCCCAGCTCACAGATGGTGGGGTGCTCGCAGAAGCGGGGTCTGGGTGGAAGCTGACAGGGCCGAAATTCAAGATCGTCGACACAAGCCTCAACGGTCTAGATGAATGCAGCAATTCCTCCTTGGAAGGCATAGTTACGAAGAACTCGTCCTCGACGATCGAAGGCGAATTCGCCAGCGCGGCATTTAGCGGCACGGGGGCCGTAAGCCCCCACAACAGCTTGAATGAGTGCACAGGTTCATTTGGAAATGCCTACCTCACAATCGGCCTTCCATTGTGCATCAAGTCCAGCCCAGCCATGGCAGAAGACGAATTTCAGATCAGCGGTGGAGGAGGCTGTTCCGGAAAAGTCAACTTCACCATCGGCTCCACAACCGCTGGAGCATGCAAATACGAAACCGCCGCCCCGGTCCAAGGGGACTACACCACAGGTGGCACGGAAGCTGAACTCGCTGTAAGAAGCACCTCGTCGGGAAGCGGTGCCAGCAAGATCGAAGGCGGATTCCTCTGTCCTACCAGCGTAATGCTTGCGGTGAGGTTCAAGCTAGAGCGGGTCAACAGCAACAAGCTAACCATCTCGTGACTCACGAACACTGACTTGAGGTCGCCTGGCTTCGGGCGACCTCTAAGGCAGGAATTCTTCTAGGAGGTTCTGCGCCGGGCCGAGGAAGCCGTTGACGTTGCCGAGGAAGGATTCGGCGTCGTTGATGAATTCGATCGCCTGCGCGAGCGGGATGCGCTGGACGGTCCCGCGCAGTGGCGCCGCGATCAGCGGGCTGAGGGCGCCGGCTTCTTCGGCGTCGTCGACCGCGCGCACGAGGCCGGCGCGGACCGCCTGGGCAAGTTTCTTGTCGGTGATCCCGTATTTCTCTTTGAAGCGCTCCCGCCCCTGCGGCGTCGCCAGGGCGCGCGCCAGCGCCTCGCGCGAGACCCCGAGCTTGCAGGCGGCGCCGTCGAGCGCGGAGACAGTGAACTGGTTGGCGATTTCCCCGATGCTCTGCGGGTTGCTCCAAGGCCGCGGTTGGCAGGGGTTCCGCACCTTCTCCGGCGTGTAGGAGGAGCCGCCGGCGGCGAGATAGGCGCCGACCAGGATCAGCGAGGCGACGACCGAGCCGATCACCAGCAGGAAGCCGCGGTTGCGCGTGAAGTCACCCTGGGACGGCCTCAAAGCTCCACCTCTTTGGAAAGCCCGATAGGGAGCAGTGCGATCAGCCCCAGCAGCGCCGCCAGGATGAACGAGGTGCTGAAGGCGTGGGTGGCGCCGCGATCGAGCTGGTCCTGCAGTTCGCCCTGCAGCTGCTGGACTTCGGAGCGTTCGCCCGGGTCTTCGGGCAGCGGTTCGAAGGCGGGCCCGATCGTCGGCACCTTGCCCTTCTCTTCTTCGAGCCGCTGGCTGACCTTCTCCGCGAGGCCGAGCTTCAGCAGCGGGTTTACCGGCGAGTCGAGGATGACCGCGGTGCCGGCGTTGATCGCGTCGTGGCGCTGCTGGTCGATGTCGTGGGTGAAGATCGGCGTCAGCAGCAGCAGGCCGATCACGACCCCGGCATGGCGGGCGGAGATCGTCCAGCCGCCGTGGATCGCCTGCGGGGCGCGGCCGCCGAGGGCGGTCTCGGTCAGCGCCGAGAGGACCAGCGCCAGCCCGATCCCGACCAGGATCTGCGGCGGGATCGTCAGCACGATCGTCGCCTTCGGCAGGAAGGCCAGGCTGGCGAGGCCGCCGGAGACGAGGATCGCCCCCGCGGCGGCGCGCGGCCGCGCCTCCGGGACGTACTCGGCCAGCCTGCCGCCGAGGAGCGCCGAGAGTGGCATCACGGTGACGACGAGCGCCGCTTCGATCGGGCTGAGCCGCCAGCCTTCGATCAGCAGCAGGACGAGCAGGAAGAGCGCCGCGGCGATCGCCGCCGAGACCATCGCCAGGGCCAGGTTCGCCCAGAGGTGCGGGCGGCCGGTGCGGCGCAGCTCGGTCGAGACGATGCCAGTGGCCGCCTCGTGCCTGGCGACCGCGAGGATCGGCACCGCCGCGGTCAACGCCACCGGAACCTGCAGGAGGAAAATCGACTGCCAGGAGACGAGCTCGGTGAGGATGCCGCCGACCGCCGGCCCCAGGGCGGCGCCGGTGGCCCCGGCGGCCGCCCAGACGGTCGCGGCGCGTCGCTCGGAGCCCACCGTCGCCGGCAGCAGCTCCAGCGAGGCGGTCACCGCGGCGGCGCCGCCGAGCGCCTGGATGCAGCGGGCGAGGATCAGGGTCGAGAGCGAGTCGGCGAGGCCGCACGCGAGGCCGGCGCCGGCGAACACCGCCAAGCCGACCGCGGCCGCCCGCCCCGGACCGACCCGCCGCGCCACCAGCGCCGCCGGCACCGCCGCCAGCGCCATCACCAGGTTGAAGGAGACCAGCACCCAGGTCACCCCGGAGACGCTCGTGTTCAGTTCCCGGTAGATGTCCGGCAGCGCCAGGACGACGATCGAGGAGTCGGCGAGGACGACCCCGACGGCCAATGCCAGGGCGGCCACGCGCGGTCTAGGGGAGTCGCTGATAGCCGAGCTCCTTCGCGTACTTCTGGCGATATTCCTGCTGCTTTTCCAGCACCTCTTCAACGTACGCGCGCGTTTCCGGGAAGGGGATGTCCTCCACGTTGAGGTTCGCCCCACCCCACTTGTCGGCGTTGCCGGGACCCGCGTTGTAAGCGGCCAGTGCCGCCGCCTCGTCGCCGTCGTAGCGCTCGAGCAGTTCCTTCAGCAGGAAGGTCCCGTAGCGGATGTTGATTTCCGGGTCGGAGAGGTCGTCGAGCCTGAACGTCGTGCCGCCGCTCTGCTTCTCGATGAACTTCGCCGCTTCCGGCGTGATCTGCATCAGCCCCCGCGCCCCCGCGCTCGATTCCTGGTCTGAGAACTTCGACTCGGAGTAGATCACGGCGGCGATCAGCGCCGCGTCGACGTTCTTTTCGGCCGCCTGCTGGCGGATCACGTCCTCGTGGTGCAGCGGCAGCGTCAGCTCCTTGATCGCGTGGTCGAAGGTGCCGTTGGCGATCAGGAAGGCGAGGAGGAGCCCCGCCAGCACCGCGATACCGCCCCAGGCGGCGCGACGGCGGCGGGCGCGGACCCTGCGGCTCATCGCCGCAGCTTTTCGAGCAGGGCGGACAGGGCCCGTTCTAGGTCCTCCAGCGAGCCGTCGTTCTCGATCACGTGCTCGGCCCGATCGGCCTTCTCCAGCTGGGTCAGCTGCCGCGCCTCGCGCTCGTCGACGAGGGCGTGACCGCGGGCGGCGGCGCGCTCCCGCCGCACTTGGTCGCTGGTGACGACCGAAACCGTGGTGTCGAACGGCCGCTCTCCCCCGACCTCGAAGAGCAGCGGCACCTCGACCACCGCAACCGCGGTCTCCTCGGGCAGCGTGAGCAGCCATTCCGCCGTCCGCGCCTGCACCAGAGGGTGAATCTGCGCCTCTAGCCAGGCCAGCTGCTCCGGGTCAGCAAAGACGACCTCACCGATCTTCGCCCGGTCGACCTGGCCGTTCGACACGACCTCCGGACCCCAGCGCGCCGAGAGACGATCGCGCAGCTCCTGGCTTTCCAGCAGTTCGTGGACGACCTCATCGCTCGAGAGCGTCGCCGCCCCGAGACGCGCGAATGCCTTCAGCGCCTCCGACTTCCCGGCTGCGATGCCGCCGGTGAGGCCGATCTTCAGCGGCGCCACGGGCGCCGCTCAGCTCTGCTCGGACTCGCTCGTCTGCTGCGCGTCTTCGCCGGCTGCCTCGTCGAGGCTGTCCGGGGCGTCGGGCCGTTCCTGCATGGATTCGCCCTCATGGTGCTCGCCGGGATCCTCGCCGCCGTTCTCCTCGGTGGTCCCGTTCTCCTCGGCGACCGGAGCAGGCTCGGCACCCTCGGAAGCCTCGACCTCGGCGGGCAGGTCTCCAGGCGCCTCGTCGGACGGCTCCTCAGACGCCTCTGCGGCGGGTGGCGACGATGCGGGATCGTCGCCGGTCGGCGACGAGGTCGTATCGGAGACAGGACCCGTGGCCCCATCGCCTTGTCCCTCGTCAGTTTGAGCCCCTTCGGCTTCGGCGATCTGTTCACCGAGCCCGGCCATCGCCATGTTCTGCCCCTCGACCCGCTTGATGCTGAGCGACAGGCGCCGCCGCTCTTCGTCGATCTCGAGGATCTTCACGTTCAGCTTCGAACCCGGCTCGACGACTTCGCTCGGGTTCTCGACGTGGTGGTCGGCGAGCTCCGAGATGTGGACCAGGCCCTCGACCCCGGGCAGGATTTCGACGAAGGCGCCGAAGGCCACGACCTTGGTCACGGTCCCCTCGAGCACGTCGCCGCCGCGGTGGGTGCTGATCACCCGCTGCCACGGGTCCTCCTGGGTCTGCTTGAGACCGAGGGAGATGCGCTGGCGGTCGCGATCGATGTCGAGGACTTTGATCCGCACGTCATCGCCGATCGAGACGACTTCGGACGGGTGGTTGACGTGGCTCCAGGAAAGCTCGGAGATGTGGATCAGGCCGTCGATCCCGTCGAGGTCGACGAAAGCGCCGAAGTCGACGATGTTGGAGATCTTGCCCTCGACGACCTGGCCCGGCTCGAGGCGGCCGAGGATCTGCTCGCGGACCTCCTTGCGCTCCTCCTCGAGCACGGCGCGCCGCGAGAGCACCACGTTGTTGCGGCTGCGGTTGAGCTCGATGACTTTGCATTCGAGGGTCTGGCCCATGAACTCGTCGAGGTTGTGGACGCGGCGGATGTCGACCAGCGAGGCGGGCAGGAAGCCGCGCACCCCGAGGTCGAGGATGAGACCGCCCTTGACGACCTCGATGACGCTGCCTTCGACCGGTTCGCCTGAGTCGGCGGCGACCTCGATCCGGCGCCAGGCTTTCTCGAAGCGGGCGCGCTTCTTGGAGAGGATCAGCCGGCCCTCGGAGTCCTCCTTGGTGAGGACCAGGGCGTCGATCTCCTCGCCGAGCTCGACCTCTTCGTGCGGATCGACCGACTTGCGGATCGAGAGCTCGCCCGACGGGATGACCCCCTCGGCCTTATAGCCGATGTCGACGAGGACCTCGTCTTTGTCGATCCGGACGACCTTCCCCTTGACGACGTCGCCCTCCTCGAAAGACACCATCGTCGCCGCGTAATTGGGGACGATCTTGCCGTCGATCTCGAGGAGAAGCCCGCCGGAACCCTCTACAGGGGTGGCGCTGGGCGCAGGCGTCATGGTCTCGGTCGCGGACACGGGCGGCAATGATGGCAGAATCCGGCTCGATGCCGGTCCGAGCCACCAAGCGCGGCGACGAGCGCACGCCGCTGGACGGCGAGCACGACGTCCTCGTCTGCGGTGCCAGCTTCGCCGGGCTCGCTGTTGCACGCGAGCTTGCGGGCTCCGGCGCCGACGTCCTGATCGTCGATCGCTACGAGATCGGCGAGCGCCAGACCTCGGCCTGCGGAATCCCGACCGAGTGGCTGCGGCGCCTGGGCCTGATGGAGGCAGAGCGCCAGCGCTTCGACACGCTGGTCATGCACACCCCCCACGGCGACGCCCGCTACCGGCTCCCCTGGACCTTCTCCACCTTCGACTACCGCGAGCTCTGCCAGCTGCTCTGGCGGGACTGCGACGCGACCTTCGAGACCGCCAAGGTCAACGGCCGCGCCGCGCCGGCCGGCGGCGACAGGATCGCCGTCGACACCGACCGCGGCGTCGTCGCCGCCCCGCTCGTCGTCGACGCGCTGGGCTGGCGGCGGATGCTCGCCAGCGGCGACGGCTACCAGCCGCCCGACGCGCCGCTCTCGCGCGGCCTGGAGGTGCACCCGGGCGGAGAGTCCGAGGACCTGGCGATCTGGATCGACCGCAAATACGTCCCCGCCGGCTACGGCTGGTCGTTTCCCGCCCACGACGAGCTGCGAATCGGGATCGGCTCCTTCGATCCGCGCTTCCACGTCAAGGACACCACCGTCGAGCTGACCAGGGACCTGGGCAAGGAGCCGAACGAGTACCAGGGGAACTGGATCCCCCACAAGCTCCGCCGCGCCACCGAGGGCGGCGTCTTCTTCGTCGGCGACTCGGCCGGGCACTGCCTGCCGCTGAGCGCGGAGGGGATCAGGACGGCGCTCTACTTCGGGATCGCCCTCGGCCGCGAGCTCCGCGCCGTCGTCGAGGGCCGGCAAAGCCGTCCTGAGGCGGAATCGAACTACGCCTCCTTCCACGACTCGCACGAGTGGAAGTTCAAGTGGATGCTGCGGGTGCAGAAGCTGATCCCGCGGGTGCCGCCGCGGATCCTGGGCCCGGCGATCAGGCTGATGGGGTCGAAGCGCTTCGTCAACTGGTCCTTCGACCACTACCTGGCGATCGCGCCGCCCGAGTACGCCGGCCCGGAGAGGGCCGCGCGCTCAGCGGACGACCAGGACGGTCCCGACCATCAGCAGGAGGACGCCGAGGATTCGCTCGGGCGAGAGCGGGACCTGGTCGAGGCCGAACAGGCCTAGCCGGTCGATCGCCACCGAAGCGGTGAGCTGGCCGAAGACGGTCGCCGCCGCGACCCCGCCGGCGCCGATCACGCTGACCGCGATCAGCGCGTTCAGCACGTAGAGGGCGCCGAGGAAGCCGCCCAGCAGGTAATACCAGCTGACGTCGAACGTCGAGGAGACCCCGCCGGCCTTGCCGCTGAGGACGACCACGGCGGCGAGCGCCAGCGTCCCGACCGAGAACGAGACCAGCGCCGCCGGCAAGCTTCCGGTCGCCCTGCCGAGGCCGGCGTTGATCGGCGCCTGCGCGGCGATCAGCCCCCCGGCCGCGGCGGTGAGCAGGACGGCTACCCCCCTATCCACGGAGCTTCCTCGTGCCGCGCGTGATCTTCGGCCTGAACATGTGTTGGGTGGGTGAGGCGTCGCTGAACCTCAGCGCTCTCATATCAGTAATGCCCTAGGCCTATCCGGCCGATCCAGCGAGAACCAGTCATGACCCCGCCGCCCGCAGAGCAGTTCGCCGCCCGGATCTTCATCGGGCCGGCGCTGCGCGCCCAGCCCGACCGCCGGCTCGTCGACCTCGTCCGCGACGGATACGACGCCGCCTTCGAGGAGATCGTGCGGCGCTACCGGCGCCCGCTCGACCGCTTTGCCGCCACTTTCGTCGGCGGGCGCTCCGAGGACGTCACCCAGGACTCCTTCTCGAAGGCCCTGCTCGCGCTGCGCGGCTCCGAGGCGGAGGTCGAACTGCGCCCCTGGCTCTACCGGATCGTCCGCAACACGGCGTTGAACGACCTGCGCGGGCGCGCCCCGGCGGCGACAGAGCTTTCCGAGGCGCTCCCGGGCGCTCGCAGCGCCGCCGCCGAAGTCGAGGCGCGCGAGGAGCTGCGCGACCTGATGGCGCGGCTGCAGGCGCTGCCGGAGACGCAGCGGGCGGCGCTGGTGATGCGCGAGCTGGAAGGGCTGAGCCACGAGGAGATCGCCGCGGCCCTCGGCGTCAGCGGCGGCGCCGCGCGGCAGGCGATCTTCCGCGCGAGGGCGGCGCTCCGAGAGGGATTCGGTCTGCTGGTGCCGTTGCCGGCCCTGCGAGCGCTGGTCGACTACGGCGGCGAATCCGCGGCGGCCGGTGCCGGTGCCGCGCTGGGAGGCGGGGCGCTGAAGGCCGGGCTGGCGACGGCGCTGATCGCGGGGGCCGTGGGCGCGGGCGTGGCAGTCGAGCATCACCATGAGCGCGGCGCCGGCCCGGCAGCCGCCGAGGCGGCGCCGCTGATCGGTGGCAGGCACTCGCGTGACCGCACCACGCACGCTTCGGCAGCACAGAGCTCTTTCTCTAGCGACGACGGCAGGCACAGCGGTAACGGGCGGTCGGGAGGCAACCGAGGCAACGGGAGCAGCAGCTCCAGCGACGATGGCGGCTCAGGCTCGCCGAGCGACGGCGACCACGGCGGCTCGGGTGGATCCGGCCCCTCCGGCCATGACTCGCATTCCGAGCCACCTCACTCCAGCAGCGGCTCGGGCGGCTCCAACTCCGGCTCCGGCGACGTCTCGGGCTCCGGCGATCGGCGCGGTGGACGCAGCGGCAGCGACGACGACGGTGGCGGCAGCTCCGGCTCGGGGAGCGGCTCTGGCGGCAGCGACAGCGGTGGCTCCAGCGACGACGGTGGCGGCACTTCCGGGGGCTCCGGCAGCGATGACGGACTCGCCGGCAGCGGCGACGGGGGCGCCTCCGGTTCTGGCTCAGGCGAGCTGGCGAGCGAATCGACCGCCAGCGGCGAAACGACCCTGAGCAACGACAGCACCGACAATGGCGACTCCGGCTCGGGGGGCGGATCTGACGGGGGAGGCGAACCGAGCACCAGCACGAGCGGCAGCGGCGACCTAGGCGGCGCCGAATCGACCAGCGGCTCGGACGGAAGTCGATAGCCGCGTGATCTTCGTGCCGCCTCCGGGTTGTAGCGGCAACAGGTTGTTGAACTTCGACCTCAGGAGGAACGGCATGACCCGCTACGAAGGACGGCGCGCCCGCCTCGGCATGACCTGGTTCGCACTTGCGCTCGGAGCGCTCGCGCTCCTGGCCATGCCCGGACTGGCGGCCGCCAAGGACCGCAACCACGACCACATCCCAGATAGATGGGAGAAGGGGCATCACCTCTCCCTGAAGGTCAACCAGGCGCACAGGAACCAGGACGGCGACGCGCTGAACAACCGCGCCGAGTTCCTCGCCGGCGACGACCCCCGGGACGCCGACTCCAACAACGACGGGGTCGAGGACGGCGAAGACAACGCCGGCACGATCGCTTCCTTCGACGCCGAAACCGGCAAGCTCGTGATCGACCTCTTCGGCGGCGAAACCGTCAGCGGCCTCGTCACCGAAGAAACCGAGATCAAGTGCGAGGACAACTCGGGCGCCTCGGCCAGCAGCGAGGGCTCCGGGTCGGGCGAAGAGGCCGGCGACGACAACGGTGGCGATGCAGGACAGGTCGAGCCAGGCGACGACAACGGAGAAGAAGGGGCTGGCGACGACAACGGCAGTCAGGAACAGTCCGAAGAGGACAACGGGGGCGAAAACTCCGGCCCCGGCGGCGAAAGCTCCGGATCGGACGACGGTCAGGCGAGCACCTGCACCACCGCCGACCTCACCCCCGGCGCGGTCGTCCAGGAGGCGGAGCTGAAGGTCGCTAACGGCCAGCCGACCTTCGAGAAGGTCGAGCTGTCGGGCAAGGAAGCCTAGGCGGCAGCGCCGGCGCGGCGGCTACTACTTGGCATTGAGCCAGTCAGGGCCGACGCCGACGTCGACCTCCAGCGGCGGATCGAGCGGGTACGCGGCGCACATCTCGCGCCGCACCAGCTCGGCCGCCGCTTCCATCTCTGCCGGAGGGCCCTCGAAGAGGAGCTCGTCGTGGATCTGCAGGACGAGACGGGTCTCCCCCCCGGTCTCCGCCAGCGCCCGCTGGCAGCGCACCATCGCCACCTTGATGATGTCGGCGGCGGTGCCCTGGATCACGGTGTTGACCGCCAGCCGCTCGCCGAGGCGGCGGGTGTTGGGGTTGCCGGAGCGCAGCTCGGGGATCGACCGGCGGCGGCCCATCAGCGTCGTCACGAAGCCCTCCTCCTGGGCGCGCTCGATCACCTGCTCGCGGAAGGCGCGGACCGCCGGGAAGCGCTCGAGGTAGCGGGCGACGAATTCCTCGCCCTCCTTGCGGGGGATGTTGAGTCGATCGGCGAGACCGAACCCGGTGAGGCCGTAGACGATCCCGAAGTTGACCATCTTCGCCTTCGAGCGCTGGCCGACGTCGACCTCCTCGCGCTCGATCTCGAAGACCTCGGCGGCGGTGGCGGCATGGACGTCTTCGCCTTCCCGGAAGACGTCTTTGAGCACCCCCTCGTCAGCGACGTGGGCGAGGACGCGGAGCTCGACCTGGCTGTAGTCCGCGGAGAGCAGTTGCGCTCCCTCCTCGGCGACGAAGCAGGCGCGGACCGGGCGGCCGAGGTCGGTGCGGATCGGGATGTTCTGCAGGTTGGGATTGGTGCTGGAGAGGCGGCCGGTCGTGGTCGAGGCCTGGTTGAAGGTGGTGTGGACGCGGCCGGTCTCGGGGTCGATCAGCTCCGGCAGCGAATCGAGATAGGTGTTCTTGAGCTTGGTCAGCTCGCGCCACGACTCGACCTTCTCGACGATCGGGTGCTCGTCGCGGATCTGGGCGAGGACGCGGGCATCGGTCGAGAAGCCGGTCTTGCCGCGGCGCTTGCGGGTCAGCCCGAGCTTCTCGAAGAGGATGCGGCCAACCTGCTGCGGCGAGCCGATCGTGAACTCCTCCTCGGCCAGCTCGTAGATCTCCTTTTCGAGGGTGTCGATGCGCTCGCCGAAGCCGGCGCCGACCTCCGCCAGCCGCTCGGCGTCGAGCTTCAGCCCCTCGCGCTCCATCGCCGCCAGCACGCCCACCAGCGGCAGCTCGACCTCGCGCAGCAGCTGCTCGAGGCCAAGCTCCTCGATCCGCGGCGCCTGCACGGCGGCCAGGGCGGCGACCAGGCGCGCTTCCTCGGCCGGGTCGAGCCCCGGCTCCAGCTCCTCTCCCAGCGCCATCTGCCCGTCGTCCTCGGTCTTCTCGGCGGCAGCGCCCTCGGCGAGGCCGATGCCGGCGTCGGCGGAGAGCTCGACGAGGTCGTAGGTGCGCCGCTGCGGCTCCAGCAGGTAGGCGGCGATCAGCGTGTCGTGGTCGAGTTTCGGCTCGACCCCCTCCCGCGCCGCCGCCGCGAGCAGGCCGTGGCGGCCGCCGCCGAGCGACTTGGCGTCGTGGGCGGCGAAGGGCTTGCCGTCGAGCGCAACCGCCAGCTCGTCGAGGCTCGAAGAGCCGGCGAGGACGCGGTCGGCTTCCGCCGCCGCCCAGCGGTCGCCGGCGATCCCGAGGGCGACGGGTCCCTCCCCCAGATCCCGCGGCTTCCCCTCCTCCGCCTCTACCTCGAGCTCGGTCTGGACCTTGCGCCCCGGCACCGCCGCGCCCTCGGGCAGCGCTTCTTCCAGCCGCTCCATCACCGCCCGCAGCTCGAACTCCCGCATGAAGTCCCGCAGCGCACCGCGGTCGGGTTCGCTCGACATCGCTTCGGCCAGGTCCACCCCGGTCTCGATGTCGTACTGCAGCTTCGCCAGCTGCTTGGAAAGGCGCGCCTCCTCGGCGTGCTCGGTGAGGTTCTCCTTGCGTTTTTTCCCCGACACCTGGTCGACGTTCTCCAGCACCCCCTCCAGGGAGCCGAACTGCTGCAGCAGCTGGGTCGCCGTCTTCTCGCCGATCCCGGGGACGCCGGGGATGTTGTCGGAGGTGTCCCCGCGCAGCCCCATCAGGTCGCAGATCAGCTCCGGCGGCACCCCATAGCGCTCTTCCACCGCGGCCCGGTCGTAGATCTTCGTCTCGGTGATCCCGCGTGAGGTGCTCATCACCCGCACCCCCTCGGTGACCAGCTGGTAGGCGTCGCGGTCGCCGGTCACGACCACCACCTCGATCCCCCCCTCGCGCGCTTGTTTCACCAGCGAAGCGATCACGTCGTCGGCCTCGTAGCCGTCGATCCTGACGTTGGTGTAGCCGAAGGCCTCGACCAGCGGCATCAGGTGCGGCCACTGCTCGCGCAGCAGGTCGGGACGGGGCTTGCGCTGGGCCTTGTAGAGGTCGTAGGTCTTCTCGCGGCCGCTCCAGCCGGCGTCCCAGGCGACCACCACCCCCTGGGGATGGTGCTCGTCGATGATCTTCACCAGCATCGAGGCGAGGCCGTAGATGGCATTGGTCGGCCGCCCGTCGCTGGTCCCGATCGACTCGGGCAGGGCGAAGAAGGCGCGGTAGGCGAGGCTGTTGCCGTCGACCAGGAAGAGCTGTGGTGCGTCCGCCATCGGGCGCCCACTTTATGTCTCAGACCTGACCGGTCTCCACGAGATCGATCAGCACCGCGACCACCTGCGGGTCGAACTGGGTGCCGGCGCAGCGGCGCAGCTCGGCGAGTGCTGCCTCGGTGCCCATCGCCTTGCGGTAGGAGCGGGTCGTCGTCATCGCGCTGAAGGCGTCGCAGCAGGTGACGATGCGGGCCTCGATCGGGATCTGCTCGCCGGCCAGACCGTCCGGATAGCCGGAGCCGTCGAAGTCCTCGTGGGAGGCGCGGACGATCCGCCCCACCTCGGCGAGGACGCCGCCGATCCGCTTCAGCATCCGCTCTCCCTCGATCGTGTGCCGGCGCATCACCGCCCACTCCGCGTCGTCGAGCGGCCCTTCCTTGTTGATGATCTCGTTTGGCACGGCGATCTTGCCGACGTCGTGAAGGAGCGCGGCGAACTCGACGTTGCGGCGCTGCTCGAAGCCGAGCCCGAGCCGGTCGCCGACCGCAAGCGAGAGCTCGACGACGCCGCGGCTGTGGCTGCCGGTGTAGGCGTCGTCCGCCTCGACGACGTCGCCGAGCAGCATCGCGGTGCCCTGGTAGGCCTCGCTGAGGGCGAGGGCCTGGTCGATCCGCGTCTGCCGCTCCCGCGAAAGGATCGCGAGGACGCCGGCGAGCGGGATCACCAGGAGGCAGATCGCCGGGCCGGTGGTGATCGCGACCGCGGCGGCGAGCAGGCCCACGGGGGCCAGAGCGGCGTCGAGGCCGTAGACCGGGGCGATCATCCGCAGGATCGCCGCTGGAGAGGTTCCGTCGATGAGGCGGGCGCGAGCGGCGGCGGCGGCGAAGTCGAAGCCGAACTGGGCGACCAAAGCCAGCACGTACACCGGCCAGGCGTCCCACGAAAAGACCTGCGCACCGGCGAGCGAGATCACCACGGCCGGCCCGACCGCGTGCCAGCAGTCACCGAAGACGTGGAAGGCGCGGGAGACGCTGGTGCGGCCGCTCACGTAGTCGATCATGCGGCCGAGAAGCCAGCTGAGGCTGACGACCAGCGGCACCGCCGGCGTCGGCAGGAGGAAGAGCATCGGCACCAGGACCAGCTCGGTCGGCACGGTGTAGCCGTCGGCGATGTCGAACTTGGCGCGGCAGGCGATCACGTAGGCGGCCGTCAGGGAAACCAGCGACACCGCGTCCAACGACCGCGGCGACGTCATCAGCAGCGCCATGGCCAGAGCGACCAGGAGGAAGGCGGCGCCGGCAGATTGCTCGACCAGCCGCTCGCGCCCTTCGGCGGCGCTGCGGGCGCGGTCTCGGCCGCGGGCAAACAGCTGCTCCGGCGTGGTTACGGGGCTTGCGGTCTCCATAGAGCAGGGGTTGCGGACGGACCCCCGGCCCTGTATCGGCTCCCACGCCCCGATAGATGAGCCGCGTTCTGTCATGCAAAAGACAGCAAGCGAAAAGTGACTAGACAGATGGTCTAACACGGTTAAGTGCAGCCTTCCGCCCGCCGATGGGCGCCCCACATAAGCAAAGCAGTGAGCTGAATAAGGGCAAACCTGTCGCGAGGCAGGGACGCAAAGTCAGAGGTCTCCCCCCAAGGCGAGATGGCTCGACCGCCAGCTTGGTTTTCCGACCAGGCTTTTTGGCCTGCCAGAAAGAGAGGTTTGCCAGTGAAATCGATCCGCAAGCTCATCGCGGTCACCGCGGCAGCGCTTGCCATCGCGATCGTCTCGGCAGGGGCGGCGCAGGCCTGCAACTACACGGGGGCCGCACAGGTCTTCAGCCAATGGGGCGACCAGCACTCCTACGTGCTCGCGCCCGACGGCGGCTTCGAGGCCGGCGGCCAGGGCTGGTACCTGGGCGGCGCCAGGGTCGTCGCTGAAAATGAGCCGTTCTACCTAAACGGCGGGGGCGACAGCCATTCGCTGGCGCTGCCTCCTGGCAGCACCGCCGTCAGTCCGCCGATCTGCATGTCGCTCGACACGCCGAGCTTCCGCCTCGTCGCCCGCAACAGCGGCGATACGAGCTCGGGCCTGCGCGTGGAAGCGACCTACGTGCTGCTCGGCCTGGTGCACACGAAGACCGTCAGCACCGTCTACGGCGGCTCGAGCTGGGCTCCGTCCCAACAGATGTCAACGGTCCTCAGCCTCTCCACCATCGTCGGCACCCTGATTCCGAGTTCGATCCAGATCCGGATCACCCCGCTCGGCAGCGCCGGCCAGTGGCAGGTCGACGACCTCTACGTCGACCCCTTCGCCCGCCACTAACCCGCAGAAGCGGCCGTTCCCAGAGCCCGCGCGAGGTCGGCAACGACCCGCGCGGGCTCTTCTTCGATCTGGCGAGCCGTGTCGAGTTTTGGGTCCATATGGACGCAGAAGTCGACAGGGCCTTTCCTTCGGGCGCGGGCCAATGGCGCCGATCTGATTCGATAGCCGCCCTATGGCCGTCAGCGCCCAGTACAGCGTCACGATTCGCGTCGAGCTCGATGCCCGTCAGGAGCCGCTCGGGCGGCTTACCGCGGCGATCGCCGAGGCGGGTGGGCAGCTGCAGGGGGTCGACCTGGTGCCGGGCGCCGGGCCGGAGGGCAAACGGGTACGCGAGTTCACGATCGACGCCGCCGACCGCGCCCACTGGGAGAAGATCCTGCGGGCGATCGGCTCGACGCGCGGGGCGCGGGTGCTGGATTACGTCGACCGGACGATGCAGATGCACCGCGGCGGCAAGATCGACGTCCGCAACAAGTACCCGGTGAAAACGCGCGACGACCTCTCGATGGCCTACACCCCCGGCGTCGCCCGCGTCTGCATGGACATCCACGCAGACCGCGCCAAAGCCTTCGAGTACACGATCAAGAAGAACACCGTCGCGGTCGTCTCCGACGGCAGCGCCGTGCTCGGCCTCGGCAACATCGGCCCCGAGGCGGCGATGCCGGTGATGGAGGGCAAGTGCATGCTCTTCAAAGAGTTCGCCGGCGTCGACGCCTTCCCGATCTGCCTCGACACCCAGGACGCCGACGAGATCGTCCGCGCGGTCGAGCTGATGGCCCCGACCTTCGGCGGCATCAACCTCGAGGACATCTCCGCCCCGCGCTGCTTCGAGATCGAGGACCGGCTGAAGGAGTCGATCGACATCCCGGTCTTCCACGACGACCAGCACGGCACCGCGGTCGTGACGATGGCCGCTCTCTTCAACGCCCTGAAGATCACCGGCAAACCGATCGAGCAGCTGCGGGTGCTGGTGGTAGGCCTCGGCGCAGCCGGGGTAGCGGTGACGAAGATGATGCTCGCCTCCGGGATCACCCAGATCGTCGGCTGCGATCGCCAGGGTGCCGTCTCCACCAAGCGCGCCGACTACGAATCGGGCGAGATGAACGAGGCCAAGCGCTGGTACGCGGAGACGACGAACCCGGAGCTGATCCAGGGCCAGCCAGACGACGTGATCGAAGGCATGGACATCTTCGTCGGCCTCTCGGGCCCCGGGATAATCCAGGCCGAGTCGCTGGCGAAGATGAACGACGACGCGGTCGTCTTCGCGATGGCGAACCCCACTCCCGAGGTGATGCCCGAGGAGGCGGCGCCATACGTGCGGATCATGGCGACGGGCCGCTCCGACTACCCGAACCAGATCAACAACGTGCTCGCCTTCCCCGGCATCTTCCGCGGCGCCCTCGACGCCGGCGCCCCCAGCATCACCGAGGAGATGAAGCTCGCCGCCGCCAAAGGCATCGCGATGGCGGTCTCCGAGGCCGACCTCGCCGAGGACTACATCATCCCCAGCGTCTTCAACCGCGAAGTCGCCCCGAAAGTGGCCGAGGCGGTGGTCGAGGAGGCCAGGCGCGACGGGATCGCCCGCCTCAACGAGGAGACCGGGACCTTCACGGCGGTGGAGAGCCCAGGCCCGGGGTACTGAGGGTGCGGGTCCTCGTCACCGGAGCCAGCGGCCTGATCGGATCGGCTCTGAGTGACGCCCTCTTCGCCCGCGGCGACGCCGTCGTCGGCCTCAGCCGCGACCCCAAGCGCGCCCGCTCCTCGAACCCCCGCGTCACCTGGCACCGCTGGGAGCCGACCCTGGAACGGCCCGACCCGGCCGCCTTCGAGGGGGTCGACGGCGTCGTCAACCTGATCGGCGAGCCGATCGACCAGCGCTGGACCGAGGAGTCCAAGCAGCGGATCATGGAGAGCCGCCGCCAGGCGACCCACAACCTCGTGCAGGCGATCGAGGCGCTGGAGGAGTCGCAGCGGCCGCAGGTGCTGGTGAGCCAGTCGGCGATCGGCTACTACGGCGACCGGGGCGACGAGGAGCTCGACGAGGGCTCGGCCCCCGGCAGCGGCTTCGTCTCGGAGGTGCCGCAGGCCTGGGAGCAGGCCGCGCACGAGATCGACGGGACCGGCGTGCGCCTGGTCGTCGTCCGGACCGGCTTGGTGCTGACGCAGAAGGGCGGTCTGCTGAAGGAAATGATGAGGCCGTTCAAGCTCGGCGTCGGCGGCCCGCTCGCCGGCGGCAGGATGTACTTCTCCTGGATCCACCTAGAGGACGAGGTCGGGATCCTGCTGTGGGCGCTCGACGACGATCAGGTCAGCGGCACCGTCAACGCAACCGCGCCCGAACCGGTGACCAACAAGGAGTTCTCGAAGGCGCTCGGGCGTGCGGTCAGGCGCCCGGCGATCGCCCCGGTCCCCGGGTTCGTGCTCGACCTCAAATTCGGCAGCGAGTTCGGCCATGTCCTCCGCGGCGGCCAGCGCGTCCTCCCCAGGCGCACCCAGGAGCTCGGCTACGGCTTCAAGCATCCGCAGCTGGACGAGGCGCTAGCCGACCTCGTCTAGGACGGCCTTGCGGGGGGACGAACCGTCCCCTTCGATGGCCTTGACGATGCGCTGCATCGCGGTGGCGCCGGATCTCGTCTGCAGCCAGGCGACGCCGGCCGCTTCGACGATCGACTGGCTGAACTTGGCGGTTGGGCCTGGAGCTTCGAGGAAGGCAACCGAGGTCGAGTCCTCCGTCGCCTGCCGGGCGTCGGCACCGGCCGCGGCAAGGGCCGAGTCTCCGCGACCGCGCGGCCGCAGGCAGACGACGCGCACCTCGAGGCCACCGGCCGCTCCGGCCCCCTGCCGCGCTTCCCTGCAGAGCGGCGCCGCCGCGTAGACGGAGACGGTCGCGCCGCCTTCGGCCCCTCCTGCGCCGCAACCGGCGAGGATCGCGGCGAGGGCCGCCAGGGCCGCCGAAGAGATGGCTTGGAGGCGAGGCACGGGGAGCGATCCTAAACTCGGATCGATGCGAATCGGGGTTCTCACCGCAGGGGGCGACTGCCCGGGGCTGAACGCGGCGATCCGCGCCGTCGCCCGCTCGGCGATCCAGCGCGGCGACGAAGCGGTCGGGATCCGCCGCGGCTACCAGGGCCTCGCCGAGAACGACTACATGTCGCTCGCGATGTCCCAGGTCACCGGGATCCTCCATCAGGGCGGGACGATCCTCGGCACCTCCAGCTACGAGCCGATCCGCGAAGGCGCCCTCGACGAGGTCGCCGCGGCCTTCGAGCAGCAGCGCTTCGAGGCCGTCGTCGCGATCGGCGGCGAGCACACGATGGAGATCACCCGCCAGCTGCACGCGGACCGCGGCCTGCCGCTGGTCGGCGTCCCGAAGACGATCGACAACGACGTCGGCGGCACCGACTTCACCTTCGGCTTCGACACCGCCGTGCAGGTGGTGACCGACGCGATCGACCGCCTCCACACCACCGCCCAGTCCCACGACCGGATCATGGTCGTCGAGGTGATGGGCCGCAACACCGGCTGGATCGCCGCCTACGCCGGCATCGCCGGCGGTGCGGACTGCATCATCATCCCCGAGCAGACGACCACCGTCGAGGAGATCTGCCGCGACGTCACCCGGCGCCACGACCGCGGCAAGGACTTCTCGATCATCGTCGTCGCCGAGGGTGCCAAGCTCGCCTTCGCCAGCGGCGAGGAACGGCTGATCCAGCCGATCAAGGAGTCAGACGAATACGGCTACCCGCGCCTCGGCGGCATCGGCGCCGCCCTCGCGCACGAGCTGGAGAGCCTGACCGGCTACGAGACCAGGGTGACCGTGCTCGGCCACGTCCAGCGCGGCGGCACCCCGACCTCGACCGACCGCATCCTCGCCACCCTCTACGGCGCCCATGCCTACGAGATGGTCAAGGCGGGCGAATTCGGTCGCATGGCGGCGATCCACGGCACGCAGATGACGTCGGTGCCGCTGGAGGAGGCCGTCGAGGTCAAGCAGGTCGACCTGCGGATGCTGGAGATAGCAAAGCGCTTCTTCACGTGAGAGGGTGGCGGGCATGAACGACACGCCCGACTTCCAGGCGGCGACGCAGGTCCAGCAGCAGACGTGGTCCAAAGGCGACTTCGCGATGGTCGCCAACGTCGTCTTCCATGACGCCGACGGCCTGGCGGAGGCGCTGGAGATCCTTCCGGGCGAGCGCGTCCTCGACGTCGCCTGTGGGAGCGGCAACGGCGCGATCTCCGCAGCGCGCCGCGCCTGGGGCAACACGACGGGGCTCGACTTCGTCCCCGAGCTGCTCGGGCGCGCCCGCGAGCGCGCCGCAGCCGAGCGGCTGGAGATCGAGTTCGTCGAGGGCGACGCGCAGGCGTTGCCGTTCGGCGACGCCGAGTTCGACGTGACGATGTCGATCTTCGGAGCGATGTTCGCTCCCGACCAGCAGCGGACCGCCGACGAGCTGGTGCGGGTGACGAAGCCCGGTGGCCGTATCGGGATGGCCAACTGGTGCCCCGACGGCGGCCTCGAGAAGCTGTTCCTGGCGGTGATGAAGCACACCGGCGGGCCGCCTCCGGGAGTCACGCCGCCCGTCCTCTGGGGGACCGAAGACCACGTGAAGCAGCTCTTCGGCGACCGGATCTCCGAGCTGCGGGCCGAACGCCTCAAATCGCGCCAGGGATTTTTCTCCGTCGATCACTACATCGACTTCTTCCGCACCTACTTCGGCCCGATCAAGGGCGCCTACGAACAGGTCGGACCGGAGGGCGAACAGGCGTTGACGGATGACCTGCGCCAGATGCTGGCGGAGGTCAATACCGCCGGCGAGAGAGCGCTCGTGATCGAGCCCGAATACCTGCGGATCGTCGCGACCCGCGCCTAGAGGCTTACGCCTGAGGGTTGCTCGGGGTGACGATGCGAATCAGCGCGCCGATCAGCAGCACGCCGAAGAAGACCAGGCTGGCTGCGCCTCCGCCCTGTCCAAAGGCGGCGTAACCGATCACCATGGCGGTGAGCGCGAGGAAGAGGCTTACGACCATGCTCATATCGCGAGGCATCCTATTGGATCGTTCCGGTGGAACGGCCGGCCGCTAGAGCTTCCCGAGTCTCGCCGAGGAAGGAGGCGACCGCGTCGGCGGCGCCCTCCGGTGAACCCCCCTCGCCGGCGGCGCGGACGAGGCGGCTGCCGATGATCACCCCGTCGGCGATCCTGCCGACCACCGCGGCGTGCGCGGGAGTGCCGATGCCGAAGCCGACGGCAACCGGCGTCTTCGCCTCCGCCTTAGTCGCCTCGACCAGGTCGGCCAGGGCCGGCGGCACCTCGGCCCGCTCGCCCGTCGTGCCGACGGTGGAGACGACGTAGACGAAACCTTGGGCGGCCTCGCAGATCTGCCGCCGCCGTTCTGCCGGGGTCGTCGGGGCCAGCAGCGGCACCAGCGCCAGCCCCTCGGCGGCGAACGCCTGCCTCACGTCCCCCGCCTCGTCGAGCGGCAGGTCGGGCACGATCACCCCGGCCGCCCCCGCAGCTCGCGCCAGACGGGCGAACTCGGTGGCGCCGCCGTGGGCGAGGACCATGTTCGCGTAGGCCATGAAGACGACCGGGACGCGATCGGCGATCGCCCGGCAGACCTCGAGCGCCGTCGCCAGGGTCGCCCCAGCTTCCAGCGCCCTCGTCGCGGCAGCATGGATCGCGGGGCCGTCGGCCAGCGGATCGGAGAACGGCACCCCGAGCTCGACCAGATCGGCCCCGGAGTCGGCATAGGCCGCGGCGACGGCCAGCCCCGTCTCCCGATCGGGGTAGCCGGCCATCATGTAAGGCATCAGCGCCGCCCTTCCCTCGGCTTTCGCCGAGGCGAATGCCGCCGCGATCCGTTCCTCACCGGTGACGGTGACCTGGAGGGCCGGGGGAGTCTCGCCGGACCCTCCCCGCTGTTGTCCGCCGAGACTCCCCCGGCTCTCCCCCCCAACGCTCACGGCAAAATCTCACCAGGCGGTTTCAGCCGAGAAGTAGCCTCGGCCATGTCCTTGTCGCCCCGGCCGGAGAGGCAGAGGACGTCGAAGCCCGCCTCGCCCGGGTTCTCCAGCAGCCAGGCGATCGCGTGCGAGGACTCGAGCGCCGGGATGATCCCCTCCAGGCGCGAGAGCTCCGCGAAGGCGCCGAGGGCCTGCACGTCGGTGACGCCGACGTAGGTGGCGCGGCCGCTGTCCCGCAGGTAGGCGTGCTCGGGCCCGACCCCGGGGTAGTCGAGGCCGGCGGAGATCGAGTGCGCCTCGAGGATCTGGCCCTCCTCGTCGGCGATGACCGAGGAGAGCGAGCCGTGCAGGACGCCGGTCGTCCCCGCCTGCAGCGAGGCGCCGTGGCGGCGGCTCTCCAGACCCTCCCCCGCCGCCTCGACGCCGACCAGCGCCACCTCGGAGTCGTCGACGAACGGCGTGAAGATGCCGATCGAGTTGGAGCCGCCGCCGACGCAGGCGATCACCCGCGCGGGCAGCCCGCCCTCGGCCGCCAGGGCCTGCTCGCGCGCCTCTTCGCCGATCACCCGCTGCAGGTCGCGGACCAGGGCCGGATAAGGGGCCGGGCCGACGGCCGAGCCGATCACGTAATGGGTGGTGGCGACGTTGGCGACCCAGTCGCGGATCGCCGCGCTCACCGCCTCCTTGAGGGTCCGCGCCCCGGCCTCGACCGGCGCCACCTCGGCGCCCAGCAGCCGCATCCGCTCGACGTTGGGCGCCTGGCGGCGGATGTCCTCGGTGCCCATGTAGACGACGCATTCGAGCCCGAGCAGGGCGCAGGCCGTGGCGGTCGCGACGCCGTGCTGGCCGGCGCCGGTCTCGGCGATCACCCTCGGCTTCCCCATCCGCGCCGCAAGCAGGGTCTGGCCGATGGCGTTGTTGATCTTGTGCGAGCCGGTGTGGGCGAGGTCCTCGCGCTTCAGGTAGACCCGCGAGCCGACCCGCTCAGAGAGCCGTTCGGCCAGGTACAGGGGCGTCGGGCGGCCGATGAAGTCGCGCCGCAGCTGCTCGAGCCTCGCCATGAACTCGGGGTCCTCGCGCGCCTCCGCCCAGGCTGCGGCCAGCTCGTCGAGGGCCGGGATCAGCGTCTCCGGCACGTAGCGTCCCCCGTAGGGGCCGAACCTCTGCTCGATCGTGCTCATGCCTCGGCGCCAACCGTATTGGCAGCCTCGAAGAAGGCAGCCATCGCCGCGTGGTCCTTCCGCCCGGGCTCGAGCTCGACCCCGCTGGCGACATCGACCGCATACGGATGGACGATCGCGATCGCGGCGGCGACGTTCTCAGGGCGCAGCCCGCCGGCCAGGATCGCCGGCACTTCGGAGCGGTGCCCGCGCAGCAGCTCCCAGTCGAAGTTCTCTCCCGTACCCCCCCACGCGCCCTTGGCCCGGCGGTCGAAGAGATGGAAGTCGGTGCGAAAGGCCTCCGCCCCGTGGATGTCGGCGGCGCTGGCCACGTGGACCGCCTTGGCGACCTTCACCCCCGTCCGCCGCTTCACCTCAGCGCAGAAAGAAGCCCCCTCGGCCCCGTTCAGCTGCACCATCGTCAGGCCCTCGTCCTCGACCGCCCGGACGACCTCCTCGAGCGTCGGGTTGACGAACACGCCGACGACCTCCGCCTTGCGGCGGAAGGCGGCAGCGATCTCGGCCGCAACCGCCCGGTCGACGTCGCGGGGACTGCCGTGGAAATGGATCAGCCCGATCGCCCAGGCCCCGAGCCGAACCGCCTCGGCGGCGTCGTCGAGATTGGTTATGCCGCAGAACTTGACCCGCACGACCCCAGCGTACGTGAAGACGAGCCGGACCCCCGCAAGGTCCGGCTCGTCTCGTCCAGCCTCGCGCCTATTTGGAGTTCTTGGGCTGCGTCCCGAGGGTGACTTCGACGGACTTTTCCTTGCCGTCGTGGAGGACCTTCAGTTCGAGCTTGTCGCCCGGATTGGAGTCCTGGATCACTTCGATCAGCCCTTCCATGTCCTTGATGGGCTTGCCGTTGGCCTCGGTGATGATGTCGCCGCCGAGGCGGACTTCCTGGCCGTTGATCGTGGCCGAGGTGGTGCCGGCTTCCAGGCCGGCCTTGTCCGCGGGGCCGTTCTTGACGACCTGCTGCACGATCACGCCCTGCTTGACCGGCAGGTTCAGCGCCTTCGCCAGTTCAGGGGTGATCGTCCCGCCGCTGATCCCGAGGAAGGCGTGTTGGACTTCGCCCTTCGTCTCGAGGTCCTTGATCTCGGCCCGGATCGTGTCGATCGGGATCGCGAACCCGATGCCGACGTTGCCGTCGCCGCCGCCGCCGGTGGCGATCTGGGAGTTGATCCCGATCACCTCGCCGCCGGAGTCGATCAGCGGCCCGCCGGAGTTGCCGGGGTTGATCGCGGCGTCGGTCTGGATCACGTGGTTGATGGAGAAGCCGTTGGGAGCCTGGATCTGCCGCTGCAGGGCAGAGACGATCCCGCTGGTGACGGTCCGGTCGAGGCCGAAGGGGTTGCCGATCGCGACCACCGGGTCGCCGACTTCCACTTCGGAGGAGTGGCCGAGCGTGAGCGGATGCAGTTCCTTCGAAGGGGCTTCGACCTTCAGCAGGGCGATGTCCGTGCCGGGGTCGGCCCCCACCACTTCGGCTTCGTACTCCTTTTCGGATTCGCCGAGTTTGACCTCCACCTTGGAGGCGCCTTCGATCACGTGGTTGTTCGTGAGGATGTGGCCTTCGCCGTCGATCACGAAGCCCGAGCCGGTGGCGGTGCCGCCGGATTCCGCTTCGGGTTCGCCGAAGGGGTTGAAGAATTCGCTTTCCTGCGGTTCGAGCTGCGATTCGATGAAGGCGACCCCGCCTCCGTCTGCCTTGTAGATCTGGTTGACGACGTTGGCGTTCTTTTCTTCCTTGGCATCGACGGGCGCGGTAAGCGGGGACGCGACGGTCGTCGTCGAACCGCCGCCGGATTGGACCACGCCGGCGGCGATGGCGATCAGTCCGACGACGGCGACGACGATGCCGCCAAGGAGGGCGGAGAAGAACGGGCTGCGAAGTTTCGACTGTTGCTGAGGCATGGGATGAGGATGGCCGGGGGCGGTGACCGCTCCCTAAATGCTCTTCAAAAGTTTTCTAAAGATGGCAGACCCGGGGCCGAGGCCGTTCAGACCAGGTGTTCGCGGGTGCTTTCGTCGCTGCCGGCGAGCTCCCGCACCTTCGCTTCGGGATCCGCCGCGGCCATCAAAGCGCCGCCGATCAGGACCGCGTCCACCCCGACCCGGTCGAGTTCGGCAAGCTCCTCACGGCCGGAGATCCCGCTCTCGGCGACGACGGTCTTGCCGGCTGGGACATCCGGCATCAGCTCGAAGGTGGTCCCGAGGTCGACGCTCATGTCCTCGAGGTTGCGGTTGTTGATCCCGATCACCTCGGCGCCCGCCTCCAGGGCACGCTCCAGCTCCTCGGCGTCGTGCACCTCGACGACGCAGTCGAGGTCGATCGAGCGGGCCTCCTGGTAGAGCGAGCACAGGTCCTCGTCGTCGAGGGCGGCGACGATCAGCAGCACGGCGTCGGCACCGTTCACCGCCGCCTCGTAGAGCTGGTAGGGGTCGACGATGAAGTCCTTGCGGATGATCGGCAGGTCACAGGCGCCGCGGGCCGCGCGCAGGTCCTCCAGCGAGCCGCCGAAGTGGCGCTCGTCGGTCAGGACCGACAGCGCCGCGGCGCCGCCGCGCTCGTAGGCAGCGACCTGGGCGGCGAGATCGATCGACTCCGGGGCCAGCTCGCCGGCGCTCGGCGAGCGCCGCTTGAACTCGGCGATCAGCGACAGCCCCGGGCGGGTCAGCGCCTCGTTGAAGGGGCGGTCTTCGCGCCGGCCGGAGAGGCGCGCCTCCAGATCGGCCTGGGGACGCTCGGCACGACGTGCCTCGACCCCCTCCCGGGCCCCCGCGATGAGCTGGTCCATCATTCCCACGATGAAGGACTAGAGCCTAGACGCTTGGACGGGTCCAAGCGTCTCAGAGGGCGGGGGCCGCGGTTGCTGCGATCAGCCGCTCCAGTACGCCGGCTGCCGCGCCGGAATCGATCGACTCGGCGGCTTTGGCGACCCCCTCCTCCAGGTCCGGCACGAGGCCGCCGACGTAGATCGCCGCGGCGGCGTTCAGCAACACGAGGTCGCGGTGAGGGCCGGGCTCGCCCGCC
>DASTAR010000141.1:0-17716 GCA_035712505.1 Solirubrobacterales bacterium
GCCTCGCTGTCGCCGTTGAGCCGGGCGCCGATGCGGGCCCGGAGATTCTGGACTGACATTAGTGACCTCCTATGGTCCTAATCGTTCGAGCCAGAGCCCCGTCGCGTGAAGCCACGTGGTGTCTGTCGACCCCGGTGGTAACCCGGCTGACTCCCGCTAGGGAGTCCCGTCGGCTTTGCGCCCCCGCCTCGCAGCGGGTTTGCCTTTTGCACCGAGGCACTGGCAGATTCATCACCCGTGCTTCATCGGCCGCTGAGGCCACGACTTTATCCCCGAAATTTGGATTTCTCCGACCCAAAAGTCGGGAATCGGTGGTTCAGCAGTTTTCGTCGGGAACCGCGGCTGCGGTACCGCTGCACTCGATGTAGGACTGGCGCGAGTAGAGCGTGTCGTCAGGAAGGCCTTGCGCTTCGTAACCTGCGTCCGCTTCGAACGTTGCGTTTCCTTGGATTTCGATCTGCCCGCCGGCGATCGGGCCCTTATAGGTTGCTCCCCCGATTATTTTGACCGTGCTGTCGGGGGCGTAGAGCAGCACCTCGTTGCTTCCGCTGTTCCCGTGCAGTTCGACGGTCGAGGTCGAGCCTCCGAGCATGAAGATGCTGAGCATGTCGTACTGACCGAGCTGCGCGATGTAGCCGGTGGATTCGATGCTGCTGTTGCCGGTAATGCTGATCTGCGGTTCGGAACTCGACATCCTGCATTCTTCCGGAGTGGAGAAGAACAGCCGCGCGTGTGCCCCTTCCGCCATGATCAGGTGCGAGCTACCGCTCATGGTCAGCTTGCACAGCCAGTAATCTTCGCCGCCCAGAGTCAGCGTGCCTCCCGAGAGGTTGATGCTCCGCTTCGCAGCGTCGTAGGGCACCGTTTCTTTGCGCTTACCGGAGTAGTAATCGTCTTCACAGCGTTCCGGGTTCTGCGGGAGCTTGGTCACGCACGCCTTGAGCCGGTTGTCCGAGTTGTAGGTTTCAGATTTGATTTCCGAAGGCATGAAGCTGCTCACGGGGGGGAGGGAGACGTTCGCTTCCTCTTCTTCTCCCCCGCAGCCGAGTTCTCCGGTTTTGGGGCCGTTCTGGCCGGTGCCGTGGCGGGCGTTGCCACAGACTTCCCAACTGCCTTTTCCTTCGATGTCTTCGTTGGCGCCGACGCTTACCCGGATGTGCGGATTTCCAGGGATCTGGATTGACCCTTCGCTCACCAGCCCCTCTTCGTTGAGGATCTTTTGCACAGATTCCGCACCAAGCGTCACGTCAACGCGTTGGCTGGTCCCGCTGGAGCTGCCGGTCGAGACGACGTTGATCGGGGCGCCCGCGACCATCGCGCTGACCCGGTAGCTGTAGGTCGAGGCCCCCACGGTTTCAGTGATCGCCGGACACCAGCCTTCGACGGCGCCGGTGACGATCAGCTTCCCTTCGCCACTGACGCCCAGGCAGTTGGCGTTGGAGGCGTTGCTGAGGCTGCTCGCGTAGCGGTTGAGCCGCATCAGCGCCACGCTGGCGCCGGCGTCGGCCGCGGCGATCGCGCTCTTCGAGGCGCTGTCCCTGTGAGAGCCCTGCTGCACGTCGATCGAGGAGAGCACCGCAACCCCCGCCAGAGCCATCGTCGCGGCGGTTGCGAGCATCGCAAACGGCAGCGCCATCCCCTCCTCGCCTCGGCTCAACGCGAGCAGGCGCCGCAGAAGTCGGTCGATGCCAACCATCCCTCGTGTGATCGGCCGCCATCGCTCCCCGCTTGAACGGTGGCGAGGAGCCCCCAGCGCAGCCTGGACGCTCGACCTACCGAGAACTTCGGCGGATGGCGGTCAGCGGATCTTTTCGTAGATGCTGAACATCGGCAGGTACATCGAGATGACGATGAAGCCGACGATGCCGCCGACGAAGACGATCATCACCGGCTCGAGTAGCGCGGTCAGGGCCTTCACCTTGGCGTCGACCTCGGCCTCGTAGAAGTCAGCGACTTTGCTCAGCATCGTCTCCAGCTGACCGGTCTCCTCGCCCACCGAGACCATGTGGCCGACCATCGGCGGGAAGATGTCGTTCCCCTCGATCGGACCGGCGAGGGAGCCGCCCCGCTTGACCGAGTCGTAGACGTCGGCCATCGCCTTCTCGATGACGACGTTGCCGGCGGTCTGGCCGGTGAGTCTGATCGACTGCAGCATCGGCACGCCGGCCGAGACGGAGCCGGCGAAGGTCCGAGACCAGCGGGCGAGCGCCACTTTCTGGATCACGTCGCCGATTTTGAATGGAATTCGGAGGATGAGCCGCTCCCAGGAGTCGCGTCCTTTTTCCGTTTTCTTCCAGCGAAAGAACACGAAGAAGCCGACCACTAACGAAGGGATAATCACGAACCAGTAGCCGGTGAGCGCGTTAGAGACGGTGACGCAGAGCTGGGTCGGAGGGGGCAGCGCCGCGCTTTCGCCCGGGTGTTCTTCGGCGAGATCGTTGAAGATGCCAACGAAGACCGGGATCACGAAGCAGACGATCGCCACGAGGACGACGGCGGCGAAGCCGAAGACGAGAGCGGGGTACATCAGCGCCGATTTCACCTGGCGGCGCAGGGCGTCCTGTTTCTCGACCTGGTAGGCGATCCGGTCGAGCGCCTCGTCGAGCCGCCCCGACTGCTCGCCGGAGCGCACCATCGCGCGGAAGAGCCGGTCAAAGACCTTGGGATGGCGTTCCATCGCCTGCTCGAGCGACGAACCGGCCTCGACGTCGGCGCGCAGGCCGGCTACAGCCTCTTCGATCAGTTCGTCGTTGGTCTGTTCCTCCAGGGTCCGCAAAGTCCGCAGCATCGGCATGCCGGAGGCGACGAGGGTGGCGAACTGGCGCGAGAAGACAGCGAGCTCGCGCATGTCGACCTTCTGCCAGCGTTTGAAGAAGTCCTCGATGTTGACGGGCGAAGCCTTCTCGGTGACGTCGAGGACGATCAGCCCGCGCTGGCGCAGCGCCTCGGCGACCTGCGACTTGGACTCGGCCTCGATCTCGCCGCTGGTGGCGGCGCCGGCGGGGTCCATTGCCCGGAACGAGAAGGTGGTCGCGGCGGCCGCCATCGGCTACTGCCCCGGGTAGGAAGGGGCTGACACCGGCTGCGCCGGTTGCGCGTAACCGCCGCTTCCGTCCATTGCCATGCCGACTACCGGCTGCACCGGTTCGGAACCGAGCAGGCGTTTGAGCTCCTCCGGCACGGCGCTGCGCTGCTGGGCCAGTTGACGGTTGATCTTGCCGGCGCGGACCAGGCGCGCCAGGTCGGCGTCCATCGTCTGCATGCCGACCGCGCCGGAGGTCTGGATGGCGGCGTAGATCTGGTGGGTCTTGCCCTCGCGGATCAGGTTGCGGATCGCCGGCGTCGGCACCAGCACCTCGGTGGCGACGACGCGACCCATGCCGTCGGCGGTCGGCAGCAGCTGCTGGGTGACGATGCCCTGCAGGGCGATCGAGAGCTGGGTCCGGACCTGCCCCTGTTGCTCGGGGGGGAAGACGTCGATGATCCGGTCGACCGTCTGCGCGGTCGACTGGGTGTGGAGGGTGGCGAAGACGAGGTGGCCGGTCTCGGCCGCGGTCAGGGCGGTGCCGATCGTCTCCAGGTCCCTCATCTCGCCGACCAGGATCACGTCGGGGTCCTCTCGCAGGGCGGCCTTGAGGCCGAGGGCGAAGGTGTCGGCGTCGGAGCCGATCTCGCGCTGGTTGACGATCGACTTTTTGTGCCGGTGCAGGAACTCGATCGGGTCCTCGATCGTGAGGATGTGGTCCTGCCGTTCGCAGTTGATGATGTCGATCATCGCCGCCAGGGTCGTGCTCTTGCCCGAGCCGGTCGGCCCGGTGACGAGGACGAAGCCGCGCGGTTTCTGGGTCAGCTCACGAAGCACCGACGGCCCACCGAGGGAATCGAGCGAGGGGATCTCCTGCGGGACGAAGCGGAAGGCGGCGCTGACGGCGCCGCGCTGGAAGAAGCAGTTGACGCGGAAGCGGGCGACGTTGGGGATCGCGTAGGCGAAATCGAGCTGTTTGTTGTTCTCGAAGCGTTTGCGCTGGTCGTCGTTGAGGATGCTGAAGACGACCTCGCGGGTCTCCTGGCCGGTGAGGACCTCGAACCCCTCCATCGGGGTGATCTGTCCCTTGTCGCGAATCGCCGGCGGAAAGCCCGGCGTCAGGTGAACATCGGAGGCCCGCGCCTCGACCATGCGGCGCAGAACCTCTGCGAAGTCGAAGTCCATGGTCCCTAGATCGGCCGCTGCTGCGGATTCCTCAATACCTGGAAGCAATTAGGCGCGCACTCAGGTGGTGACACGCAGCACCTCCTCGAGGCTGGTCAACCCGGATCGCACCTTCATCAAGCCGTCCTCGCGCAGCGTGCACATTCCCTCTTCTGCAGCCGCGGTGCCGATCTCGACCTCAGCGGCGTGGGAGACGGTCATCTCCTTGATCCGCTCGTTGACCGCCATCACCGAGTAGAGGCCGACCCGGCCTTTGTAGCCACTGCCGTTGCAGCGGGCGCAGCCGACCGGCTCGTAGGCCTCGACCTCGCCCCCCACCCTCAGGCCCGCCTCTTCAAGTGCGGGCACCGGGATGATCACGCGCCGCTTGCAGTGGCTGCAGAGCTTGCGGGCCAGGCGCTGGGCGACGACGCAGTCGACCGCAGAGGCGATGAGGAAAGGCTCGATCCCCATCTCGCCGAGCCGGGTGATCGCCCCCGGGGCGTCGTTGGTGTGCAGGGTGGTCAGCATCATGTGCCCGGTCAGCGCCGCCTCGACGGCGATCTGCGCCGTCTCGCCATCGCGGATCTCGCCGACCATGACGATGTCCGGGTCGGCGCGAAGAATCGAGCGTAGGCCGGTTGCGAAGTCGAGCCCGGCCTTGCGGTTGACGTTGATCTGGTTGATGCCGTCGATTTGGTACTCGACCGGATCCTCGATCGTGATGATCTTCTTATCGATCTGGTTGAGCGCCTGGAGCGCGGCGTAGAGCGTCGTGCTCTTTCCCGAGCCGGTCGGCCCGGTGACCAGAACCGCGCCGTAGGCCTGGTTGAAGGAGAACTCAAATCGCTCTCGGGCTTTCCCGTCCATCCCCAGTTCATCGAGGGAGCGCTGAGCGTTGTCTTTGTCGAGGATGCGGATCGTCGCCCCCTCGCCGCGCTGCGTCGGCAGCGTGGTGACGCGGAGGTCCACCCGGCGGTTCTCGACGGTGATGCTGACGCGCCCGTCCTGGGGGACGCGTTTCTCGGCGATGTTCAGCTCACTCATGATCTTCACTCGAGAGATCACAGCGCTGACCATCCGCTTGGGGACGTTCGCCGCCTCGCGGAGGACACCGTCGATCCGAAAGCGGACCCGCATGTCCTGTTCCTCGGGCTCGAAGTGGATGTCTGAGGCGCCCTCGCCTACGGCCTGGCCGAGAATGCTGTAGACGAGTTTGATCACCGGGGCGTCCTCGGCCCCAACCTCCATCTGGGACACTTCGGCGAGGTCGCCGTCGTCTTCCTCTTCCCCCTCGATAACCGCCTCGGTAACAGAGCTCTGCAGGGTGTTCAGGCGGGTGATCAGCGCTTCGATGTCCTCCTCGGCGGCGACCGCGACCCGGCAGTCGAGACCGGTCGCAAGCTGGACGTCGTCAACCGCGAGGACGTTGGTGGGATCCCCCATCGCCACCAGCAGCGTGTGCTTGTCTACGAAGCCGACTGGCAAGGCTCGGTAGCGCCGGGCAGTGCCGACCGGGATCAGGTTCGCGGCCGCCATGTCGACGGGGTAAACCGAGAGGTCGATGTGGTCGAGCCCGTAGCGCTCTGCGATCGCCCGGGAGAGCTGGTCGCCGTTTATCGCACCCTGCTGAAGGAGCAGGGCCTCGGGCGGCATGGCCGCCGTGCGGGCCTCTTCGATCGCCTGTTGTGCGCGGTCGGCGGGTACATACCCGAGGTCAATGAGGACGTCGGTGAGAAAGCCGCTCGAGCGGCCGCGCTGCTGGGGCGGCGTCAGTCCCGTCGTTACCTGCGGCTCGGACCGCAGGGCCGGCGCGGTCGAGTCACCCGAATTGGGAACCGGCCGCAGATGGCTCGGATAATCGGCGGACTCCATCGTTCTATGGGTGGTAGGAAAGCGTCTGACCCCTGTAGCGAGCGTCCGTTACCTGTTGGACGACGCTCTGGCCTCCCTGGTAGCCGTAGCTGACCGAGGCGGTCGGAACCCCGTGACTTAGTGCCTTCGGGCGCATAACGATGAGAGCCGGAACACGGTTGACGCCGACCCCCTCGGTGATCGCCGCGTAGCGGGCAATCTTGCTCGCCGGGACGACAAACAGGGCAACGCGGGGAACGGAAGCCAGAACGTGGGTATCGGCCTTGACCAGCTGGTCGTCGATTCCGCCTTCCCGCACGATGAGGAGAACAACGGTCTGGCCGGAGTTGAACGCGGCGGCGACCGCCTTCGGCGGTGGCGGCGCTTCAGGCGGCACCACGGTCGCTTCGGCAGACGGCGTTTCGCCGCCGGACGTGATCGTTGGGGCGCTGGTGGCGACCGAGGTTTCGGGTTCGGCTTCGGACCCTGATTCCGATTCGCCACCGCCCCCCATCGAAATCAGCATCAGCACGCCGACGACAAGCAGAACCCCGACCAGGGCCATCTGGGCAAGCGGATTTTCGTTCAGCTTCTCTCGCATCGAACTTCCGCTATTAAGCTCGGCACCCGCAGCTGCAAGCTTGAGACTTGGTGGTTGCTAGCCGGCAGGCTCGGCTGCATGCTCGGCGACGGGCTCGAGCTGCTCGATCCCGCTCGCGCGCTGGCCGCCGGCTGCCAGCATCAGTTTGAAGTCGTGGGGGCTGGAGGCGTACTCGAGGGCTACCTGCTCGGCGACCTTGCCCTCCATCACGTACTGGAGGAGGGACTGGTCGAAGGTGCGCATGCCGTAGTACTCGCCCTCGGCGATCACCTCGGTGATCTTGCCCGTCTCCTCCGGGTTCATGATCAGGTCTTTGACCCGGCCGGTGACGACGAGGATCTCCGAGGCGGGGACGCGGCCGTCGCCGGTGACGTCGGGGACGAGGCGCTGGGCGATCGCCCCCTTGAGGGTCGCGGCGAGCATCACCCGCGCCTGGTGCTGGAGGTGCGGCGGGAAGAAGTCGACGATGCGGTTGATCGTCTCGGTCGCGTCCAGGGTGTGAACGGTCGAGAGCACGAGGTGGCCGGTCTCGGCCGCCGAGAGGGCGGTCCGCACCGTCTCCTCGTCGCGCATCTCGCCGATCAGGATGCAGTCGGGGTCCTGGCGCAGGACGCGGCGCATCGCCCGGGCGAAGCTCTCGGTGTCCGAGCCGACTTCGCGCTGGTTGACGATCGAGCCTTTGTCTTCGTGCAGGTACTCGATCGGGTCCTCGAGGGTGATGATGTGGTCGGTCCGGGTGCGGTTGATGTGGTCGATCATCGCCGCCAGGGTCGTGCTCTTGCCCGAGCCGGTGGTGCCGGTGACGAGGATGATCCCGCGCTGCTCTTCGGCCAGTTTGGTGACGACCGGCGGCAGCCCCAGCTCCTCGACCGAGCGGATTTCGAAGGGGATCGCCCGGCAGACGATCGAGATCGAGCCGCGCTGCTTGAAGACGTTGACGCGGAAGCGGCTCAGCCCCGGGATCGCGTAGGAGAAGTCAGCCTCCCCCGCTTCCTCGAACTCGGTCAGGGAACGGACCTCGGCGATGTCGTGAAAGGCCTGCTCGGTGTCTTTTGTCTCCAGCTCGGGGTAGCCCTCGAGCGGGGTCAGGTCACCATGGAGCCGAATCGTCGGCGGCACCCCGACCTTGACGTGCAAATCCGACCCACCCTGGTCGACCAGGATGCGCAGCGCTGAATCGATGTCGAACATCCCGACGGTTATCGGCCGGAGGCTCCGATCACTTGAAGAATTTGGCGCCTGTCAGGCTCGCTCGGTGCCGCTGGAATGCTCCGCCAGCGCCGAGAGAGAATCCTCCGGATGTACGAGGATGCAGGCAGCTACACAGGCTGACAGCGATCCCAGCGCTTTCGGAAAAAGGCCTGACGCCGGCCGAGTTGAGTCGTTCTAGCCCCTACCGGCGAGGACGGGGTGGTTCGCCCCTCGAATAGGTAAGGAGCCCCTTCGTGCGCCCCCCTGCGCAAGAAGGAGGTAGAACGATGAAGAAGTCGATTCGCAAGGCGATTGCCCTCGCCGCCGCGATCATGTTGATGGCGGCAGGTCCCGCCTACGCGTTCGGCGGGCCGAACTCGGCTGGGAACTCGGGGCATTTCCATCCGAACAGCAACCCCTGCCAGAGCGAAAACGACCAGCCCAACTGCCCGGGCCCACACTGATCCTGCCCGGGACGATCGGGGAGGGGCCAATGACCCCTCCCCACTGATGCGACTGGTGAGTTAGCCCGCCTATAGCAGGATTAACTCACCAGTCGTAGCTGCTACCTAAGCGACCTCGCGCAGTTTCTGGGCCTCGCCCAGCGACTGCAGCTTTTTCAGCGACTGGTTCTCGATCTGGCGGATCCGCTCGCGGGTGACGTTGAAGGTGCGGCCGACCTCGTCCAGGGTCCGCGGGTGCTCGCCGCCGAGCCCGTAGCGGAGCTCGAGCACGCGGCGCTCGCGGTAGGAGAGGTTCTCGAGCGCCTCTTTCAGAGCCTCTTTGGTCAGCAGGTCCGCCGCCCGGTCGAACGGGCTCTCGGCCTTCTCGTCGGCGATGAACTGGCCGAACTCCGACTCCTCCTCGTCGCCCACCGGCTTCTCGAGGGAGACCGGGGCCTGGGCGGAGCGCTTGATCGAGTCGACCTCCTCGGGATCGATCCCCGTCACCTCGGCGATCTCCTCCGGGGTGGGCTCGCGGCCCAGCTCGGTGACCAGCTTGCGCTCGGCGCGGCCGATCTTGTTCAGCTTCTCGACCACGTGGACCGGGATGCGGATCGTCCGCGCCTTGTCAGCCAGCGCGCGGGCGATCGCCTGTCGGATCCACCAGGTCGCATACGTGGAGAACTTGAACCCCTTGCGGTAGTCGAACTTCTCCGCCGCGCGGACCAGGCCGAGCGTCCCCTCCTGGATCAGGTCGAGGAAGGGCAGCCCCTGGTTCCGGTAGTTTTTCGCGATCGAGACGACCAGGCGCAGGTTCGACTCGACCATTTTCTGCTTCGCGTCGAGGTCGCCGCGCTCGATCCGTTTGGCGAGTTCGACCTCCTCCTGCGCGGTCAGCAGGCGGACTTTGCCGATGTCCTTGAGGAACAGCTGCAAGGAATCGGTGGTCATGTCCGGTTTCAGGTCGAGCGCCTGTTTCTGGCGCCGGCGGCCTTTTTTGCCGGTGTCGGCGGGGAGCGCTTCGGCGGCGGCTTTCTGCGCCGGGTCCATGTCCTCGACGAGCTCGATCCCCGACTTCTCGAGATGGCCGTAGAGGTCCTCGACGTCAGACTCGTCGAGATCGACCTCCGAGACGGCCGAGGCGATGTCGCCGAAGGTCAGCACGCCAAGCTGCTGCCCGCGATTGATGAGGTTTTTGACCTCGTCCAGTTCCTGAAGCTCTGCTACCAGCATCCGTTCTTACTCGTTTCCCTTGCGCTCGTTATTTAGACCTGCTCGACGAAAAGGCCGCCGCGTCGCGAAAGTCGCGCCCGCATCCGCAGGAACGGACCGACAAAAAGCGGACCCTGAAGGCGGCCCGCGAAAGTAGCGTCTAGATCGTCATTGTGCCCTGGTGGGCAGGCTTTTGAATGTGAAACTTCTCAAACGCCTGTTCGCATAGTAGTCGCTTCACTTTCTGAAGTCAAGCTGAATCCCCCCGCATCCTGCGTTAAATGCCGAGTTCCCTCCGCCACCCCACGCCCTGGCTGCGCGCCTTCTGGCAGCGGGCCTACCGGGAGAACGTCACCGGCCTCTCGGCGATGGTCGCCTACAACCTGATGCTGGCGGTCTTCCCCTTCGCCCTGCTCGTGCTCTTCGTCTTCGGCCAGGTGCTGAAGATCGGCGGCGTCGAAACCAGCGTCGTCAACGACCTCCAGCGGCTCTTCCCCAACACCGAGCAGCACACGCTGACCGACGTCCTGACCCGGATCCAGGACAACTCGACGACGATCGGGATCGCCGCCTTCGTCGGCTCGCTCTGGATCGGCGCCTCCTTCTGGGGCGCGATGGACACCGCCTTCTGCCGCATCTACCACGTCGAATGCCGCGGCTGGGTCGAGCAGAAGCGCTTCTCCTTCGCGATGCTCGCGGTCGTCCTCCTCTTCATCGCCGCCAGCATCTTCGTCCCCACCTTCGAGAGCGCGATTGTCAACAGCACCGATCGCCTCCCCTTCGGCCTCTCCGACATCAAGGCGATCGACACGATCCTGCTGCTGGGGGCGGCGCTGCTGATCACCTTCGGCATCTGCGCGGTGATCTTCTGGGCGGTCCCGAAAGGCCACATGCCGTGGCGCGCGGTCTGGCCGGGGGCCCTCTTCGTCACCGTCGGCGCCGGCCTCGCCAACTGGCTCTTCCCGATCTATCTCTCCAACGTGTCCAGTCTCTCGCGGTTCGGTTCGACCCTCGGCTTCGTCCTCATCGCCCTGCTCTGGTTCTACGTGCTCAGCCTGGCGCTGATGGTGGGCGCGGTGATCAACTCGTTGCGCTTCGAGCTCCACGACACGGGTGAGATGCCCTATTCCCCCCGCCCCTGCGGCTGCGAGGAGACCGCTGGAGACGCCGCCAGTCGACACATTTCCTCCAACACTTAATAAAAACTGTCGTATCCTTTTGTGCGGGGAATTACAACCAGCTGGACCCGGAGTCCAGAAAGCCAGTCAAAGCTGGGACAATCCGCATTGATGCAAAAACATCGGAGTTCTGAAATGGCGACCAGCATTCTGCGGCCGGCCAGCACTCCTCACCTAGGTGCCGGCGACCAGCGGCAGCGGATCATCGACGCGATGATCGACAGCTGCGCCGAGAAGACCTACGCCGCGACGACGATCACCGACATCGTCGCCAGGGCGCGGATCTCCCGCACCACCTTCTACAAGCAGTTCGACGACAAGCGGGCCTGCTTCGACGCCGCGATCGACCACTGCATCGAGCAGCTCCAGGAGGTGGCGGCCTGCGCCCATGCGGGCGAAGGCGAGCCGGCCGAAGCCGTGCGCAAGGCGACGACGGCGGTGATCGAGGCGCTGGCGGAACGGCCCGGCCTGGCGCAGCTCCTCACCGGCGACGCCATGGCCGTCGACCCGATGGTGATCGAGCGCTACCGCGGGGTGACGATCCCGGCGCTGGAAGCGCTCTGGTCGCAGGGCAACGGCTCGGCGCAGGCCCACAGCGACCCGCGCCTCGCCTTCGGCAAGGCCCAGGTCCTGATCCTCAACCAGATCGCGATCGGCGAGGCCGACCGCCTGCCCGAGCTCCTCCCCGAGCTCGTCTATCTCGCCGTCAGCCCATTCGGCGGCCACGAGGCCGCCCTGCGCCAGTCGCACCTCGCATCCGAAAGCAGGACCAGCGATGTCGCTGCCGGTGAGCGATAGCCCCGAGGACCTGCGCCGCTGGCGGCTCCCGCGCGGGCGCCACGGCCTGCCGCGCGAGCTGGTCGAGCGCTCCCAGCGCGAGCGGCTGCTGGCGGCCGTGGTGAAGGTGACCGCGAGCAACGGCTACGAGGCGACGACCGTCGGCGACATCCTCGGCGACGCGGGGGTCGGCCGCGAGAGCTTCTACGAACTCTTCGACGACAAACTCGACTGCATGCTGGCCGCCCACAAGCTCCTGGTCGACGACGTCGAAGAGCGGGTGCGCGCGGCCCACGCGGAGGGCGGGCCCTGGGCGGAGCGGATGCGGCGCGGCCTGGCGGCAGCCCTCGACTGGTTCGCCGCCGATCCCGATGCGGCTCGTTTCACCCTGGTGGAGCTGAGCACCGTCGGCCCGGCCTTCCGGCCGGCCTTCAAGTCCGCCTATGCGCGGGCGGTCGCCGTGATGGAAGAGTGCGGCGGCGAGGACGCGCCCGAACCCGAGCTGGCGCAGGCATATTCGCTGGCGGCCGGAGCAATGCTGGCGCGGATCTACGAGGAGGTCGTGCTGAACCGAGCCGCCGAGCTGCCGCGGCTGCTGCCCGACCTCACCTACGAGCTGCTGGTCCCCTTCGTCGGCGAAGAGCAGGCGCGGGGCGCGGCCGACGCTTAGCCCCGCTCGGGCTGCGCGGCCGCCTTCTGAAGCGCCTCCCGCAGAGGCGTGTCGGGCGTCGTGCCGAGCAGCTCCATCCCGGAAGGGTCGCTGACCACGGTCTCGGTCGAGAGCCCCTCGACCAGGGGCTTGGCGACGCCCGCGTCGACCGGGGTGACGAGGCCGATCCAGAGCGAAGAGAGCCGCGGGGTGAGCACGGGGACGACGATCCGCAGCGGCGGCCGGCGCCCGAGCGCGCGGGCGAGCTCGTCGATCATCCCGCCGTAGGTGGTGATGTCCGGGCCGCCGATCTGGATCTCGCGGTCGACCGGCAGGTCGAGGTCCGAGGCCGCCGCAAGACAGGCGACGACGTCGTCGATCGCGATCGGCTGGGTGCGGGTGGAGACCCACCGCGGCGTCACCATCACCGGCAGTCGGCGGACGAGGTAGAAGACGGTGCGGAACGACTCGCTGCCCGCTCCGACCACGGCCGCGGCGCGGAAATAGGAGACGGGGACCTCGCCTTCGCGCAGCGTTTCCGCCGTCGCGTGGCGGCTGTCGAGGTGCTTCGACCCCTCCCCCAGTCCGCCCAGGTAGACGATGCGCTTGACCCCGGCCGCCGCGGCGGCCGGGGCGAAGTTCTCCGCCGCCCGGTGGTCGCGCTCGGCGAAGTCCCCGTCACCGCCTCGCCCCATCGAGTGGACGAGGTAGTAGGCGACGTCGGCACCCGCGAGCGCCGGTCCCAGGGTCTCCGGCTCGAGCGCATCGGCCTGCCGCACCTCACAACCAGCCGCGCGCAAGTCGTCCGCCCGCTCAGGCCGCCGCGCCAGCGCCCGCACCTCCCCGCCGTCCTCGGCTAGACGCCGGCAGAGCAAACCGCCGATGTACCCGGTGGAGCCGGCTACGGCTAACACACCAAAAACCTACTGAGGCGCGAGAACCAAGCGATCCAAGGACGCAGGGAGCGCGGCGTGCTCCGCACGCGAGCGACCGAGGACGCTGGAGCGCGCCGGTTATCGCGCCTCAGCCGTAGCGCTCGCCGATGATCTCGCGCAACTTGCTGCGGTCATGCCGCGCATGCACCCGGCGGACCGTGCCCGAGCGGGAGCGCATCACGAGCGACTCGGTGGTCGCGCCGGGGCCGCGGTAGCGGACGCCCTGGAGGACGTCGCCGTCGGTGACGCCGGTGGCGGAGAAGAAGACATCCTCGCCGGAGCAGAGGTCGTCGGCGGTGAGGACCCGGTCGAGGTCGTAGCCGGCGTCGGTCGCCGCCGAGCGCTCCTCGTCGTTGCGCGGCCAGAGGCGGCCGATCAGCTGCCCGCCCATCGACTTCAGGGCGGCGGCGGAGATCACGCCCTCGGGCGTGCCGCCGATCCCCCAGAGGAGGTCGACCGGGGAACGTTCGCTCACCGCCAGCAGCGAGGCGGAGACGTCGCCGTCGGTTATCAGGCGGATGCGGGCGCCGGCCTCGCGCACTTCCTTCATCGCCTGCTCGTGACGGGGCCGGTCGAGCATGACGACGATCACGTCGCCGACCGAGCCGCCCTTGCGCTGGGCGATCAGCTTCAGCGTCTCCGGCAGCGGCCGGTCGAGGTCGAGCAGGTCGGCGATCTCCTCCCCGCCCGCCATCTTTTCCATGTAGACGCAGGGGCCGGGGTCGAACATCGTCCCCCGCTCGGCGAGGGCGATGACGGCGATCGCGCTCGGCATCCCCAGCGCGCAGAGCCGCGTCCCCTCGAGCGGGTCGACGGCGATGTCGACAACCGGCGGCGAGCCGTCGCCGATCCGCTCGCCGTTGTAGAGCATCGGCGCCTCGTCCTTCTCGCCCTCGCCGATGACGACGGTGCCGTCCATCGAGACCGAGTCGAGGACGTGGCGCATCGCGTCGACCGCGGCCTGGTCGGCGGCGATCTTGTCGCCGCGGCCGACCCAGCGGGCGGAGGCGAGCGCCGCCGCCTCGGTGACGCGGACGAGCTCGAGGGCGAGGTTGCGGTCCGGCTTGGCCGCGGCCGGCGCCGCGGGCTCCTGAGAGGTCGACCCCATGTGGGCCGCAGGCTAGCCGAATGCCGCGGTGGACGTTTGCCCGAATCGAAATCTGTGGAAACGGCTTCGGGACCGCTAAAGAGGCGAGCGACACCGGCCGATACGCCGCCTCATGGGAGACGCCGAGCTTCGCCGACTTGGCCGGGAGCTGAGCACGCGCACCGGCGAGGTAGTGGCGCGGATGATGAAGCTCTCGGCGGAGTCGAGCCGCCAGCTCGACAAGGTCGTCGAAGACAGCTTCGAGGACGTCGGCACCGTCTCCACCGTCGCCGTCGCCCGCTGGATGGCGGGGGAGGGCGAAGCGGTCGCCCGCGAGGTCGGGCAGGAGTCGTGGCGGATCTTCGCCCAGCTCGCCTCCCAGCGCGAGGCCGCCCTCAACGAGGTCACGAAACGGTGCCTGCGCTGGCGCGACTGCGCGCTGGAGATCCTCGACGAGGGCGCCGCCGACCTCGGGATCGACGACGAGACCCTGGGGGAGGCGCGGCGCATGGTCCAGCGCAGCCTCGACGTCACCCTGGTGCGGATGTGCCAGTCCTTCGAGGACGAGCGCCAGCGCGCCCAGGACGAACTGAACAACCGCGAGAAGGAACTCGTCTTCCTCGCCACCCACGACGCCCTCACCGGGCTGCCGAACCGGACCCTGATCCTCGACCGGATCGAGCAGACGCTGCGCCGCGCCCGCCACAGCAAGGAACCGGTGGCGGCGCTGTTCGTCGACCTCGACAACTTCAAGGCGATCAACGACTCGCTCGGCCACGGGGTCGGCGACGAACTGCTCTGCGCGGTGGCGAAGCGGCTCGAGGGCGTGATCCGCGAGACCGATGCGCTGGGCCGCCTCGGCGGCGACGAGTTCGTCGTCGTCGCCGACGGTCTCTCGCTGGCAGCCGGGCCGGAGCTGATCGCCGAGCGCCTGCTCGAAGCCTTCGGCGAGCCCTTCGCGCTCGGCGAGGACGGCGAGACGCGGGTCCACGCCAAGGCCAGCATCGGCATCGCCACCGGCGTGCGGCCGAGCGCCGAAGAACTGCTGCGCGACGCCGACATCGCCATGTACCGGGCCAAGTGGGGCGGCAAGAGCCGCTACCTCGTCTTCGAATCCGGGATGGAGGACGAAGTGCAGTCGCGCCTCGAACTGGAGATGGACCTGCAGGGCGCGCTCGACGAAGACCAGTTCTTCCTCGTCTACCAGCCGACCTTCGACCTGCAGACGATGAGCCCCACCGGGGTCGAGGCGCTGATCCGCTGGCGCCGGCCCGGCCGCGGGATCGTCGAGCCAGAGGCGTTCATCCCGCTGCTGGAGGAGACGAAGATGATCGTCGAGGTCGGCGCCTGGGTCCTCAAGGAGGCCTGCCGCGAGGCGGCCGGCTGGCAGCGGGAGGAGCGGCCGCTCGAGCTCTCGGTCAACGTCTCCGCCCTGCAGCTCGACACCGACGAGCTGATCGACCACGTCAGCGAGGCGCTCCAGGAGAGCGGCCTGCCGCCGCAGACACTGACGATCGAGATCACCGAGACGACGCTGATGAGCAACGCCGAGGAGACCGCCCGGCGGCTGGGAGAACTGAAGGCGCTCGGGGTGCGGATCGCGGTCGACGACTTCGGCACCGGCTACTCCTCGCTCGGCCACCTGCGCCAGTTCCCGGTCGACGTGCTGAAGATCGACCGCTCCTTCGTCTCGCAGCTGGCCGAGGGCGGCGAGGGCGAGATCCTCCTGCACACGCTCGTCCAGCTCGGCAAAGCGCTGGAGATAGAGACGACCGCGGAGGGGATCGAGCGCCCGCAGGACCTCTCGCTGATCCGCGACAAAGAGTGCGACAACGGCCAGGGCTTCCTCTTCACCCGGCCGCTCAGCGCCCAGGATGCCGGCTCGTTCTTCAGCCAGTGGCCCTCGCACCGGCGCTTCGAGGTCCGCAACGATCTGGCCGGCGCCGGTAGGGTCTCCCCCGATGGATCGCTGGGGCCTGACGCTGCCGCTGCCGGGACTGAGGCTCGCTGACCACGAGGAGCCGGTCCGGCGCGCCGAGGCCGCCGGATACACCGACCTCTGGACGGGCGAGACGGCCGGGCCGGACGGCTTCACGCCGCTGGCGCTGAGCGCCGCCTGGACCGGGCGGGCACGGCTTGGGACCGGCATCGTCGGCGTCTTCCAGCGCGGCCCGGCGCTGCTGGCCCAGCAGGCGGCGGCGCTGGCCGACGCCTCGCGGGGGCGCTTCGTGCTCGGGATCGGGTCCTCCTCGGACCGGATCGTCGAGGGCTGGAACGGGATCCCCTTCGAGCGGCCGCTGAGCCGGGTGCGGGAGACGCTCGACTTCCTCGACGCGGCCTTGGCGGGCGAGCGCACCGATGCCGGCTTCAAGCTGGAACAGAAGCCGCCGCATGAGGTCCCGGTCGTCCTGGCGGCGCTGCGGGGCATGATGCTCGAGCTGGCGGTGGAGCGCGCCGCCGGCGCCTTCACCAACTTCCTGCCGCTGGCGGGGCTGCCGAAGGTGACCGCCCAGCTGGAGGGTGCGCCGGAGGGCTTCGAGCTGCTCTGCCGCTTCTTCTGCATCCCGGGAGAGCGCGAGCAGGTCGAGCCGCTCGCCCGCTTCATGTTCTCCTCCTACATCACCGTCCCGGTCTACGCCGACTTCTACCGCTGGCTCGGCTACGGCGAGCAGATCGAGCCGATGGTCGAAGCCTGGAGCTCCGGCGACCGCCAGGCCGCTGCCGCGGCCGCCCCGTGGGAGCTGATCGAGGACATGTTCGTCTTCGGGAGCCCGGAGCAGATGAAGGAGCGCCTGGCCGCCTTCGTCGAGGGCGGCATCACCCTCCCGATCCTCACCCCGATCGTCACGCCGGACAAAGTGGCAGAGACGATCGACGCCCTCGCGCCTTAACAGCTGAGGTACCAAGCGCCCCTGCACAGGGGTCCGTTCGTCCTCCGCTCGAATTTTTCGCGGCCCGGACGGGCCTGGCTCCCGATGATGCCGTCCTCCTATGGAGGACGAGAACCAGATTGCATGTCGCCCGAACATTCGATCGGAGGACGACCGGACCCCTCATCAACACGTCCTGGCGGACGAGCTGCTCGCGAGACCGCGAAGAACCGGAATAGTTGCGGTTCCTCGCGGTCTCGCGGAAGTGCGTCTGCCGAGACTGTGGAATCTGATGTCTGCGGCGAAGCCGCAGCATGTTCTCCCCGGAGCGCAGGCGGAGGGGAGGTCAATTCCGGAGGAGGGGTACCGACCCCTCCACCACAGGAGCTTGGTCCCTCAGCTATTCCGTCTGTGCCTTGGTCGCTTCTTCCGCCAGCCTGGCGTAGGTGTCGGGGCGGCGGGTGGTCAGGAAGGGGAAGAGCTCCAGCCAGTCGCGGCGCTGGTCGAGGTCGAGGTCGGCTACGAGGACTGCCGGTTCATCTCTTGGGGCTTGGGCGAGGACGCGGCCGTAGGGGTCGCTGATGAAGGAGGAGCCGTAGAAGGTGAGCGGGGGCTCGGAGCCGATGCGGTTGACGGCGACCATGAAGACGCCGTTGGCGATGCCGTTGCCGGCGATCACCTGCTGCCAGAGCGGCTGGGTGTCGAACTCGGGATGGTCGGGCTCGGAGCC
>DASTAR010000142.1:0-26646 GCA_035712505.1 Solirubrobacterales bacterium
GAAGACCGAGTTGACGCGGAAGTAGGTGTGGAATTCGTTCGAGCGGATGATCTGGTCGTTCCAGAAGAGGCTGCGGCTCGCAAGCTCGACGCCGCCGACGAGGACGAAGGCCGCCGCCTCGACGCCGACCACGATCAGCACCCACCTCAGCAGCTGCCGGTCCCACTCGACCTCGCGCAGCAGCCGGTAGGCGATCGTGAACGGGACGAAGAAGAAGCAGACGTTCTGCAGGCCCTTGGAGAAGTCGTCGGAGTAGAGGGTTTGGAGGGCGTACAGAACTACCGTCGCTGCCAGGACCATGGCTAGGGGACCGGCGGGTCCTGTCCCCGATCTGGTTCCACCACCGCTCGCATTTGGCGAGTGGTGGTCCCCCAGATCGGCGCCACCCACCGGCAGTGGCGTCCAGTCGCGGACCAGGACCGCTCCTACTCCTCCGGCGATCACGAGGTAGAGCGGGACGAGCAGGTTGGCGGTGTCTCCGCCTGCGTGGAGGGGGATGCGAAAGGGCAGGGTAAAGACGACGGCGAGGGGAAACAGGATCGGCCAGCGGCGGAAGAGGTAGGTGAGGACGGCGATCGCGGCGGCGGCGAGGACCAGCAGCTCGGCGATCCGCGACTGGTGGTGGCGGAGGTCGACGATCTGGGCGGCGTGCCACTGGTCGCCGGCGATCAGGACCGGGAAGAGGACCATCGCCGCGACCATCAGCAGCGCCCGCGGCCGCCCCGGCGGCAGCAGGATCGCGGCGCCGCTGGCACCCGCGGCGGCAACGAGCCCGATTCCGGCGAGGGTGTCGCTCATGGCTGCGAACTCCCGGCGGCCTGCCCGGCAGCCGCTGCGGATTCTTTCCCCACCCCGGTGGGGCGAGAACCGGCCGCGGTGCAGTGTGACTGCGCGCGCTTCGGCGAGCGGTGCACCCGGATCACCCCGGGCGTGACCAGCACCCGATCGCCCAGCTTCACCCGCAGCTTGTAACGACCGGGGTGGGCGATCCCCCCTCCCCGCTGACGCCCGTCCCAGTAGTAGGTGTGGAACGTGTAGCGCTTGAGGAACTGGTCGCGGGCGAGGGTGATGACGACGCGGCCGCCGGGCCTGATCACCTGGACCGTCCCCTGGTCGGAGATCGTGGTGCGGAAGCGGATCCGGACCTGGTCGAAGCGGCAGTCGCCGTTCGGGGTGAAGGCGTGGACGACTTCCTCGCCCTTGCTCCGCGGCGCGCCGACGAAGCTGACCCGGTCGAGGACCAGCGGGTCGCGCTTGACGCGCTGGGCGTAGGCGAACGCGGCTACGGTGGCAAGGACGAGGAGCGCGAAGACGACCGCAGCGGCGCGTGGCGAGACGGGCGGCCGGCCCTCATTCGCCTGCTTCGGCATTGTCCTCGCCGACCACCACGGCGACGGGGGCACCAGCCGAAACGGATTCGATTTCGCCGTTCATCAGCTGGACCTTCTTGATCTTCAGCTGCTTCGCGACCTTGCTCGCTTCCGGCTTGCGGCCGCGCTTGAACATGACGACGCTTTCGCTGAAGCTGGCGCTGCTGTTGGTCACGGCTCCGAGCTCGAAGCCCTTTTCTTCCACCTCGTCACCGAAGGTCGCGGCGAGCCCTGGCACGGCGGTCCCGTTGAGGACGCTGACTTCGATTTCGCCGGGCTTGATCTTCGCCGCCGCCTGCTTAGAGCCCTGGCCGCTGCTGCTGCTTTCGCCGCCGCTGAGCAGGAGGTAGGCACCGCCGCCGACCACGACCACCAGGACGAGAAAGAGCGCGACCAGCGCCAGGGGGTTCGCCGCGATCTCGCCGAAGCCGGAGAAGCGGCCGCGCAGCCGTTCGCCGCGGCTCTCCTCGGGCAGGCCTTCCTCGCGCCGCCGGCGCCGCTCCTCGCGGCTCGAGACCGCCTGGTGTTCGGCCGTCCGCGCCTCCTGCAGCGCCCGCAGCTCCTCGGCCCGCTGGGCGGCGATCGTGGAGGTCTGCTCCTTGCGCTCGGCATCGCGCTCGGGGGCCGACCCCGCCCACTCGCGCAGGCGGCGGATGTCCCGTCCGTGGGTGAACGAGAGGAGCGCGAGTACGGCAAGCCCGAGGAATGCGGCAAAGCCGGCGAAGGCGCCGATTTGTTCGATCACATGGACCAAAGTGGCTGCGAGAGGCTATTCGTTGGAGGCGACCGTCGCGGTGTCGCCACCCGGAGCGGCGATCATCTCGACGACGCGCTCCGCCAAATTAGCCTCGTCCCCGGCCAGAACCAGGTGTTCGAGTGAGTTCAGGGTGGACTCGACCCACTCCTGGTCGCGCGGCACCCGGCGCACCGCCCGGTTGATTCGCCGCGCCGCCGTCGGCTGCACTTCCTCGCCGTCGGAGAAGAGGACCTCGTGCAGCTTCTCCCCCGCCCGCGGCTGCGTGAACTCGATCGCGATGTCCTTCTCGGGCTCGTAGCCGGCGAGCCGGACCATGTTGTGGGCGAGGTCGACGATCTTCACCGGCTCGCCCATGTCGAGGACGAATACCTCGCCCTTGCCCGTGCCGATGTCGCCGGCGCGGATCACCAGCTGCACCGCCTCCGGGATCGTCATGAAGTAGCGGGTCATCTCCGGGTGGGTCACGGTGACCGGCCCCCCGCGCTCGATCTGGCCGCGGAAGATCGGCACGACGCTGCCCGAGGAGGCGAGGACGTTGCCGAAGCGGACCGAGGCGAAGCGAGTCTCCGGGTACTTTTCGCCCGCCGCCTGGACGATCCACTCGGCCATCGCCTTCGAGGCGCCCATCACCGTCTGCGGGTTGACCGCCTTGTCGGTGGAGATGAGGACGAAACGCTCGACCTTCGAGGCGGCCGCGGTCTCGGCGGTGACGCGGGTGGCGATCGCGTTGTTGCGGACCGCCTCCAGCGGGTTCTCCTCCATCAGCGGCACGTGCTTGTAGGCGGCGGCGTGGAAGACGACCTGCGGTTTGAAGCGCTGCATCACCTCGAGCATCCGGTGCGGCTCCTTGCAGTCGGCGAGCACCGACTCGCAGCTGGCGAAGTGGCGCTCCTCGACCATCTCCCGGTCGATCTGGAAGAGGTTGTCCTCGGCGTGGTCGAGCATCACCAGCAGGCGCGGCCTCACCTGGGCGATCTGGCGGCAGAGCTCGGAGCCGATCGAGCCGCCGGCGCCGGTCACGAGGACGATCTTGTCCTGCAGGTATGCGCCGACCCGGTCGAGCTCGCGGACGATCGGCTCGCGGCCGAGCACGTCCTCGACCCGCACCTCGCGCAGCTGCTTGTTGAGCTGGACGCCGCCGCGCAGCAGCTCGAAGACGGTCGGCAGGGTGCGGATCGGGATCTCGCGGTCGCGGCAGGCGGCGACGATGCGGGCGCGCAGCGTCCCGGGCGCCGAGGGGATCGCGATCACCACCTCGTCGGGTTTGGTCTCGTCGAGGATCTGCTCGATCTGCTTGGTCGAGCCGAGCACCTTGAGGCCGAGCATCCGCATCCCCCGCTTGCGCGGATCGTCATCGAGGAAGCCGATCGCGGTGGCGCCGAGGGCCGGGTTCAGCTGCAGCTCGCGGACCACCATCTGGCCGCCGGAGCCGGCGCCGACCACGAGCACCTCGTGCTTGGGCAGGCGGGCGCCGCGGGTCGGGCGTTCGACGATCAGCCGCACGGTGAGGCGGGCGCCGGCGACGAGGATCAGGGTGAGGACGAAGTCGGTCACCTCGACCGAGCGCGGCAGCGTGTGCGCGAACGGCTTGGCGACCGCGAACGTCACCACCAGTAGAGCGCTGGCGACGGCGACGGCGCGGAGGATCAGCATGAAGTCGCGGCCGCTGACGTAGCGCCACCACTTCTGGTAGAGCCCGAAGCCGGCGAAGACGACGAGCTTGCCGGCGACGACGAAGCCGACCGACTGGGCGAAGAGGACCTCGTAGCGGTGCGGCCAGCCGTGCGGCTGGTCGAGGAAGCGCAGCTGGAAGGCGAGGAAATACGCCAGCGCGACGAGCACGGCGTCGGCCGCTACCTGCAGGACCCGGTTGCGGTAGACGGGGTGGTTCAACCGGCGCATTAGGGCGGAGTTTAAGGGTGAGCCTCTAGGATCACGTCCCTTCATGCCGCATCCATTCCTCTTTGCAGACCTGACCGGACCGGTCGTGGACTTCTGCGTCAACGTGATCGAAGGCACCGGCCTCGCCGGGGTCTTCCTGCTGATGGCGGCCGGCAGCGCCTGCATCCCGATCCCCAGCGAGGCGGTGATGCTGTTCGCCGGCTTCACCGTCTCCAACGGAGACCAGACCCTGATCGGCGTCGTCGCCGCGGGACTGGCCGGGAACATGGTCGGCTCCTGGGTCACCTACGCGATCGGCTACTACGGGCGCATCGACCTGCTGGAGAAGAACAAGCTGATCCACCTCAGCCCCTCCCGCCTCGCCTGGGTCGACAACTGGTTCAAGCGCCACGGCGACGCGACCGTCTTCCTTGCCCGCCTCCTGCCCCTGGTCCGGGCGTTCATCTCCCTCCCGGCGGGGGTCGCGGAGATGCCCTTCTGGCGGTTCACCTGGCTGACGGCGCTCGGCTCGCTGCCCTGGGTCCTGGGTTTCGCGCTGCTCGGAAAGGCGGTCGGCGGCAACTGGGAAAACTGGCGCCACCACCTGCAGGTCCTCGACTACCTGGTGGTCGCCGCCATCGTCGCGCTGATCGGCTACGCGATCGTCAAGCGGCGGCGCGGGGGCGGCCCAGGCGAGGGCGAGCCGCGGCCGGAGGCAGAGGCCGCCGGCACCAGGAGCGCTTGAGCGGGAGCGGCATCCCCGCGCACCGCGCGGTGGCGCTGGGCCTGGTCCAGGGCCCGGCGGAGCTGCTGCCGGTATCGAGCTCCGCCCACATCGTCCTTCTCCCCTGGATGGCCGGGTGGGACTGGGAGGAAGTCGATCCGGAGCTGCGCAAGAGCCTGGAGGTGGCCCTGCACACCGGCGCCGCGGCGGCGCTGCTGATCGGGCAGCGGCGGGTGATCGCCGAGGAGCTGCGCCAGTTCGACGGGCGCCGGGCGCTGCTGCTCGGCCTCTCCTTCCTGCCGGCGGCGGTCGTCGGTTATACGCTCGAGCGGCCGATCGAGCGGCGGCTGGGCGGGCCGCGGGCGACGGCCTACGGTCTGATCGCCGGGGGGATGGCGATGCTCCTCGCCGACCGCAAGCCGCAAAAGCGCGGACGCGGAGACGCGACGCCGCTGGACGGGCTGGCGCTGGGGGTCGCCCAGGCGGCGGCGCTGGCGCCGGGCGTCTCCCGCAACGGCGTCACCCTGGCGGCGGCCCGCTGGCGCCGCTTCTCCCGCGACCAGGCGAACCTGCTCTCGCGCACGATCGCCCTGCCGATCATCGTCGGCGCCACCGCTCTCAAGGGCACCCGCCTCGTCCGCCGCGGCACCACCCCCGAGCTGCGCCGCTCGCTGGGCATCGGCATCGCCGCCTCCTTCGCCTCCACGCTCGCCTCCCAGCGGCTGCTGCAGCTGGTCGAGCGCGACCGCGCGCTGTGGCCGTACGCGGCCTACCGGCTCGGCTTGGCGGCCGTCGTTCTGGGAAAACTCCGTCGGGGGTCGCTTTCACTCGACTGACCGAGCACTAGCAACATGCGTCGAAATTGCTCCTTCCGTGCCGTCCGCCGCGCTCAATAGCGTTCCGAGAGCAAGAAAACCCGCCTGGCCGGGCGGGTTTCGAAATCCGAATAAAGCCGATAGTCCGTCGGTGTCTCTCTCTGTCCTCAAGACTTGCATGACATCCGGACGGAAGGATTTGACGCCCCGATGTCTAAGCCCAAAACGAAGTTCAAAGAGCCTCCCGGACTCCATCCGTGGCGAAAGGACAATCCCGAAGTCAAATGTCCTCACCACCCGAAGAAGGACTATCGCTTGCTTGTCAAGGCCGCTTGGGCTGCCGGCTGGAAATGCGAGAAACGGCGCAAGTACATCTACTGTCTCCCTCCTGACCCAGACGCGGATAGGGTCAAGATCCCAATGACGCCCAGCAGTAGCCGGACGTTGGAAAACACCAAAGCCGCCCTACGATCCGCAGGGCTCGACGTGTAAAGTCTAGGAGCTAATGGCGAGTAGCAAGCGGGACCGTGAGGCCCGCGTTCTTCTGGAGATGGTCATGGCCGACCCGATGTCGGAGGAGGTTCTTGACGCAAATTCGGACGATGTCATGGACGCTCTGGAGAACCATGCAGCCGACCTCGCGCTCGGCCCTGTCGTGTCGCTGAACATGGCTACCTGTTCCATCAAGCTGCGCTTTGATGTCCTTGGGACCACGGATGCTGCGATCCATAAGCGCATCGCCCAGGTGATCGCCGTGATTGAGCGGGAGACCGATCTGGAAATGGTCCGCAGTAGCGTCGAGTCTCGCGAAGATCTGACTGACTCGCCTACCGGCGAGATGGCTACGGCGTAGCGACCCTCCGGTACCTCCCGCACCGCCGCGGCCCTTGCGGGAACTTGGGGAATTTGGAAGCGCCAGCGGCCGGCATCGCTGGAGGCCGTTTCCGCCCGAAAGCAGCCATTTCCAAAATTTGGAGACGTTTGGATTTCACTTGGGGTTCCGCTGGCGATGACTGAAAGAATCGGCGCATGAGCGACGCCTACGCCAGAGCCGGGGTCGACCAGGGGGCGGCTGATTCGGCCGTGGCCGGGCTGGTGCGCGCGCTCGGAGCGATTGACCTCGGGCGACCTTCGGCGCAGGTGCCGTTGCCCGGCCACTACGCGAGCGTCGTCAAGTTCGACGAGCGCAACGGGATCGCTTTCTCGACCGACGGCGTCGGCACCAAGCTGGTGGTGGCCGAGGAGCTGGGGAAGTTCGACACGGTCGGGATCGACTGCGTGGCGATGAACGTCAACGACGTAATCTGCGTCGGCGCCGAGCCGCTGGCGATGGTCGACTACGTCGCCGTTGACAAGGCCGACCCGGCGGTCTGCGAGGAAATCGGCGTCGGCCTGGCGCGCGGCGCCGAGCTGGCCGGGATCGAGATCACCGGCGGCGAGCTCGCCCAGCTCGGCGATCTGGTCCGCGGCGTGGACGTCTCCGGCGCCTGCATCGGCAAGGTGGCGCTGGACGCGATTGTCGACGGTTCCGCGGTCGAGCCCGGTGACGTCGTCATCGGCCTCCCCTCGACCGGCATCCACTCCAACGGCTACACGCTGGCCCGCTCGGCACTGGAGGGGATCGGACTCGACGAGGACCCCGAAGGGCGCCTCGGGCGCTCGCTCGGCGAGGAGCTGCTGGAGCCGACCGAGATCTACGTGAAGCCGGTCGTCGCCCTGCTGCGATCCCAGGTCGAGGTTCGCGGCCTCGCCCACATCACCTCCGGCGGCACCGGGAACCTGGTCCGCCTCGCCGCCGAGGTCGGCTACGAGATCGACGACCCGCTCCCGCCCCAGCCGATCTTCGAGCTGATCCAAGAGCGCGGCGGCGTCTCCGAAGAGGAGATGGGCCGGGTCTTCAACATGGGCTGCGGCTTTTGCGCGGTCGTCCCGGCGACCGATGAAGCCGCCGCGCTGGAGCTGCTGCGCACCTACCACCCCGACGCCCGGCGGGTCGGTCGCGCAACCGAAGGCCCACGCCGCATTCTCTGAATCGCCTTGGCAACCGAAGCGTCGTAACGTTGGCGCGAGAGTGAGCGACCGGGGATCGATTAGTTCGCAGATGATTGGGACCGTGCTCTCCGGCCGCTACAAGCTGGAGGCGAAGCTCGGCAGCGGTGGGATGTCGACGGTCTATCTGGCCCGCGACACGACGCTCGACCGGCCGGTGGCGGTGAAGGTGATGCACCGGGAGATGTCCGAGCAGGCCGATCAGCTCGAGCGCTTCCGGCAGGAGGCGCGGGCGGTGGCGAAGCTCTCGCACCCCAACGTCGTCGCGGTGATCGACGCCGGTGAGGACGGCGGCCACCCCTACATCGTCTTCGAGTACGTCGAAGGGGAGACGCTGAAGCAGCGGATCAACCGGGTCGGGTCGCTGGACGCGCAGGAGGCGCTGGCTTACGCGATCGAGATCGCCCGCGGCCTGACCGTCGCCCACGCCCGCAACATGGTCCACCGCGACATCAAGCCGCAGAACGTCCTCATCGACTCCGAGGGACGGGCGAAGCTGACCGACTTCGGGATCTCCCGCCAGCTCGAGCAGGACGGGATGACCGCGACCGGACGGGTCCTCGGCACCACCGACTACGTCGCCCCCGAGCAGGCGATGGGCCACCCGGTCGACCAGCGGTCCGACGTCTACTCGCTCGGGGTCGTCCTCTACGAGATGCTGACCGGCCAGGTCCCGTTCAGCGCCGACAGCCAGGTCGGGGTGGCGATGAAACACGTCAACGAGGAACTGCCAGACGTGCAGCAGCGGCGGCCCGAGCTCTCCGCCGCGGCGGCGATGACGGTCGAGCGGGCGACGGCGAAGGATCCCGCCGAGCGCTACCAGTCGGTCGGCGAGATGATCGGCGACCTCTCGACCGCGCTCGAGGTGGAGGCGGCGCGCGCGGGCTCGACCACCAGCGAGGCCACCAGCGTCCTGGAAGCGGTACCGCCCGAAGAGCGAAGGCTTTCCAGCGGCGGCCACCGGTCCCGGGTCGCCGTGCTCATACTCCTGATCGCTGCCGCCGCGGTCCTGGCGGCGGTGCTGCTGATCAGCAGCGGCAACGGCCCCGGCGGGGGCGGGGGCGCGCTGAACGGCAAGGGGAAGCCGGTGGCGCTGTCCGGCGCCTCCGACTACGACCCCGAGGGGGACGGGGAAGAGAACCCCGAAGAAGTCAGCTTCGCGGTGGACGGCAACCCGACCGGCACCGCCTGGAGCAGCGAGCACTACGACAGCGAGACCTTCGCCGGGACGAAGGAAGGACCCGATCCGGGCGTCGGCCTCTACGTGACCGCGAAGTCCACGGTGACGCCGTCGGAGATGATCGTCCGCACCCCCACCCCCGGCTGGGACGCGGAGATCTTCGCCACTGCCTCCGGGCCGCCGGAAGAAGTGAGCGAATGGGGCGAACCGGTCGGCGAGGTGACCGATGCCAAGGGGGTCGAAGAAGTCGAGCTCCATCTCGGCTCGCCGGCGAAGTACTTCCTGATCTGGTTCAACAAGGCCGCCCCTGCGCGCGACCAGGAAGGCCGCTACCAGGTCGAAATCAGCGACGTGAAGCTGATCGACTGAGTCCGACGGCGGCGGGTATAGAAGCTGGCAGCGGGAGTCGCCTACTTTCTTACGTAACCTTTACATCGATCCGTGTAACATCTCTCAATGGCAGAGCAAGGAGCCAAGCCGAATGTCTCGAGGACCCGCCAGCGCGCCCTCCACGCGGTCCGCTCCCTCTTCACCCCGTTGCTGCCCGACGACTACCTCGAACTGATCAACCCGCTCTGGTCCACGCAGGAGCTGCGCGGCCGGATCGAGCGGATCGTCCACGAGACTCCCGACGCGGTGACGATCCTGATCCGGCCCGGCTACGAGTGGCCGGGGCACCGCGCCGGGCAGTACCTGCGGATCGGCGTCGTCGTCGACGGCGTCCACCACTGGCGCGCCTACTCGCTGACCACCGACCCGGGCCACCCCGAAGGCCTGATCGGCATCACCCCGAAGCTGGTCGAGGCGGGCAAGGTCACGCCGTACCTGGTGCACCGGGCCCGTCCCGGGGACATCGTCCGCCTCGGCGGGGTGGAAGGCACCTTCGTCATTCCCGACCCGCCGCCCGAGAAGCCGCTCTTCATCAGCGCCGGCAGCGGCATCACCCCGATCATGAGCATGCTGCGCGCCCTCGATCGCGACGACGCGCTCGACGACGCCGTCCACATCCACTCCTCGCGCACCCCCGAGGGGGTGATCTTCGGCCAGCTGCTGCGCGAGCTCGACTCCCGCCGTGCGGGCTACAAGCCGCACCTGCGGATCACCGGCGAAGCCGGCCGCTTCGCCCCCCACGAGCTCGACGCGCTCTGCCCGGACTGGCGCGAGCGCCGCGCCTTCGTCTCCGGGCCCGGCGAGATGCTCGACGCGCTCGTCCAGCACTGGCGCGCCGACGGCGACCCGGAGCTGCTGGAGATGGAGCGCTTCCAGCCGGTGATCGGCGGCGACGCGGTGGCGGGCGAGGGCGGCACCGTTCGCTTCCTCTCCAGCGGCGTCGAGGCCGAGTGCGACGGCGGCACGCCGATCCTCGTCGCCGGCGAGGAGGCGGGGGGCGAGCTGCCCTTCGGCTGCCGGATGGGGATCTGCCACACCTGCATCGGCCGGCTCTGCGCCGGCGAAGTGAGGGACCTGAGGACCGGTGAGGTCTACGGGCAGGAGGGAGAGATGGTCCGAACCTGCGTCAACGCGCCGGAAGGCGACGTCGCGATTGCCCTATGAGAGAGAGGGGATCAGAACCAAGATGACTACCACTGTTCAACCCACCGCACCCGTCGACACCCACGTCGAGAGCCCGCTCGCGCACCTCACCGAGGCACAGCTGGAGCAGCTCGCGCAGGAGTTCGACGCGATCCGAGACCGGGTCATGGCCGAGCTCGGCGACCGCGACCGCCGCTACATCGAGAGCATGATCGAGATGCAGCGCCGGTTCGCCGTGCTCGGCCGCGTGCTGCTGCTCGGCTCGCGCAACCGCGGCACCTGGACGGCCGGGACCGCTGCGCTGTCGGCGGCGAAGATCCTCGAGAACATGGAGATCGGCCACAACGTCATGCACGGCCAGTGGGACTGGATGAACGATCCGCGGATCCACTCCTCGACCTGGGATTGGGACACGGCCTCGACCGCGGAGGCCTGGAAGCACTCCCACAACTACGTCCACCACACCTACACCAACATCCGCGGCAAGGACAAGGACCTCGGCTACGAGATCATGCGGATCGACCCGCAGCAGCGCTGGAACCCGGTCTACCTCCTGCAGCCGTTCTACAACCTGCTGCTGATGGCGCTGTTCGAGTGGGGGGTGGCCCTCCACGACCTCGACTTCGAGGCGATCCGCAAGGGCCACAAGCCGATGTCCCAGGTGAAGCGGGAGCTGAAGGGGATCGCCGGCAAGGCCAAGGACCAGATCGTCAAGGACTACATCGCCTGGCCGCTGGTCAGCGCGCTGGCGGCGACGGCTGTCGATGCGGTTGTCGAGACGCGACGGCAGCGCAAGCGCCCGCGCGGGATCCTCGGCCGGATGCAGCGGCGCAAACGGCAGAGTCGCTGGACGCCGGTGGTGGAAGCCGCGCTGGAAAGCGGCGCCAAGACCTTCCGCCAGACCGCGAAGGCCGATGCCACCGCCAACATCGTCCGCAACGTCTGGGCCTACGCGATCATTTTCTGCGGACACTTCCCCGACCAGACCTACACCTTCTCCCAGAAGGAGGTCGAGAACGAGAGCCGTGGCGGCTGGTACATCCGCCAGCTGACCGGCTCGGCCAACATCGACGGCGGCCCCCTCTTCCACATCGCCAGCGGCAACCTCAGCTACCAGGTCGAGCACCACCTCTTCCCCGACATGCCGAGCAGCCGTTACGCCGAGATCGCGCCGCAGGTGAAGGACGTCTGCGAACGCTACGGCTTCCCTTACAACAGCGGGCCCTTCCTGCAGCAGCTGGGGATGGTCCAGCGGACGATCCTCCGCCTCGCCTTCCCCGGCGGCGGGCCCCGGCCGAAGCCGGGTCCCTACCGCGGGGAAAACGGGGACGCCTGACCGGAACTAGCCGCCCTCGGTCGGGAGGATCGGCGTGCAGAGGGGGTGGCGGGGGTGGAGCGGGTCGAGCGCGGTGAGGACGTCGGCGTCGGCGATGTGGTCGTAGGGCATCGAGAGATGGTCGCCGAGGTCGAGGACGCACTGGTTCTGCAGAAGGACGTTCGTCACGTTCGAGCCCGAGAGGAAGGCCGAGGCGTAGGGGGTGACGACCTGGTCGTAGCGCGTCTGGATCACGGTGAATTCGACCCCCGGAACGGTGTCGCCGCCGCTGTTCAGTTCGGCGAGGAAGGCTGAGCCGACGATCTGCTCCTCGCAGGCCGGGCAGAGGGCGCCGGTGAACTGTTCCCCTCCGGGGAAGAAGCGGGCGAGGACGCCGATCCCGTCGGCGGTGGTGCCATGGTTGGAGGGCGAGAGGCCGACCAGGGCGTGGACCTTTTCGGCGCCGCCGAGGAACTTCAGGTAGTAGCGCGGCATCATCCCGCCCTGCGAGTGGCCGACCAGGTCCACTTCTTCGGCGCCGCTCGCGGCGAGGACTTCGTCGACGAAGGCTGCGAGTTCCCGGGCCGAGTCGCGGACCTCGCCGGTTCCGTAGACGCCGACCGCACCGCTGCCTTCGTAGGAGCCGTAGTCGAGGGCGAAGACGCAGTAGCCGTTGTCCTTCAGCAGCGGCGAGAGCGCCTGCCAGCTGTCGGACATGTCGGCGAAGGTGCCGTGGACGAGGACGACCGGGCGCGGGTGGGCGGAGCTCGGCTTGCAGGTCCAGTCGTTGGCGCCGGGCGGGCTCGCGGTGGGGCTTGCGTGGGCGTAGCCCAAAGAGCCGCTGTAGACGACCGGCAGGTCGGCTGCGGCGGGGGCGGGGGCGACGAAGAGGGAACTGAGAGCAAGGAACAGGGCAACGGGGCTGCGGCGCATGACTCTCCTCCGACCGGTCAGGACTGGTTTATCCATGTCTATCTACCCCGGGCGCAAAAGTCCAGTCATCCTTGGTCGATGCGAATCGCCAGCCTGGTCCCCTCGGCAACGGAGATGCTCTTCGCACTCGGGCTCGGGGAGAGCGTCGTCGGGGTCACCCATGAGTGCGATTACCCGGCGGCGGCGAGCCGGCTGCCGCAGCTGACGGCGACGGTGCTGCCGCCGGGACTGTCGGCGGGCGAGATCGACGTCGCGGTGAAGGAGGTGGTCGGCGAAGGGCGCGCCCTCTACACGCTGGACGAGGAGCGGCTGGCCGAGCTCGCGCCGGACCTGATCGTCACCCAGGCGGTCTGCGAGGTCTGCGCCGTGTCCTACGACGACGTCGTCGAAGTAGCCGGACGGCTGCCGAGCAGGCCGCGCGTCCTGCAGCAGGACCCGAGCACCTTGCATGAGGTGCTCGATGACGTGACGCGCCTGGGCGAGGCGTTGGGGATCGCAGAGCGGGCCGCCGAGGTGCGCCGCGGCCTCGAGGGACGGATCGAAGCGGTGCGCAGAGCGGTGGTGGCAGAGGTCCGGCCCCGCGTCCTCGCCCTCGAGTGGCTCGAGCCGCCCTTCCTCGGCGGCCACTGGATCCCGGAGATGATCGAGGTCGCCGGCGGCGAGAGCGTTGCCGGCGACCCCGGCCAGAAGTCGCCGCAGGTGGAGTGGGAGGACCTCCGCGATCTTGATCCGGACATCGTCGTCTCGATGCCCTGTGGCTGGTACCTCGAGGAATCGTGCGCGCAGGCGCTCCGGCACGGTGACCGGCTGGGCGCCTTCGCCGACAGCCGCCTCTACGCAGTCGACGGGGCCTCGACCTTCTCCCGCCCCGGCCCGCGCCTCGTCGACGGGGTCGAGCTGCTCGGCCACCTGCTCCACCCGAGGCTGGTCGAGCCTCCTGCGGGAATCGGCTTCGCCGACCTGACGGCTCAGATCCGGCGCTCGTAGAAGAGCATCGAGGGGCCGTCCGGCGACCCTTCGCGGTTGCTGAATCCCATGCTCTCGTAGAGGGCGCGGGCGGCGGTGTCGCTCTCGCCGGTGTTGAGGTCGATCCCATCGGCGCCACGCTCGCGGCAGAGCTCGATCGCCGCCTCCATAAGCGCGCGGCCGATCCCGCCACCCCGCAGTGAGGGAATGACGTAGAGCTCCTGCAAATGGGCTTCGAGCCCGGCGCTCCAGACCCCGGGGCGGAAGCGCAGCAGGGCGAGGCCATCCGGTCCCGCCCCCGCCAGGAGGACGGCGATCTCCTCCTCTTCGAGCAGGCGGGCCAGGATTTTCCCCAGCCCTTCGACCGGCGGCGTCGGTTCGGAGTACTCGAGGTTGAAGTCGTGCAGGAGCCGCGCGACGTCGGCGGCGTCCTCCACCCCGGCCCGCCGAACCTGTATCTCTGGCTTCCTCATGAACGCAGTTTCGCTCCCAGAGGAAATCCGCGCAGGCTGCGCCTGGGTGGCGGAGCGGGCGCGCTCGGTGCGGATCGAGGAGGAGGCGATCGAGGAGTACGCGGCGGGGCTGCCTTCGCCTGGCGCCGAGGTCGAGCCGGCACCCTTCGCCGGCGCGCCCGAAACCGCCGCCGCCTTCGCGATCTGCATGAACGCGATCAACTTCGGCTCCGGTTGGTGGCCGACGATCCGCAAGCGCCCGGGCCACAGCGGCTACGCGACGATGGCCGCCGGCGTAACCGAACGGTTCGCTTCGCGCGGGCCGTGGGCCGTCGACGAGCTGCAGGCGATGGACGCCGAGAGGATCGCCGAGGTGGTCGGTCAAGACCCCGAGCACCCGTTGATGGAACAGTTCGCGGCCGCCTTGCGCGATGTCGGCGACCACGTCCACCGCGAGCACCAGGGCCGCTTCCTTGGACCAGCCGAGGCTGCCGTCTCGATCACGGCCCTCGCGGGCACGTTCGCCGCCTGGGACTCCTTCGCCGACGTCTCTCACTACGACGGCCGAGAGGTCCCCTTCTACAAGCGAGCCCAGCTGGCGGCCGCCGACCTCCACCGCGCCGGCGTCGCCGACCTCCCCGGACTCGACCGCCTCGCCGCCTTCGCCGACAACCTCGTCCCCCACGTCCTCCGCCTCGACGGCGTCCTCCACCTCGATCGCGACCTCACCGCGCGCATAGAAGCCGAAGAGCTCCTGCAGCACGGCTCCCCCGAGGAGGTGGAGCTACGAGCCTGCGCCGTCCGAGCCGTCGAGCTCCTCGCCGCCGCCAGCCCCCTCACCCCAGCCGAGATCGACAGCGCCCTCTGGAACCGCGGCCGCGGCGCGCGCTACAAGTCGCGCGCGCGACCCAGGTCACCCGGCACTGCCTATTAATACTCAGCTGTTCTTGACAGCTGAGTCTCTCGTCTTCGATGGTTGTGGACGCTCGCAAAGAGCGCCAACACATCCGCGGAGGGAGAAGAATTATGCCTAGCAGGATATTTCTCGCATGCCTCGCCATCTTTGTCGTGCTGTCGGGCAGTGCCCGTGCAACGAATACGCCAGAACTCACATATCCCACAGGGACGAGACTCGCCACGGAAAGCACCGTGAAGGGCAGCTCGATCGGCGAAATCAAGTTCACAGGTAGCAACGGGACCGTCTCCTGCACGGCTGCGGCTCCCACAGGCACGTTGACCAAGAACAACGGCAGCGAAGTCGAAGTGAGTTTGAACAGTTTCTCGATCACCGGGACCGGAGGCGACGGTCGCTGCACAGGAGCGTCCTCCCAGACATATGTCTCGTTCTTGAAGAGCTGCCTGCGCTCGACCCCTGAAATGACTGAAGATGAATTCCAGATCCGCGGCGCCGGCTGTTCCGAAGGCAGCTCAGCGATTACCGTGAATTTTACGACGCCGGGTGAATGCGTATATGAACATACCGGCGCAATCACCGGCAGCTACGTTACAGGCAGTGACGCGGTACTGACGGCCAACAGTCCTTCTTTTTCGAAGGTGTCCGGAGGTTTCCTATGTGCCACCGCGTTCAAGCTCGACACCTCCTTCACATTTGAAACGAGCGAAAGCGGCAACCCGCTTTCGTTTTCGGAAGGCCCGACGCTCACAGCTTCTGGCGCGAAACTTGGCACCGGAGCCGCCCTGAAAGGTCATACCGTCGGTGAAATCACGCTGACAGACCTCAGCGGCAACTCCCTGCTGCGTTGCTCATCGGGAGCGACAACGGGGACCCTCCAGAAGAACAATGGAACGGAAGTCGAAGTCAACATCGAAAGCGCTGCCTACTCCGGGACCGGGACAGAGGAAGGCTGCACATCCTCATTTGGGGCCACACATTGGACATTTGGCTCGTCTACCAACGGCTTGCCCTGGTGCCTGCGGGCAACCTCTGCCATGACCTCTGACGAATTCCAGATCCGCGGCAACAGCTGCTCCGGTGAATCCAGGCCGATCCGGATCAGCGCCGACACGCTGGTCGGAGCTCCCGTCTGCTCCTACGAACGCAAAGCTCCAATCGCCGGCACTTACAAAACACATCCCGAAGACGCAATCCTTTCGCTTGAACATGCCGTACTCCTGGAGAAGGAACCGCGGAGCCCGGCATGTGCCGATGAAACACAGATGGACGGGTCCCTCACACTGGAAAGGGATGAAGCGGGAACGAATCCCATGTACATCTCCTAGGGTAACGGGGCTAAAACTCGTAGGACCGCGACGCCTGGTGCCGCTCTACCGCGAGCTGCACCAGGCGGTCGCATAGCTCGGGGTAGCCGATGCCGGTGGCCTCGAAGAGCTTGGCGTAGACGCTGGTGTCGGTGAAGCCGGGCATGGTGTTGATCTCGTTGACGAGGACGGAGCCGTCGGGTTCGACGAAGAAGTCGCAGCGGGCGAGGCCGGAGCAGCCGGCGAGCTTGAAGACCGAGACCGCCATCTCGCGGACGTTGGCGGTGGCCTGCTCGCCGATCGGGGCGGGCACGCGGAGCTCCATCCCGCCCTCGGTGTACTTGGCCTCGAAGTCATACCAGGCACCGTGGGCGACGATCTCGCCCGGCAACGAGGCCTCGGGGTCGTCGTTGCCGAGGACCGAGCACTCGACCTCGCGGCCCGGCGAGGAGGCCTCGACGATCACCCGCGGGTCGTGGCGCAGCGCCCGCTCGACCGCGGCATCGAGCTCGTCGAGCTTGCCGACCCGGGTGATGCCGACGCTCGAGCCCATCCGCGAGGGCTTGACCCAGAGCGGCAGCCCCATCGCCTCGCAGCGGCCCCACCAGTCGTTGCCCTCGACCGCGGTGAACTCGACCTGCGGCACCCCGTGGGCGGCGAAGAGGCGCTTCAGGGTCAGCTTGTCCATGCAGATCGCCGAGGAGAGGACGTCGGAGCCCACGTAGGGCACGTCGAGCTGCTCGAGCAGCCCCTGGATGCTGCCGTCCTCGCCGAAGGCGCCGTGCAGGGCGGGGAAGACCGCGTCGGCGCCGAGCAGGCCGCCCCCGGGGACCAGCTCGACCGCGGCGCCGGCGGTGCGCCAGGAGCCGTCGCGGCCGATCGTCACCTCGACCGCCTCATGGCCCGCCTCGCGAAGCCCTCGCGCCACCGCCGCCCCAGACCGCAGCGAGACGTCGTGCTCGGAGGAGCGCCCGCCGGAGAGGACCGCGGCCCTCACGGTTCGGCTTCCCCTTCTTCTTCGACCGGTTCGGGCGCCGGTTTGCCGACGGTGATCGTCACCGTCGAGTTCGGTTCCAGTTCGCTCCCCGGGGGCGGGAACTGGTCGAGCACCCGGCCCACCTTGCTCGGCACTTCGGTTTCTTCTTCTTCGACCTGCGGCGTCAGCCCGGCGGCGCGGAGCGCTTCCACCGCTTCGCGTCGCTCCCTGCCGATCACGTTCGGCACCTTGACTTGCTTTTCTTCTTCTTCGCCGCTGGAGACGACGATAGTCACGGTCGAGCCCGGTTCGACCTGCGTGCCGGCGCTCGGCGACTGCCGGATCACCTGGCCCTTCGGCGAGGCGCTTTCTTCTTCGGTGACGCTCGGGCTGAGGCCGCGGGCGCTCAGCCGCTGCACCGCGACTTCGCGCTGGACCCCGACCAGCACCGGTACCTTCGCCAGCTTCGGCCCGCGGGAGACGAAGATCGTCACCGTCGATCCGTGGGTGGCGCTGGCGCCGCCGCGCGGTTCGGAGAAGACGACGAGCCCTTCTTCGACCGAGCTCGAGTTGACCCGTTCGATCGCGGCCTTGAACCCCGCCTTTTCGAGCTTCTTTTCCGCCGCCGCCTGGCTCAGCCCGTTGACCCGCGGCACTTCGCCGCTGCCCGGTCCGGCGCTGACGGTCAGGTTGATCTTCGGCTTCGAGCAGAAGAGGGTGAGGAAGGAGCAGTCTTCTTCGGCCTTGCCGGGGAGCGGATCCTGCTCGAGCACGGTGTTCTTCGGCGAGGCTCGTTCGACGAACTTTTCTTCGCCGACCTCGAAGCCCTTGCGTTCGAGCTGCGCGATCGCGAATTCGAGCTGCTTGCCGGTCACGTCCGGGACTTCGGTCTCGGTGCCGCGGGTCAGCAACAGGCCGACGAGGAGACCGATCGCGATCGCCGCGACGAGCAGCGCCCAGAGCCAGTTGCTGCGCCTGCGGTCTTCCTCCGGCGGCGCCCCCTCGGGCACCGCGACGATCGGCGGGGCGGCGGCGAAGGCGGCGGTGCCCCTCCCCGCCCCCGGTTCACGCATCGCCTGGTCGAGAGCGGCGATGAAGGCGTCGGCGCTCTGGAAACGGTTGCCCGGCTCCTTTTCCAGCGCCCGCATCACCACCGCGTCGAGCGCCGGCGAGACGCCGGGGTTGATCGAGCTCGGCCGCTGCGGGGTCTCGGCGACCTGTTTCATCGCCACCGCCACCGCGCTTTCGCCTTCGAAGGGCACGCGACCGGTGAGCGCCTCGTAGAGGATCACGCCGATCGAGTAGAGGTCGGAGACGCCGGTCACCTCGAAGCCCTGCGCCTGCTCGGGCGAGAGGTACTGCGGCGTGCCCATCACCGAGCCCGTCTGGGTGATCTCCGAGACGCCGGCGCGGGCGATGCCGAAGTCGGTGACGACCGCTTTGCCCTCCTGGTCGACGATCACGTTCTGCGGCTTCAGGTCCCGGTGCACGATCCCGTTGCGATGGGCGAAGCGCGCGCCCTCGAGGACCTGCCGCACCAGCGCCACCGCCTGCTCCGGGGTCAGCCCGCGTTCGATCAGCTGCTTCAGCGTCGGCCCCTCGACGTAGCGCATCGCGATGTAGTTGACGCCGTCGTCGGCGCCGCGGTCGAAAACGGCGACGATGTTCGGGTGCTGCAGGCCGGCGGCCGCCTCGGCCTCGCGCTGGAAGCGGGCGATGAAGTCGGGGTCCTGGAGGTAGCGGCTGTGGAGGACCTTCAGCGCCACCTGCCGCTGCAGGTGGGTGTCCTCGGCCAGCCAGACGTCGGCCATGCCGCCGCTGCCGATCCGGCGCAGGACCCGGTAGCGCTTGTCGACGACGCTGCCCTCGCGAACCTCAGCCACGCTCCCACTCCCTCATCCTCATTCTCCGTTCAAGATCGCTTCGGCGACGTCGCGGAAGATCGGCGCCGCGACGTCGTTGCCGAACTGTTCGGTGCACTCGATCGAGGCGGCGATCGCGATCTTCGGTTCGTTCGCCGGCGCGAAGCCCATGAACCAGGCCTGGTTCTCGTTTTCGCCGCCGCCGCAGGCCTTGTTGCCCGGCGTTTCCGCGGTCCCCGTCTTGCCGGCGACCGCGACGCCGGGAATCTCGGCGTTGGTGCCGGTGCCGGCGCTGACCACGCCTTCCATCGCCGTCGTCAGCTCTTCGGCGGTCTGGGCGCTGACCGGTTCGCTGTAGACCGAGGGGCTGAGCGAGTCGACGACGCGACCGTCCGGGTCGATCACCCGCTTCCAGATCTGCGGCTTCATCAGCTTCCCCTTGTTGGCGATCGCCGACGCCACCTCGGTCATCTGCAGCGGCGTCGCCAGCAGCCGCTCCTGGCCGATCCCGAGCCGGGCGAGGTCGACCGGGTCGTTGCGGTGCAGGAGGTGGCGCCCTTCGTAGACGCCGCTGTCGTAGACCTCGTCGCCCGGCAGGTCGATCGCCGGCGTCGCGTTGAAGCCGAACTTTTCCATCGTCTCGAACAGCTGGTCCTGCCCGACCTTCTGGGCCAGCTGACCGAACCAGGTGTTGACCGAGAAGGTGAGGGCGGTATCGAGGGGGATCGGCCCGAAGCTCTGGTTGAAGTCGTTCTGCAGCGGCGTCCCTTCGACTTCCAGGGAGCCGGGAGCGTCGATCGTCGTTTCCGGGGTGATCGTGCCGCTTTCGAGCCCGGCCGCGGCCGTCACCACCTTGAACGTCGAGCCCGGCGGATAGAGGCCCTGGGTGGCGCGGTTCAGCAGCGGCGTTTCGACTTCGTCTTCGTTCAGCTTTCCGATGTCATTGGGAATGCGATTCGGGTCGTAGGGAGCGTTCGAGGCCATCACCTTCACTTCCCCGGTCTGGGGGACGATGGCGACGACGGCGCCGAAGCCCTGTTCCTCGAGATCGGCCAGGGCGGTGCGCTGCGCGGCGGCGTCGATGTTGGTGACGATGTCGTTGCCTTCCTGGGTGCCGCCCGTCAGCTCGTCGAGGATCGAGCTGAATTCACCTTCGTCGCCGACCAGTTCTTCGTTGTGGAACTGCTCGAACTCGGAGTCCCCGTATTCGACGAAGCTGTACCCGATCGGATGGCCGAAAAGGGAGCCCTCCGGATAGCGACGGACGTACCGCTTTTCCGCGCCCTTGCCCTTCGCCACCGACTTCGCGATCACGGTGCCGTCGGCGGCGAGGATGCGCCCGCGGCGGATCTGCTGCTGCTCGAAGAGCGGCCGCTTGTTCGCGTTCTTTTCTTCCAGCGCCTTGGCGTCGAAGACCGACCAGTAGGACGTGAAGCCGACCAGGATCCCGAAGAGGACGACGATGAAGGCGAAGAGCTTGACGATCTGCCGGTTCACGGGATGACCAGCCCCCTGGCCGAGTGCGACTGGGGACGTGCGTGGCCAAGCAGGTCAAGGACGCAGGGCGCAGCCTTTGGTGGTGCCAAAGGCAAGCCCGAGGACGCAGAGATGCGCAGTGCCACGTGCGTCATCCAGGTGTGCTTGGCCAGGGGGCTGGTCATCCAGCCCCCATCGTCGCCATCCGCCCGGCCGGTTCGGCCGCCTCGCGCCGCGCCCGGTCCGACACCAGCAGCAGCAGCGCCAGCAGCACGAAGTTGGCGACGATCGAGCTGCCGCCGTAGCTGATGAAGGGGAGGGTGACGCCGGTCAGCGGGATCACCCGGGTGACGCCGCCGATGATCACGAAGGCCTGGATCGCGAAGACCGCGGTGAGGCCGGTGGCGAGGAGCTTCGAGAACCCGTCGCTCGCCAGCAGGGCGATCCGGAACCCGCGTGCGGTGATCAGCAGGTAGACGAGGATCACGCCGACGGCGCCGAAGAGGCCGAGCTCGTTGACGATCAGCGCGTAGATCGTGTCGGTTTCCGCCGCCGGCAGCAGCGAGTTGTGCGTGCCGGGGATCGTGATCAGCGCCTGACCGAAGCCCTTGCCGAAGAGGCCCCCGTCGGCCTGGGCGAAGATCGAGTTGAGGATCTGGTAGCCGTTGCCCTGGGCTTCGGCGTAGGGGTGGAGCCAGATCTCGACCCGGTCGTGGACGTGCGGGACGGTGGTCGCGAAGAACCAGGCGCCGACGAGGAACATCGCGATCCCGATCACGACGAAGGAGAAGCGGCCGGTCGCCACGTAGAGCAGCGCCAGGAAGGCGGCGAAGAACATCAGCGAGCTGCCGAGGTCGCGGATGAAGACGAGCATGAACATCGAGGCGCCCCAGACGACCAGCATCGGCCCGAAGTGCTTCAGCGGCGGCAGCGTCACCCCCAGCACCCGCCGGGCGCCGACGATCAGCACCTCGCGGTGCTCTCGCAGGTAGCTGGCGAGGAAGACGACGATCGCGATCTTGGTGAACTCCGCGGGCTGGAAGGCAAGCGGGCCGATCTTCACCCCGAGGTAAGCGCCGTTCACCTGCTGGCCGATCCCCGGCAGCCGCGGCGCCAGCAGGAGCAGCAGGCCGACGACGGCGATCGTGTAGCGGTAACGCTCCAGGACCTCGTAGTCGCGCAGGAACCAGATCGTCAGGCAGAACAAAACCAGCCCGAAGACGAACCAGTTGGCCTGGTCGCGGGCGAGGTGTTCGTCGATCCGGTAGATCATCACCAGCCCGAACGCGGTCAGCGTCGCCATCAGCGGGAACAGGTACGGGTCGGCGTTGGGGAGGCGGATCCGCAGGAAGACGTGGGTAGCCAGGCAGATCGCCAGGAAGTAGGCCCCGTAGATGACGCTGAGGTTGCCGAGCTTCGCGTTCTCCTGGGCGAAGACCGCGGCGAAGCCGGCCGTCAGCAGCACCGCGACCGGAACCAGGGCGAAGAGCTCCCGGTTCCTAGCGGACCTCAACGAAGCCCCGCGGTCTTTTCGATTTCTTCGAGCAGGGAGACGGCGTCGCCGCGCGAGCGCAGGTCGTGCCCGGTGACCGCGTCCTTGCGCCGGGCCGGCAGCGATTCCGTCTGGACCGGGCTCGAGTAGCGCTCGCTATAGAGCTGGATCCCGAAGGGCAGTTCGTAGGGGGCACCGCGATAGAGGGCGACCCGGCCGGCGCCGTCGGTGCCGAGGAACCAGATCTGGCGGTTGGCGTACCAGGCGCCGGCGAGGATCGCGGCGACCAGGAGCAGCGGCACCAGCACCTTCAGCGCGGTGCGCAGCCGACGGGCGCGCGGGCGCGCCTCGATCTCCTCGCGGCGCCTGCGCGCCGCCTCGGCGGCGGCGCGTTTGCGGACCTCCGTGGCGGTCAAGCCGGCGGACTCGGCGTCGCCGCCGATCAGCGTCGCACCCTCCCTGCTCGGGCTCGCCGTCCCGTCGGCGCTGTCCGCGTCCTCCACGCGGAAGAGGACGACGGTGATGTTGTCGCGCCCGCCCGCCCGGTTGGCTTCGTCGACCAGCGCCCGCACCGCGCTGCGCAGCGAGGTCGCGCGGCCGAGGACGTGGGCGATCCTCTCGTCGTCCAGCATCGTCGTCAGCCCGTCGGAGCAGATCAGGAAGACGTCGCCGGCCTGCGCGGGGACGGTCTGCAGGTCGACTTCGACCTCCGGTTCGGGACCGAGCGCGCGGGTGATGATCGAGCGCTGCGGGTGGTCCTCGGCCTGGGCGTCGGTCAGCTGCCCTTTGCGCCGCATCTCCTCGACCAGCGAGTGGTCGCGGGTCAGCTGCTCGAGCCTGCCCGCCCGAAGCCGGTAGGCGCGGCTATCGCCGACGTGGCCGATCGCCACCTCTTCGCCGTCGAGATCGACCAGGGCGGCGGTCGTCGTCGTCCCCATTCCGGCCAGGCTCGGATCCTTCCGGGCGAGCTCGTGGATCGTCCGGTTCGCGCCCTCGATCGTCTCCTCCAGCAACTTCTCCGGCGGCGCCGGCGGCAGGTTCTGGGCGAAGGACTCGGCAGCCGCCCGGGAGGCGACCTCGCCGGCCTGCGCTCCGCCCATACCGTCGGCGACGACGAAGAGCGGCGCGTCGACGAAGAGCGAGTCCTCGTTGGCGTTGCGCTGGCGCCCGGTGTCGGTGCGTACGGCTTCCTCGGCGATCCGCAGGCTCACGCGTCACCCAACCTCGAGGCGGAAGACCGTGTCCCCGATCTGCACGGCGTCGCCATCGATCAGCTCCGCCTCCCCCTGCAGGGTGGCGCCGTTCAGCAGGGTCCCGTTGGTCGAGTTCATGTCCTCGACGTAGAACCTGCCCTCGCGGGAGAAGACTCGGGCGTGGAGGCTGGATGCGTAGCGGTCGTCGATCTGCACGTCGGACTCCTTGGAGCGGCCGACCGACAGCCCCCCGATCAGATCGAAGCGCTGGCCGCGGTCGAGACCGCCGCCGCGCTCGACCACGAGCCAGCCGTCCGGCCCTCGGCGCGGCGCCTCGCTGAAGGCGGGCACGGCGTGGAAGCCGGTGGCGTCGGGGGCCGGCGCGGTCGTCCGGCGCAGGTCCTTGAGGGCGCTCCGCGCGATGACCAGCACGAAGAGGTAGAGGACGGCGAGGAAGCCGAATTTGAGAGCGACTGAGACAGGGTCGTAGCTCACGCGCCAGAGACCTTAATGGCGGCGGCAGAAGCCGCTACTGCTCGATGTCGAAGGTGAACGTGGTGGTGCCCAGGGTGATCTGGTCGCCGGGGCTGAGCCGGGTGGAGGGAACGCGGCGGCCGTTGACCTTGATCCCGTTGGTGGAGCCGAGGTCGACGATCTGCCAGTCGCCGCTCTCGTCGCGCCGCAGCTCGGCGTGGCGGCGGCTGACGTTGGGGTCGGAAAGCACGCACTCGGCCGACTTCGAGCGACCGATCGTCGCCACCGGGCCGTCGAGGACGTAGCGGCGATCGGACAGCGAGACGACCGCCCGGGTCGAGACCAGGGCCCCGACCGCCTGCTCGGGCCGTTTCGGACGGTTGCGGTCGCGCTCGCGGACAGCCGAGTAGACCATCGTGTGGCCCTCTTCCCCCTGTTCGGGCGCGGCGCCCTCGTGCGCCGGCGGCTTCACCAGCCGCGCCTGGATCCCGAACTCGCCGAGCCGCAGCCGCTCGTCGGTCTCGAACTCCACCTGCGGCCGGGTCAGGAGGTCGTAGCCGCGCCGGCGGGCGTGCTCGAGCAGGTAGCCCGAGAGCTCCTGCTCCAGCGAACGCTCGTAGCCTTCGAGCTTGCCGCGGTCCTGGCGCGAGAGGAAGACCGTGTACTCGTTGGGGACGTAGACGCGCTGGACCGAGGCCGTCTTGTGCGCGTCCATTTCCTTGGCGAGCTTGCGCGCCAGTTCGACCGGCTGCACCTCGGAGCTGAAGGCACGGCTGAAGACCCCCTCGACGAGGCCTTCGAACATCGACTCGATTCGACTCAGAGCGCCGATGGCGGAATCCTAGGGATCGACTCTGGACGGCAGCTAAGGGAGCGCCGCTCCGTGGAGAGCCAGAAAGCCTCCGAGGGTGACCGCGGCGGCAAGGGCCCCGATCCGGCTGACGAAATGGCCGCGGCGCTCCGGCAGGTGGTCGGCGAGCGCCTCGAGCGAGTCCTCGATGGCGGTGCCGAGCTGCTCCAGGGAGGGACGGTGGTTCGGCCGCGGTGCCAGGCAGGCGTCGACGGCGGCAGTGAGCTCCCGCGGCAGGTCGGGGCGCAGGCGCCGCAGCGGCCGGGCGCGGCCGCCGATTGCGCGGGCGGTGGCGGCCGGGGTCGCCCGGCGATGCGGGTTCTCGCCGCTCCAGCACTCGTAAAGGGTGAGGGCGAGCGAGTAGACGTCGGCCTCGGGGCCGGCCGGCTTCCCCTCGGCCTGCTCGGGCGACATGTAGGCGAGGGTCCCGACGACGTCGCCGGCCGCGGTCAGGGGCGAGTCGTCAGCGAGGTGGGCGACGCCGAAGTCCATCAGCTTCGCCCGCGGTTCGGCGTCCTCGATCACCTGCACGTTCTGCGGCTTGATGTCGCGATGGACGACGCCGCGGGAGTGGGCGTGGTCGAGGGCCTCGCAGAGGTCGGCACCGATCTCGCCGATCTCGCGGTCGGAGAGCTCGCCGTCGTGGGCGAGGCGGGCGAGGGTCGAGCCCTCGACCAGCTCGGTCACCAGCAGGGCGTTGCCGTCCTCCTCCCCCATCTCGTAGAGGGTGACGATGCCGGGGTGGTTGAGCCGGGCCGCGGCCTGGGCCTCGCGCAGGACCCGGCGGCCGGCCTCCCCCCGCTGCTCGATCGCCTTCACCGCGACCGGGCGCTCGAGGCGGCCGTCCCAGGCCTCGTAGACGACGCCGAAGCCGCCGCTGCCGATGCGGCGCTCGATCAGGAACCGGTTGAGCACGAGCGAGCCAACCATCGCGGCATCACACTTCGCTCCGGCGCCCCGGTTTCCTGCGCTGAGACTGGGAAAAACCCACCGTTTGCGGGAGCAAGTGGCGCGCCGGCCACTGCGATGTTCATACTCTCGGCCCCGTGGAGGACTTCGCCTCACGACGCCCGCCCCGGCGCGAGCGCTCCAGACGTCGCCCCGAACGCCAGCAGATCATGCTGCGGCGGGCACTGGCCCTCGGCGGCGGCCTGCTGCTGCTGATCCTGATCGTGCTCGGCGTGAAGGGCTGCCTCGACGCCCGCGCCCACTCGGAACTGAGCGATTACGCGCGCAAGGTCGCCGAGATCGTCGAAGGGACCGAACAGACGAGCAAACGCTTCTTCGGCAAGCTCGAAAGCCCGGGCAACGCCTCGGTCACCCAGTTCGTCAGCGAAGTCGAAGCCGACCGCAGCGCCATGGACAGCTACCGCTCGCGAGTCGAAGAGCTGGGCGCGCCGGGCGACATGAAGCAGGCGCAGGGCAACCTCGAACTGGTCTACGAGCTGCGCGCGAACGCGATGGACGAAATCGCCGAAAAGATGCCGACTGCGCTCGGCGACGCCGGCGCCGAGAAGGCGACGGCGGGGATCGCCAAGCAGATGCAGAAGCTGCTGGCCGGCGACATCGTCTACGAAACGGTGGCCAGGCCGGAAGTCGACGGGGTCTTGAGCAACAACGGGATCTCCGGCGACGACCTGCCGAAGAGCGCCGTCCTGCCAGACGAAAAATGGCTCGAAGAAAGCACGGTCAGCGAAGCGCTCGGGGCGATCAGCGGCGGCGGCGCGGCGACGCCGGGTGTGCATGGGACCGAACTCGCGGGGGTGATCGTCAACGGGACCGAAGTGGCCGAAGGCGCTCCCGCCACCGTAAGCGGCGAAGAAGGCGTGGAACTGGAAGTGCAGGTCACCAACCAGGGCGAATCGACCGAGAACGGCGTCACCGTTGCCGTCACGGTGGAAGGGAACACGATCAAGGGAGAAATCGACGAACTCCCGGTGGGCGAAACGGGAACGGCGACGATCCCGCTCACCCCGACCCCCAGCGGCGAAGTGACGCTCGAAGTGGAAGTCGAAGCGGTCCCGGGCGAGCACCTGACCGAAAACAACGAAGGCACCTTCACGTTGATCGTCGAATAGCAGTGGGCGGTGGTGGGGTCCGGGGGGTGACCCCTACCGGACGCCTTCGG
>DASTAR010000143.1:0-12475 GCA_035712505.1 Solirubrobacterales bacterium
GAGCTGCTCTCCCGTCGCAAGCGGATCCGCGACCGTCGTCGCGAACTCGACGACGAACCCGCCACCGCCTAGACGCCGGCGGTCTGCTCTTCGAAGTGCTTGGAGAGCATCGTCACCTGGCCCTGGTAGTTCGAGCCGAGGCCGGCGCCGTAGAGGCTCTCGGCCGGCGCCGACATCCGCTCCAGGCCCAGCTTGCAGACCGGCTGGCGGTGCTCGACCATGAAGGAGACGTCGCGCGCCCGGACCTCGAGCGCGGCGCGACTGCCGTGGCGACCCCCCTCGGGGTCATAGCCGAAGCCGGGATCGAAGAAGCCGGCGTAGTGGGTGCGCAGCTCCCCCGCCGTCGGGTCGTAGGCCATCATCTCCGCCGCGATCTGCGGCGGGATGCAGACCCCCTCGGCCGAGAGCAGCAGGTAGAAGATCTCCGGCTCCAGCACCACCCGCCCGCCGGGCTCGGGATAGACCGGGTCCCAGTAGTCGGTCCAGCGGTAGGCGCGAATTCGCGAGAGGTCGACCGGAAGGCTGTTCTTCTTCGCCCGGTAGCCGACCACCCGATCGGTGGGGCCGGAGAGGTCGAGGCTGAGGAAGAGACCGTCGGCGACGGCCATCTCCGACTGGCGCAGGGCATGCGAATCGAGGTAGAGCAGCGGGAACTCGTCCTGGAGGCCGCGGATGTCGTCGTCGGAGAGGCGCACGTCGCCGCGCGAGAGCCGCAGCTGGTTCAGCGACAGACCCGCCTTCACCTGGATCGCAAACGACCGCGGCACGATCTCCAGGTAGAGCTTGCCCCGGTATCCGCTGCGGATGTCGTCGAAGCGGTGATGGCGATCGGTGATCACGCGGGTGAACACGTCCAGGCGCCCGGTCGAGCTCTTCGGGTTCGCCTTCCCCCGCACGTCGTCGGGCAGGCTCAGCTCCTCGAGCAGCGGCACCAGGTAGGGACGGTCCCGCTCCAGCACCGCGCCGTCGCGCAGGTCGACGCGCTGAAACGCCAGGCCGTCGATCTTTTCCTCGACCGTCGACTCGACGTCGGGGAGGAAGGAGCAGCGCAGCGCCCAGGCGAAGTCGCCGAGCCTCAGGTCGATGCTCGCCGGCTGCACCGCCTCCGGCCGGATCCGGTAGTCCCCCGAGCTCACCCACTCCGACTCGATCGCCTTGTTCAGCGCCTGCGAAGGGAGGACGCCGGTCGTCGCATCGCTCATCCCGCGGAGATTATTCGCCGCGCCTCCTCCACACCGAGGTAGGCGGAGAGGACGAACTCGAGAATCTCCGGAAATAGCTGATCCAACTGCTCGGCTTCTCCGGCCAGCACGCGGCGGCCGAGCATCGAGGCGACGCCGCCCACCACCGCCTCGTCGGTGGCTTCCGGCACATCCCTTCGACCCGGCGCCTTCGGGGCCCCGTCGCGCAGGAGGACGACGAAGGACTCGATCCCTGCCTGGTAGCGGTCGTAGACGCCCCGGCCCGCCCGCAGCCCTTCGACCAGGACGATGCTCGCCAGCGCCGGCTCGGCGGTGAGGAGCTTCAGCAGGGCAGCGAGCGCAGCACCGACGCGAGGCGGCCACGGCTCGCCCGCGGCGGCGTCGCATGCATCGACGACGCAGTCGCGCGTCCGCCCGACGGCCGCGTCATAGGCGACGATGAAACAGTCATCCTTACTTTCGAAGTGCTTGTAGAAGTCACTCTTCGACACTGCAGCGCGCTGGCCGATGAGTGACACAGTGGTTTTTTGATAGCCGACCTCGTAGAGAGCCTGGGTCAGACCCGCGATCAGCCGCTCGCGCTGGTTGCGCGCGACGAACTCGGGCGAAAGCCCGTGACGTCCCCGTGGTAGCCGGTCCATTCGGCAATGAAGTCTGCCACCGTACTGTTACTTTCGCCGCGCGGCCTCCCGCGGTTTGCCTACACCGAGGTACGGCGATAGGACGAATTGCGACAGTTCGGGCAGCAACTCGCCCACCCGCTCGGCTTCGCCCCGGCGGATCTGCTGCTGAAGGATCCAGGCCGCCCCGCCCACCAGCGACTCCTCGATCGTCTCCGGAAGATCGCTGCTGTCGAGGGCGCTCTCGCGGAGCAGATGGACGAAATCGCGCATCCCGGCGTCGTACAGACGGGCGGAGCTGCGGGTCGCGGAGATCGACTCGACCATGCACATACGGGCGGCCGCAGGGTGGTCGGCGATGAACTCGAGCAGCGCCTCGAGCCCGGCGACGATCTGGTCCTCGGGCGACGTGTTGCGTTCGCATGCTTCTTCGACGACCACCCGCATTTCGCCCAAGGTCGCGTCGACGGCCGAGAGGAAGAGGTCCTCCTTGCCGTCGAAGTTGTCGTAGAGGGTCTTCCGCGCCACGGCGGCCCGCCGCACGATGTCGGCGATCTTCGTCGCCTCGTAGCCCTGTTCGGCGCTCAGCTCGGCGATCGCGTCCATCATCCGCCGCCGCTTGTGGCCGGCGACGAACTCGCGCGGCAACTCCGGCCTCGCGCTCATCGGAGGCGCTCCCTTCGTGCCGAACCGGCTTCTCGAGGAACAGAGACGGTCCCCAATGGCGCTTCTTGCGCACCATTGTTTTGGTACCGTGAGAAAACTTGCGTTGTTTTTAATGGAAACTTGTGAGTTCCCCGGTGCCCTTCGAGCGAATCCAGCTGAGCCAAGAGACCCTCCTCGCCGCAGTCGGTGACGATTGGCCCCCCGAGCAGGTCGAGGCGGCGCTCGAGCTGCTTGCCAACAGCAGTGGCAAGTTCCCCTCCGGAGTGCGACGCCTTCCGCCCGAGCTGATCAGGGCGATCCAGCGTGAGCGCCTTCTCGGCGCCATGCTCAGCGCGGCCGCCGAGCTCGGCTATCTGGAAACCAACGTCCAGGACGTGATCGACCGGGCCGGCGTCTCCCGCCCCACCTTCTACGAGCACTTCTCGAACAAAGAGGACTGCTTCCTCGCCGCCTTCGACTCCAGCGCCGAGCGGCTGCGGAAGCTGGTCCACGCCGCCGTTCGCGATGGAGGGGACGTCTGGCGCGATCGGGTGCGCTGCGGCCTCGAAGCCCTGCTGGGCTTCGCCCGGCAGGAACCAGACACCGCCCGCACCCTCGTGGTCGAGGCGCGGGCGGCAAGCGAAACGGCCGTGCGACGGCGCGTTGACCTCTTGGACGACTTCGCGCGGTGCCTCGACGAAGAGGCCCGGGAGCTGCTCTCCGCCCCGGCGCCCCGGACCGCAGTCACCGCTTCGGGCATCGTCGGCGGTGTCGAATCCCTCCTCTACTCCCGCCTCTGCAAGCAGGAGTACGACCAGCTCGAGGCCCTCCTTCCCTCGCTGATGTACTTCGTGGTCCTTCCTTACGAGGGTCATGAGGCAGCGGGTGAAGCATTCGCGGTCAACTAGATCCAGAGTACTAAAATTGGACACGAAGTACACCGGGATTTCGGGCTGCAGACGGTGACTTCTTCGCTCTAAACGTGGCATAAACCGTTGGCCTGCTGGCCAGCCAGTCCAACCCACTACCCCGTTCGTACCCAAAACCCCTGCAAGGTCAAGCTGCAATCTCCTGCAGCGGTCCCGAGCGGGCTCGTTTCCCGTCCGGCGCCCCCCAGGGTGACCTGGACGCCGAATCACGCCCCTCAGCTTCTCGGGGCCGCCGCGATTCCTGCGTCGTCCTCGCCGACCCGAGTAGCGGAGGGGGTGGGATTCGAACCCACGAGCCCCCTTACGAGGGCCAACGGTTTTCGAGACCGCCTCATGCTGCAAGAAGGTACCGGGGGGACCGCGATGCCGAAACCTTTGGTCTTCGTTTGAACCGCCGCTGGTCACGGCATGATTCGCGACATGCCGACCATCAGCCGCTTCTTCGGGATCGTAATCGTCATGTTCTTCGACGATCACGGCTTCCCGCACTTCCATGCCCGTCATGCCGAAGGAGAAGCCAAGATCCGGATCGACAATTTGGAGGTCATGGACAGCAATCTGGGTCGAAGGCAGCTGCGATTCGTCCTCGCCTGGGCTGAGCTTCATCAAACGGAGCTGGAAGAGAACTGGCGCCGCGCGCGAGCTGGTGAGACACTTCTGGAGATCGAGCCATTGCGATGAACCGCCTAACCCCCGACATCACCGCCGCAGAGGTCGTTCGCCACGGCGTCGTCCGGCTGACCTTCGCAGACGGACTGAGCGGCGAGGTCGACGTGCTCGACCGCATGCACGGCCCCGTGTTCGAGGATGCTCGCACGCCTGAGGGCTTTGCCAAGGTCTCAGTCGACTCGGAAACTGGGACGGTTGTCTGGGCCGGCGGTGCCGATCTTGCTCCCGACACGCTTTACGAACGCGTCCGGTCAGGCGCCTGGCCACGGTCCCCCGCGGCTGCCTAAACCATCGGGGCAGCGGTTCCGATTTCACGCGAGAGCAGTTATGTCAGGATCGCCGCATGGCAGACAAACCGGTCGCGGACCAACTCCGCGAGCTCGGCGTGAAAAATGCAAATGTCCTCGTGCGGATGGCCGAGCGCGGCCAGCTCCTCGCCCTGAGGTGCGAGATGCCGCAGTGCTACCACCACCAGGGGCGTGGCGCTTTCGATCCGGTCGGGACCCCGGGCGACAAGTGGACGCCCTCGCGCGACCACTACCCGAGGCTCAGATCGGATGGCGGTAGGTTCGTCGCCGAGAACGTTCGACTCTCCCACTCCTGGTGCAACAAGCGGGACTGGGGCTGGCGGGCGCAAGTCCGGACGCAGCTCGCGAAGGGAAAGTCCCTCGCCGACATCGCCGAGTTCCTGAACCGCAAGGGTGTTCCCCCCGCACACGGCACGAACCGATGGACGGCCGCCATGGTGCGCAAGGCCTACGTGTCCTAGCGTCGAGAGAACGAAAGAAATCGTGACGAGCCGCTTGAGAGCGGCCGATCGGCCCGGCGAGCACGGTTTTTCCGTTTTCGGCTTCCTCCAACAGAACGCCTGCTAAGCACCTGAATCCGGCTCTACAAAGCGGAGGGGGTGGGATTCGAACCCACGAGCCCCCTTACGAGGGCCAACGGTTTTCGAGACCGCCCCGTTCAACCGCTCCGGCACCCCTCCGTGGAGTAGAGGATTCTAGGGAGGCGCCGCAGCGCAAGGAGGCTGTCCGGCTTAAGGGTTTCGCGGCCTTCGCCGAAGAAGCCGTGTGGCGAGCGACGAGCAGACCAGGCTTGGGCAGTTCTTCGACCAGCGGCCGCGGCTGCTGCGGGCGCTGGCGCTGCTTGCCCTGGTCTGGGGGGTCGGCTACCTCACCTGGCGCGTCGGCTGGAGCGGCGAAGGCGCCAACCCAATCGTCTTCGCGATGCTGCTGGCGACGGAGGTCTACGGGCTCTACGCGCTCGCCATCCTCACCTGGTTCTCCTGGTCGCGGCCGCCCTCGCCGCGGCCCGCGACGACCCCGGGCCGCATGGTCGACGTCTACGTCTGCACCTACGACGAGCCGACCGAGGTGGTGATGGCGACCCTCGCCGGCTGCCGCGCGCTCACCTATCCGCATACCACCTACCTCCTCGACGACGGGCGCCGTCCCGAGATGAAGGAGCTGGCCGAGCTCGCCGGCGCCCGCTACCTCGCCCGCGAAGACAACTCGCACGCCAAGGCCGGCAACCTCAACGCGGCACTGCCGCGGACCGAGGGCGACCTCGTCTTCATCCTCGACGCCGACCACGTGCCCTTGCCCGATGCGCTCGACGCCCTGGTCGGCTACTTCGACGACGAGCGGATGGCCATCGTGCAGACCCCGCACGACTTCTTCAACCACGACTCGGTCCAGCACTACCGCGTCGGCCGCCACGAGCAGTCGCTGTTCTACCGGGTCGTCTGCCCCGGCAAGGACCGCCACGGCGCCGCCTACTGGTGCGGCTCGGCGGCGCTGATCAACCGCCATGCCCTGCTGGAGATCGGCGGCGTCGCCACCGAGACGATCGCCGAGGACTTCCACACGACGATCCGGCTGCTGCGCCACGGCTGGCGCACGCGCTACCACGACGAGGTCCTGGTCCAGGGCCTGGCGCCGCACGACCTCGACGGCTACCTGCTGCAGCGCGACCGCTGGGCGCGCGGCAACCTCGCCGTCTTCACCCTGCCGGAGTCGCCGCTGCGGGCGCGGACGTTGAGCGTGAAGCAGCGGCTCTCGTTCCTCGCCAGCCTGTTCGCCTACCTGGCGCCGCCGATGCGGCTGCTGCTCCTGCTCACCCTCGGGGCGGTGCTCTGGACCGGGGCGCTGCCGATGAAGATCAGCGTCGCCGCGCTGGCGGCGCTCTGGCTGCCCTCGGTCGCCCTCAACTTCAGCGCCGGCGCGGCGCTGGCCCGCGGTTACATGCGCGTCCCCGAGAGCGCCCACTACGAGCTGCTGACGATGGAGATCTACACCCGGGCGCTGCGCTGCGCCGTCCGCCCCGGCAGGACCGCCTTCAAGGTGACGCCGAAGCAAGGCCGCGACGGCGGCGGCTTCGACTCGCTGCGCAAGCTCCACCTGGTCCTCTTCTGCACGGTCCTGCTGGCGACGGGAACGCTGATGCGCCTGCTCGACCTGGCCGGGGTCGGGCCGCTTCCCGACCTGCCGGGGATAGCCGCCGTGGTGGTACCGCTGCTCGGCCTATACGAGCTGCGGCGGCTGCTCGAAACCAGCTCGGCGGTGATGCGCCGGCGCCAGCGCCGCCTCGTCTACCGCTTCGAGGGCGATGCCGAGGCGCACGTCTACGGCGCCGAAGCGCACACCCCGGCGCGCCTCGTCGACGCCTCGGCCGCCGGCGTCGGCCTCGTCGCCGAGGCACCGCTGGAGCTCGGCAGCGAACCTTCCGTCCTCCTGCAGCTGTCCGACGCGGGGGGCGAGACGCACGAGGTCGCCGCCAAGGTCCAGGTACGGACCTGCCGCGAGGCGGACGGCAGGCACCTGATCGGCGCCACGATCCTCGAGATCGATCCCGAGGCGCGGCTGCGCCTGATGGAGTGGTGCTACGTCGTCTGCACGCACGAGCGGCTCCGTGGCCATCGACCGACCACCCCCTTCTCCGACGAGGAGGCGATCGTCGTCTCGCTCGACGAGGTCCGCGAGCCGGTGCCGGTACCGCTGCGGCCTTCGGTTCAGGCCCTGCGGCAGGCTTAGACCGCTATCCTTTTCCAACGCGGCAGTTCTTTGAACGTGCGCCGTGGGAGGAGAGGACCGGCATCATCGGCCAAGAAATGCCGGCCCTCTCGCATGTAACGAAGCTCGAGCCAGACACTCCATTACGTCTCTGAGTATAGAGTTTTCCTCAAATACTCACCACGTTCCTTAGGAAGTATCTGCCGCAACATGCAGCCGTTGCGTACCGGGGCAAGCCATTCGAAGGCGAGCGAATACCCTGTGGAGACCCGGAGAGGTGTCCGAGTGGCTTAAGGAGCGCGATTGGAAATCGCGTGGGCGGGGTTAACCCGCCTCGTGGGTTCGAATCCCACCCTCTCCGTCTGCAGCAGGGTTCGAGCTTGTCGCCCGAACTCGCGCCGCAACCGCGTGGTCCCCCACCATCGCGCCACAACCCGCGTCCCCCTCATCGCGCCGGAAATGCCCGGCACCGGCGTTTGGAGAGTTAATCCGTCTATAGCGGGGTTAACTCTCCACTTGCGGCTTGCTCTACGGCGGCGAGGATCGCTTTGTGGCAAAGAACTCGCGGAGCACGGCGGCGCATTCCTCTTCACGCACGCCGCGGATCACCTCCGGGCGATGGTTGAGCGCGGGCTCGGCGAGGATGTCGAGAACGCTGCCGGCGGCGCCTGCCTTCGGGTCCGGGGCGCCGAAGACGACGCTGGGGATGCGGGCGAGGACGATCGCGCCGGCGCACATCGCGCAGGGCTCGAGGGTCACGTAGAGAGTCGTGCCGGGCAGCCGCCAGCCGCCGAGGCGCTCGGCGGCTGCGCGGATAGCCAGCACCTCGGCGTGGGCGGTCGGGTCCCTCCGCAACTCGCGCTCGTTCCCCGCCCGCGCCAGCAGCTCGCCGTCGCGGTAGATCGCGGCGCCGATCGGGACGTCGCCGCGGCGCTCGGCCTGCCGCGCCTCCTCGAGGGCGGCCCCCATCGCCTCTTCGTGGAAGGCGCCGCCGGGCGCATGGAACCTGCCGACATTCACGATCGGGGAGTATGTCCGCCGACAACTTCCGCAGCAGTGCGGTGTTCCAGAGGATGCCGGCCGGACGCGGAGTGCGGCGAGCGACCTGACCGAAGATGAGACGACTTCTGCGAACCCTCCTGCCCGTGGTGCTGGTCCTCCTCGCCTTGCCGGCCAGCGCTCAGGCGGGTCGGGCTGCGGCGGCGCCAGCCCACGGGTTCGCCCCCCGGCAGCTGCTCGTCAAGTTCGAGGGGCGGCGGCTGGACCGAGCCCTCCCGCTTCCCCCCGGAACCGGCGTCAGGCGGGCGGCGGCGATTCTGCGACAGAACCCCCGGGTCGCCTACGCCGAGCCGAACTACATCGCCACCGCTTCGGCGGTCGAAGGTGCGCCCTTCGACCCCGACGACTCGGGATCCATAGAAGCGACGGCGGCCACCGCCGGCGAATTCGGCAAGTGGGCCTACAAACAGTGGAACTTCCTCGCCCCCGAAGGTCCCGAAACGGCGGCGCTGCCGATCTCTCCGGGCGGTATCGACGCCCCTGACGCGTGGCGCAACCTGATCGAAGCCGGGCGGCCCGGCGCAGCCGGAATCGTCGTCGCCGTGCTCGACAGCGGCATCGCCTACCGCTCCTACGGGAGCGCGTACCGCCGCAGCCCCGACTTCGGGCCCCACCAGTTCGTCCCGGGCTACGACTTCGTCAGCCACGACCGCCTGCCGCTCGACCAGAACGGCCACGGCACCCATGTCGCCGGCACGATCGCCGAGAAGACGGGCAACGGCTTCGGGCTGACCGGCCTCGCTTACGGGGCGAAGCTGATGCCGGTCCGGGTGCTCGACCAGCAGGGACGGGGCAACGCCCTGGCGATCGCCCGCGGCATCCGCTTCGCCGTCGCCCACCACGCCGACGTGATCAACATGAGCTTCAACTTCCCCTGCGGCAAGCGGGTTCCGGTGGTTGACGAAGCGCTGCGGCAGGCCTACCTGGCCGGGGTCGTCACCGTCGCCTCGGGCGGCAACCTCGGCTCCGAGGGCTGCGTGTCGGAGCCGGCGACGGGACCGCGGGTGATCGGCGTCGGCGGCACCACCGAGGGCGGCTGCCTCGGTTACTACTCGCTGGCCGGCGGCTCGATCGATCTGGTCGCTCCGGGCGGCGGGGTCCCCCGCGCCGGCTGCCCCTCGGTCTCCTCGCGCCCGATCTACCAGGTGACCCTGCGCCCTGGCACCACCGCTGAATTCGCGATCCCGGCCACCTACGTCGGCACCTCGATGGCGGCGGCCCACGTCTCCGGCGCCGCCGCGCTGGTTCTCGCGAGCAAGGCGGTCAACCCCAGGCTCGAGCCCCGCCTCCGCGTCGACCAGGTGACCAAACGCCTGCGCCAGACCGCCCGCGACCTCGGCCTCCCCGCGCCTCAGCAGGGTGCCGGACTACTAGACGTCGGCAAGGCCACCAACCCCTGAAGCGCGCCTCATAAGGGCGTCTGACCAAGCAGATCAAGGACGCAGGGAGGGAGTGTGCTCTGCACATGACCGGACGAGGACGCCGATATGCGCCGCGTCAGACGCCCTTAGGTGGTGCGCACGATCATCACTGAGCATGGAGCGTGGTGGGAGACGTTGTTCGGGACGCTGCCCAGCAGGTAGCGGCGGGCGCCGGTCATGCCTTTGTTGCCGACGACGATCAGGTCGGCCTTCGTCTCTTCGGCGACGTTGAGGATGGCGTCCGCGGGGTCGGCCTCGACCGGGTGGGTCTGGACCTCGACGCCCTGTTGCTTGGCATCGGCAGCGGCGGCGTCGAGGACGAGGTTGACGTCCTCGCGCGGCCCGATCTCGTACTGGACGTCGGCCGGCGCTTCCGCCTGCTCGGCCTTCACCCGGCGCCCGGCGGCCGGTTGGTAGGCGCTGACGAGGCTGAGGGTGGCGCCGGTCAGCTTGGCCAGCTCGACCGCCTGCCGCACCGCCTCCGCAGCAGTCTCCGAGCCATCGGTCCCCACCACGATGCGTTTGAACACGGCGCCTCCTTCGGTCGCTGGACGGGGCCGATACTAACGCTGCTTCGCAGACGATTCGTGTTGTTTCGCCGGTAAGCCGCGGAAGCCGTCGCCGAGGATTTCGGTCGGGGTGTCGACGAGGCGGACGATGCCGATCACCATCGCCGCGACGAGGCAGGCGACGAGAATCACGATCGAGGCTCTCCAGACGAAGGGCACGGCCTGGACCCTAAACCGCGAAGGCGTGCGCGCACCGCGTTAAGGTGCGGCATGGCATTGGAGAGGGTCGCGGACGGGGTCTGGCTGCTGCGCGGCGATTTTCGCGGGGCGATGAACATCTACTTCCTCGAGGACGGCGACGGGGTCGTCCAGTTCGACGCCGGCACCAAGGCGATGCGAAAGAAGGCGAAGGCCGCGGCGGCGGAGCTGGGCGGGCTGAAGCGGGTGGTGCTCGGGCACGCCCACGCCGACCATCGCGGCACGGCGCCCTACATGGACGTGCCGGTCCTCTGCCATCCCGACGAAGTGGCCGACGCCGAGAGCGGCGCCGCGATCGCGCCGTACATGGACCTCTCGCAGCTGCCGGTGGCCTGGGTGCGCTGGCTCTATCCCTTCCTGCTGAAACGATGGGACGGAGGCGCGGTGAAGATCGCCGACACGGTGATCGAAGGCGACGAGGTCGCCGGCTTCGAGGTCCTGCACTTCCCGGGGCACGCCCCGGGGCTGATCGGGCTCTGGCGCGAGAGCGATCGGGTCGCGCTGGTCAGCGACGTCGTCTACATGGTCGACTCGGCGCGGCTGAAACCGCTGCCGCACGGCGAGGCGAGCGTTCCCCACCCCGCCTGGGCCTGGGACCACGCGAAGGCGAAGGAGTCCGTGCGCAAGCTGGCGGCGCTGGAACCGCGCGTCGTCGGCGCCGGCCACGAGCGTCCGCTGCACGGCGAGGACCTGCGCGAGACGCTCGAACGCGCCGCCGAGAAGTACTGAAAGCGCCCGCTGCCATAAGTTCCGACCCCTGATGATCGGGACCTACGCCTCGGCGGCGCTGATCTGCGCCGTCTCGCTGCTGGTCGGCCGGGCCGTCCTCCTGCTGGCGGGAAGGCGTGAGTGGACGTGGCTGGAGCCCGCGGTCGGGTTCGGGGCGGTGCTGACGGCGACCGGCCTGGTGGCACGGGCGCCCGGGCACGGAACCTCTTCCACGCTCGCGCTGGCCGCGTTGATCCTGGTCGCGGCCGCCGTCGTCTGGCGAGGTGACGACCTTTTCCGGCGGCCTTCAACGGGAGGCGAGGCGTCCCTCGCCGGACACTCCCCGTCCGCCGAGGGGCGCCTCGCCTCTCGCCTCCCGGCCTGGCGTGAAGGGGTGCCGGTCGCGCTCGTCGTCCTCGTCGCGCTGTCGATCCCGTTCGCTGTCAGCGGCCGCTGGGGGTTGCTCGGGGTCGGCTTCAACAACGACCTCGGGCTGCACCTCGCCTGGGCCGAGTGGCTGCGCAGCGGCTTCGGCCCGGCGCCCGATCCGGGCTACCCCCTCGGCCCCCACGGCCTGGCGGTGGCGACGGCGGTCGTTCCGGGGATCAACCTCGCCCAGGCCTTCATCGGGGAGATCATCGCGATCGGGGTGATGACGGGCCTGACCGCCCTGGGCGCCCTGCGAGGCATGACCCCCCTCCGCCGAACCATCGCGGCCTCCATGATCGCCCTCCCCTACCTGGCAGCCTCCTACTTCGCCCAGGCAGCCTTCAAGGAGCTGGCCGAGGCCCTCCTGGTCCTGGCTTTCGCCATCTGGCTAACCACCCTGGATGCCGCTCGGATACCTGCGGATCAGGCAGCGAGGGGGGGCACCCCAGACACTCAACCACGAGCGCGGCGAGTGGTGTCTGGGGTACCCCCCCTCGCTGCCTGCCTCCCGCCCTTGTCCCTGATGGGCGGCATCTTCTTCTCCTACAGCTTCGCCGGCGTCGCCTGGCCAGTGGTCACCCTCGTCCTTTGGAGCCTCACCCGACCGGAGGTACGATCGGCACTGCGGCCCCGCTCGCTGCTGCGCTTCCTCTTCCGCCCGCTGACCCTCGTCGCCCTGGTCGTCCTAGCCGGGATCGCCCTGGCCGTGACCGTCGGCCCCTTCGGCTTCGGCAGCAGCTTCAACAAAGTAGCCGGCTCCAACACCTACGGCCCCGTCTCCCCGATCGAGGCCCTGGGCATCTGGCCCGCCGCCAACTACCGCCTAGATGCCGCCGGCGGCGCCCACCTCCCGTGGCTGGCGGGGGCAATCACAATCCTCGCCCTCCTAATCGGGATCGCCTGGTGGCTGAACCGCCGCGAACCCACCATCCCGATCGCCCTAGGCGCCGGCGCCCTCCTCTACCTGGCGTCCCTACCGACCAGCGGCGACTACTCCCAGGCCAAGGCCCTG
>DASTAR010000144.1:0-23575 GCA_035712505.1 Solirubrobacterales bacterium
TGGCCCTGGGTGCTCCAACGTCGCCGCGGTTCGCTCATTCGCGTTTCTCGCGGGCGAAGGTAGGTGGACCGGCAGCCCGATTTCAAGGGCTGGATCGACCTCTCTCGGACCTCATGTTGCCCCAGGCGTTGCCCCAGGGGCCATTTTGCGGCCTATTGTCTACGTCCCCATAAACGCGAAAACCCCGCATTTGCGGGGCTTTCGTGAAATAGCGGGGGCGGGATTCGGCCTTAAAGGCGACTTGGCCGTGCCGATCGAAGCGGCGGTCAAAGCCACTCCTGAAGCCAAAAATCGGCGGCCGCGGAAACCGGCCAACGGCGCCGATCCACGGCGCGCGAAAAAGTCGCCTTGAAATTTGGCCCGGTGGAGCTAGCGTCGGCGCCCATTTCATAAGCGGCCCCCGGCGGCGCTTGCGACGCCAACCGAGGGCCTGACCACAAGGAGGCTGAGCTCCTCATGGCTAATGAGAACCCTATGGGTCTGGGTGCCGGTGGGCGCCTGACGACCGGCGACGAAGACGCCCGCGACGAAGCGCGGGTTTTAAGAGAGGTCCTCTTCATCCATCCCGAGACGCTGACGCTCGACGAGCTGATCCGCGAACTCACCGTCGCCTCGACCGAGTACGTCGAGCAGGACGCGATCAGGCGAGCTGTCCGCGACCTGATCGCCGGCGGCCTGCTCCATCAAAACGGCGACGTCATCCGCCCCACCCGAGCGGCCGTCAACTTCTCGACCCTGATGGACGTCTGATGGCTGCCGGCGAAGCGAGTCCAGAAGCGCTCCTGAAAGCCCTGCGCCACCCGCTGCGCAGGTGGCTCCTGCGGATCTACCTCGAAGAGGGCGAGAGCCTCAGCCCCAAAGAACTGGCGCTGGTGATGAGGAAGCCGCTGTCGAACGTCAGCTACCACGCCCGCACCCTCAAGGAACTCGGCGCCCTGGAGATCGTCTACGAAAAGGCGGCTCGCGGCTCGGTCGAGCACTTCTACGAGGCGACCGCGCTGGTCAAAGAGACCCCGTGGGTCCTGGCGAGCCTCGGTCTGGGGGGCTGAGCGATGGGACGCCACAAAGATGCCCAGACCGCGGCGCTCGGCCGCCAGTTTGGCCAGAACCTGACCGAGCTGCGGGGGCATGTCGGCCTCTCGCAGACCGCCACCGCCGAGCGGGCCGGCCTGCACCGCACCGAGGTCGCCCTGGTGGAACACGGCCGGCGCATCCCACGCCTCGACACCCTCGTCAAGCTCGCCGGGGCGGTTGAAGTGGCGCCCTGCGAGCTGCTGGCCGGATTGAGCTGGCGGCTCGATACGTCAAGGGGGCGATCCTGGTGAGCCGCAATCAATCACCGCTCGGTGAGCGCTTCGGAATCAATCTGAAGCGCAGCCGCCGCCGGGCCGACCTCTCCCAGCAGGGGCTGGCCGACCTGGTCGGCATGAACCGCGTGAACGTCAGCGAGCTGGAGCGCGGCTTGGCCCTGCCTCGCATCGACACGATCCTCAAGCTGGCTGCCGGCACGAACGTCTCGCCCTGCGAGCTGCTGGAGGGCATGGAATGGCGCCCCGGCCGGCAGGTCGACGGCGACTTCTACCTGCCGAGCCCATCGGCCCTGCAGCGCCTGCGCGAAGCGGAGGTCCAGCGATGAACGACGATCAGACGAAGGTGATGAGTCTCCGCCTACCTAACGAGCTGGCGGCGGAAGTGAAAGCCCTCGCCCGCGCCGAGGAAGTATCGATCTCAGAAGCGATCCGGGCAGCCATCTACAGGCACATCGCCACCCGCCGTGCCGACAAGCGCTTCCAGGAGAAGCTCAAGGAACGGCTGGAAGAGGATCTAAAGACGCTCGAACAGCTCTCAGCGTCAAAGGACGATGCACCAAAGGTACCTACGTCAAATCCTTGAAATGACATAGGTTTCGCTGCATGTGGTTCAGGCGGGCGATGTTGGTAGGAGTGATGTCCTTCTTGGGACTGATGCCTGTCGGCTGCGGTGGCTCTGCAGCTCCCTCTCAACCACCGATTGCTGCCGAACGCTGCTGCCCTCATGTGGTGCTTCTGCGATCCGACGGAACTGTTGAGGAAGTTACCGAAGGGGTGGAACCGCGATGGCTTCCAGGGCACAAACAACTAATCTTCAAAAGATGGGGCGAAACGCCCGATGGTCAGGCTACCCAGGATCTATGGATCACCAACCGAAACGGCACTGTTACTAGGCAGCTGACTTTTAACGGCCTTGACCAAGTCCGATTCATTGGTGTCGGTGGGCATCCCCCCCTCATTGCTTACGCCGATGATTTTGGCATCTGGACGATGACGGTCAACGGCAGAGACCGGCACATCATTGTCCGGGACCACGGTATTGCCAATGCCCTTGCTGTTTCGCCGGACGGGTCAAAGATCGCCTTCGCTACCAATTCGGAACCAGGCCACCCCGCCTCATTACACGTAGTGAATGTTTTGACCAAGCGACAGACGATTGCCTTTCGCGGGACTATCCATACCTGCAGTGTCAACTCTCCCACTTGGTCTCCAGATTCTCGATGGATAGCGTTTGCTCTCTGCACGAACACCGGGGGGCTCAACCTTGAGAACGGAATATGGGCGGCTACTCCAAATGGAGGAAGGTTGCGTCAGATTCTTATGAATGCGTACAGTCCCGCATGGTCTCCGGACGGAGAATGGATCGCCTTCGTCACTCAGAAGGAGATAACCAAAACCCTAGAACAGAGGAATGCGGTAGGCCAGATCCGTCCAGATGGGAGCGACAAAGAGCTGCTCACCCCCTTCGAGCGCAACCCCGGTGATCCCGGTCCGCTCGAATCTCTTTCGTGGTAGGCATCACTCCGGGACCCAAGTAGAAGCTCTTTCATCAAACATATAGAAGGTCCTAGGTTTCTCCCCCAGCCAACTACGAATAGGATGGTGCGGAGTTCCGACTTCGAACGTTTCTTCATGTTGGTCGATCACCACATGGATGACCGCTCCCCATTCGTACAGTCGTTCCGGTCCGCGGGCCGTAAGAGCGATCTCTTCAGTCACCCCGGGATCGACGTTGATCACTGCGGTTGGCATGGCTAGAGGGGTCTCGTGTCCGTCTGGTGCCACGATTTTTGGCCTTGCCTCCGGCTTCCCCATGTTGAAGTACAGAAGAGTTCCCAATTCCGGGCCATAGCCGCTGGCACACTGCACCTTGGTGATCGCAGCGGGCTTGAAGGAGTTAAAAATATGGGCCCTTGCCCCGTTAACTGAGACTGCAGCGCCAGGTGGTGCCGATACTTCCAGGATAGGGCTATTGACTTCAGCAGCCATCTGTTGCCCGAACCAGCTACGCCACCACTCTTCGCAGCGACTCTCCTTGGTCGATGAAGAGTAAGGAGGCGGCGGGGGGATCGCCTGGGGTCGAGCAGGAACGTAAGCGTCATGGCTGCCCAGCGCCAGCTTGACTCGAGCGTGCAATTGCGGAGACCCAGCACCCGCCCACGGGTGCCAAGCGAAGAGCGCGATGACTGCGGTGAGGAGGGCTATCGCCGCGGCGGTGATCTGCCAGCGGAGGCCGGAACGTGACAGGTGGATCTGTCGCTCTCCGATATTGACGAGTTCTCGGTGGTTATCTAGTTCCCGCCTTTCTCGCGCCCGCTTTCGCCCCCACATACACGAGATCCTTACCGAAAGATCAGCGGGCTGTCGTCTGGAGGTCAACGATCATCAGCGACACCCCTGAGGAACGACCGTCATCGAGCGAACAAGGGAGTGCCTTTGCGCGATTCTATTTCGGCGCACCGGACTCACTGGGTACAGCCAAACCGCTTGCTACCTATCCCAGACCGATCGCGCTCTGCAGCGCGCTGCTCGCTAACGCCGCCGCCGCCGACGTTCCTACCGTTCCCGCGGCGCCTTGCAAGCGCTCAAGCATCGATCGCGCTTCATCCTTTACCTCCTCGGGCGCATCCATCCCCTCAAGTTGCTCCCTCGCAACGGTGATCAGTGCCCTGATGTCGCCGATCGCATTGTCTCGCATCGCTAGCTGGCCGATCGTCGAGTCTTGGATGATCGTGATTTGGGTAGTGCCGACTCCGCCCGCGTGCTGGCAAATCGCCTGGCCATTGGCGGTAATCCGAATCTCCTCAACGAGCTGCAAAGCTTCGCGCGGAATCAGACCATCGGCCGCTCGCGGCGCACCAGTTCCTTGGCGCCAGAGCAGACAACCCATATCATCTAGCAGCTCGACAGCGCGCGTTACCGCCTCCCAAGGCTCAACCTCATTCCTTGCCAGGTGACTCGCGCCACTCAGGAGCTCGGATCCCCCAATTCCACGACCCTCGCGCCGTTCACGCTCTGCCATCCATCGGAGGAGCTCGATGTGATCTACGGGCATCTTCGCTGCCCCTCCTTCAAATGGCTCTCCCCACTGCTATTCACGGTCGAACTTCTCCAACTCGCGATAGGCACCAAAAGTATTGGCTCCCAGAGCCTCATCAAAGAGGTCCAGCGCTCTGTCCTTGGTCTCTACTCCCCGCGCACTCGCATATATCTTCATTAGTAGGCCGTTAATCTCACCGGCGACCAAAGCGTCTCGGGTACGCATGTCCGCCGGCGTGCGCAGGGTGGCGAGCACCGCCTCCACAGCCTCCAGCGCAAGGTCGACCGGCGGGGCCTCATCGCCGTCGATCGCGAAGATGATCGCCTCTGGATCATCCCGGAAGGCGGCGCTACGCAAATAGAGGCGGCCCAGATCCTGAAGGTCTCCCAATCCGCCGGACCGCAGGTGACGGATCGCTTTCGCGGCCTCCTTCCTTACCTCCGCATCAGTGTCGTTGAAGAGCTCGACCAAAGCGTCTTGGCAAAGTCCCCGGTATCGGGCGTTGGCGACATTGGCGCCCAGCACCCGGGCCACTCCCAGGCGCAGAACGGCCTCGCCCTCCAAGCAGCGCCTGAGCAACGGCGCAGCCTCAGGTAGCTCCAGAGCTGCCAACGCCGCTTGAGTGGCGCCCGCCGTCCGCACCCCCGGCTCGCTTGCAGTGAGCATCCGCTCGATAACCGGCCCAAGCACCTCGAAATGGCGGGCCGCACGGTAGCGCAGGAACTCGTGGACGCCCCCACTGTCAAGAACGATGTCCGGCGTGTCGCTGATTCCACGGAGGAACCACTCAAGTGCGAGGGCATCATCGTGACGCAGCTCGGCGAGCGGAATTTCGAGTGCCATTTCCCTCACCGCCGGCTGCGGATCTTCAAGCAGTCTCTCTATCGCCGTCCGAAGTGGCGCGACATTTGCCGCATTGGCGTAGATGAGCCGCGAAATCTCATATGCCACCCCCCCTCGCACGGAGTTAAGACCTCGCATCTGCCGTGCGCGCCGGTCGTTAGCCTGACCCCCACTGACAGAGGAGCGGCCGTCGCCTTCGGTCGCATACCAGGCGAGAATCCCAAGCAACTCTTTCGGAACTCCTTCTTCGGCGTAGCGCCGTATTGGATGGGAAATCCACTGTCCACAAGGCCTTCCGGGAAGTTGGTGGCAGCGTGAAACTAGTTCCTTGGCCAACTCCAAGGGCACATCGGCCTCGCTTTTTCCAACCCCCCGAAGAATTGCTTCGAAGTAGGCGACATTCGTCTCGTCTGGCATCTCGGCTGCCAACGCTGCGAAGCGCACTGGATCGCGCTCAGCTTCGCTCTCCAGAACCCCGGCCAGCTGACGCGGACCGCCGGAAAGGAAGTCGCGCCGACTGGCGAAATCATCGTCGCTGTAGGTCTCTATCGCCCGCAGCCAGTTCCGGTCGGACATCTTCTCTGCTGAGGCCGGCGCGATCGGCGATCCAACGACGCCACCCTGAATCCCGAAAGGCGGACTCCCGTCCTCAATTCCGAACTTGCGCTGCCATTCTGCGAAGCGCTTCCTCATCCCCTCAGAGCGACGCTCCTCGGCGACTCCCCCCAGCAAAGTGAACTGCGCCATGCCGCGCTCGCGGTGCCCAGGCGCGGATCGCTCCCAAGCCGGGTAGTAACCCAGCAGCAAAGGCTCCAGGCGTGCCAGCGCCGCCTCGGACGCCGAGGGGGTGACCGCCTCTAAAAGCTTTCGGCTGCCCCAATGAAAGCTGTCTGAGTAGCCCACCCGCAGCCGCCGGGGGTCGGCCAGCAGATAGTCGATTGCAGTGTCGGCGAAACGCTCGGGGTTGCCGGCGAGCCCGCAGAAGATCAGCGCCACCGTCGTCTCGGTATCGGCCTCCGCCTGTTCAACCAGTATCTCCTCAAAGCGAACCGGGTCGTGGCGCGCCAACTCCGCAAGCGCCCGCTCACTGGCAGCCAGCAGATGGTCCTGTAGGTCATAGATATCGCCGAAGTGACGGTAGGCCCAGATGTCATCCCGCAATAACTCACCGGCCTCCCCCTGATGCTTAGACACTGCCCGTCTGACCATCGCTGCGATGACCGGCCAAACGTGATCCGCGAAAGCCCCAGGTGCCTTCTCGGCCGCCATGTAAAGCTGCTCTTCGATGTGTAATGAGGTCGGGATAATTCCCGCCTCGGTAGCAAATGGGTTCGCTACCTCCGCGTCTTCTGCCGCCTGCAGTCGATCGGCGAGATAGGCGCCAAGCAGCTCGAAGAACCAGTCGGGATGACTCTCCTCAAGCCCCATTGCACCGAACCAAAACTGTCCCTCTCCGGCCGCCCCACCTTTGATCAGAGCCAGTTGCAAGTCCACCAGCTCTCGGCTGTCGAGGTTGCTACGCACCAAGATCTCGGCGATCCACGGCTGCCACTCTGGGTCCTTGAGTCGCGGATTGAGTAGTTCCGCGAGCCTCTTCGGCTTACCCTGGGCGGCCCACTGCAGGCTGGCCAGTCCTTGGCCACGGAGACGCTCGTCCTCAAGCCATTTCTTTAGATGCCCGGAGGAGTCGATGAACTCAAACCACGCAGATCCGGTTACTGCCCCCCAAGCGCGCTGGTGAAGCGGCTCCTCGGTGTCCTCAAGCAGCGGCTCGAGAATCCGCCACTCCACCTCGCTCGGCGAGCTAACGCCGCCGAGCCAAGCAATCACCAGATCCTTCAGATGGAAGCGGACCGAGGAGTCCTTAAGAAGGAAGCTGAGGATCTCCAGGTAGCGGCTCGGTGCAGCCGCTCTCGCGTACTCGAGAATTTGCCGTACCTGCGCCCGGCGGAAGAGGAATTGGTCGGCAGCGAGCAGCTCCTCGATCGTCTGACCGCGGCCGATGAACCGTCGAGCGAAGGCGTAGTCGAAGAAAGTCTCGTGAAAGAACACGAGCTGGCCTTGGTCTTCGATCAGGACGCCGTTGGAAACCATCGCCTGGCGCTCCTCTCGATGGCGGTCGAGGACGGCCATCGGCGCGGCTAGGGCTTGGTTCTCGCTCATCCAGTCGACCACCACCTCCAGCGCCGCGACCCAATCGTTGGCGGGTCCTAAGTCGGAAGCGATTGCCTCGGCCTTGACACTCCAGTAGCGCTCATAAAGCGACTGCAGCCCGGCGACCCCCTCGTCGAGACCCCCCTGCTTTGCGATCTCCGCTGCGATAGCCAAATAGACAGGCACCGGCGGCAGTTGCCGCATCGTCTTTCCGATCGTCGTGCCCTCATACCCGAGCTCTGCGAGAAGGCCTTGGATGGCATCCGCCGCCAGTGGGCCGACCTCGACTTCGCGCGGTTTCTCCAGCCCGTCTCGGAGGGCGAGTGAACGCAGCCGCGAGTCATTCTCGGAATCGAAACTGCGACAGGCAAGCACGACCTTGATCTGCGAGCTGGAGACCGCCAGCTCGATCGTCTCCGCCACTGCCTCGAAGAATCGAGGATTGCGTCCTGACGTCGTGCTCAACGCATCAAGCTGGTCGATGATCAGGTAACCACAGCCCTCGCTATCAGCTTGTGCGACTGCAGCCAGAACCGCCGCTGGCGAGCCGCTCAGACCCATACCTTCGCCAAGCTCCTGCGCGTTGCGGGCAGGAGCTTGGCGATCGAGACGGAGCGCCAGGTAAGGCGCTCCTGACTTCTGCAGTCGCTCGCACAGTCCGAGCAAGACATCGCTCTTTCCCGAACCGGCTGCGCCGTGCAGGAAGACGATTTCCTCGTCAGCCAACGCGCGCTCCAGGGCATCAATCTCTGGCCGCTCGATCAGCTTTCCGGCTATCAGGGTCGCCCGCCGCGATCGGGTAAAGCTTTGGTTTGCCCGACTTATCTCTAGCGCCACGTCGGTCTTCGTCAGCCGCCGCGCGACGATCTCCCGGCTCTCCAGCTCCGCCCGCAAGTCTGCCGCCTCCAAGCGCTGATCAACTTTGTCGCGGAGGATTTCGATAAGCACTGCGGGTACTACGGCGCTCGGGCCTTGCAGGTAGAGCTCCGCCTGTAGCGAGATCTGATCAGCGAGGAGGCGCTCGCTGATCGTCGCCACCTGCACCCGCCTCAACGCCTCCCACGTCCATTCCTCCGACGCGTCCCAGTACTCGCATAGCTCTTCGAAACGACCTTTTAGCTTGAGGCGCGACTCAAGTCGCTGCTCAAGGATCGGCCAGCTTGCGGTATTGATCGCGGAGTCCGCAAGCTCGTCCAACGCGTCGGCTGAGCGGGTCGACGCGAACACGCACGTTGCCGCAGGATCGTCGAGCTTCAGGCGAAAGCTGTCTAGCACGCCGGCTTCGGCGAGCGCAGCCAAGGTCCACCCGCCCTCCTTCGCGCGCTGCCGCTTTACCTGGTGGTACTCAATGCCGCCGATCGTCTCCAGGGAGAACTCGAAGCCAATCTCGGAGTTCGGCCCCTCCAGCTGGATGGCCTTTGCCTCGCCACCCAGCACTCGCATCGCGCATCGCGCGGTCCAGCGGTCCTCGTAACGGCTTCCGTACTTGCTTGCGGGTCCGCCAGCTCGTGGCATCCGCCGATCCTACGCGCGGCGCGGCAGCCAACAACGCGCGGTATCGATCCGGTACTTGGCCGCGACTTCGTCACAGAGCCGTCACATAAGGGGGCCACTTTCGCCGCTCGCGCCCCTGTTGTAGTGATGAGGCGGAAGACGATCGAGAAGAAGCGGGGTGTCCACTTTCGGGCCTTCTTGCTCTGTAGCTATGTGAGGCCCTCCTTTGCATCCCCGCTCCAGAGCCCGCCGCGGCACGTCTGTGCGGCGCCGAGGCTCCACTGCTCACGACCAGGCAACTCTTGCCTCGTCAGCGGGCACGGACCGCAGCGGCCGCGGTGCCTTGCCCGCGCTTCTACAAGGCCTCGCGCAAGAAAAAGTCTGTCCACTTTCGCCGCTCGGCCCACTGTCTCAGTGATGGCCCGAAAGATCCATCGAGGAGAAAAGTCTGTCCACTTTCAAGGCTCGCGCCCCTGTTCTTACGTGGACCTTCTCGAAAACTCCCCGGCGCCAGGCCGCGGGCGGTTGCGCCGTTCGCCTGGCGCCACGAGGTCTCCCACCCGCTCTCCCGCGGCCGGGGTCGCCGCCGCCGGGCGCTGGTCGCCGACGCCGTCCTCACCTATCTGCGGCTCGATGGCGACGGGGTGGCGGTCGAGCAGCGCTTCCTTGAGATCGACCGCGCCACCCTCACCGTCGACCGACTCGCCGCTGAGTTGGCCCGCTACCCGGAGCTGTTCCGGCTGGCCGGCGGGGACGGTGAACCCCTCTGGCGCTCGCGCTATCCGGTCTTCCCGCCGGTCCACTGCGTCCTCACCGGAGGCAGCCGGGCGGTGCTGGAGCGCCGCCGCTCGACCGCCATCGCCCTGCTGCGCAGCGATCCACGGCTCGCCCGCGCGCCGGAGGTCTCGGTCTCCATCTGCCTGCTCGAGGATCTGCAAGCCGAAGGTCCGTTCGCGCCGATCTTCCGCGACGCTCGCGAGCCGGGGCAGCCGGTCGACTGGTTGGGAGGTTGAGCCCGCTGCTCTCCTTCATAGAGCAGATCTGCTCTCTAAAGGAGAGCACGGCTTGAGATCCCAGGCCAGCCGAGGTAGACGTGTCGGGGGCGAGCAAGGCAGGCGACCCAGCCACGGCCGCCGCGCCGCCAACCCGGTCGGAGACCTGAAGGCAGACATGTCGATCGAGCAGGCGCAACCCGGATCGGCCCTGGATGACCAGCTCCGTCGCGAGCAGGCCAAAGCCATCCTCGCCCTCCTCCGCGCCTATCGCAATGGATAAGAATATGTCACTAATTTATGGGGTAAAGTCCTGTATATGCCTGACGTAGATCACGATGGGCTCTACCGGGTCGCGGAGGCGCAGGCCGGCTACTTCACCGCGCAGCAGGCGCTGGCGGCAAGCATGGACCGCAGCACCCTGAGCCACCACGCGCGGCCCGGCGGCAGGTACCTGCGGCTCGGCCGCGGCGTCTACCGCCTGCGGCACTTCCCCTCAAGCCAGCATGAGCATGTGATGGCCGCCTGGCTTCCGCTGCGGGAGGTCGGAGCGGTGGTCTCGCACGAGAGCGCCCTCGAGCTCCACGAACTCTCCGACGTGATCCCCAGCGCCATTCACCTCTCGCTGCCGCGCTCGGCACGAGGGCAGCGCCCGCGCCCCGGCGTCCGGCTCCACACGCTGAACGAGCCGCCGCAGAAGTCGGAGACCTGCCGGATCGCTGGCCTGCCGGTGACGCGCCCCGAGCGCACGATCGTCGATGCGATCGCCACCGGCACCCAGCCCAAGCAAATTGAGATGGCGATCCGCCAGGCCCTGGAGCGGGGGATAACCACCCCGCGGCGCTTGCGCACCGCGGCATCGCGCGGCTCGGCACGAGCGCGCAAGCTGATCGAGCGCACCCTGGAGGAAGCGGAATGAGACGCCGGAGCGATCTACTTGTGGAGCCGTCGATGCGCGATCTCGTACACGCTTCGCTTCCACGGCTGCGGCGGATGGCGTTCCCCCACCGCGATCAACACGAGGGCCGGCTTGCTGGCCTCCTCGTCGCCGGTGAGGACCGCGCCCCATTGGCCGGCGGGCTGAGGGATGTAGATCTTCACGCAACCCCCGAGCTGCGTTCCATCCCGGCCTTCGGCTTCGCAGCGCAGGAGCCACTCGCGGGGAGCGCCGCTCTCGCGCAGCGTCGCCACCATCGGCTCGATCGCCGCCCGCGCTGCCGGCGTGCAGCGAGCGAGGTCCTCGGTGAGCACCTCATCGACCACCCGGACTTCAAAGCGCGGACCCGCGCCCGCGCTCACGACCGCCTATCCCTCGCCGTCGGTGGGCAGCGATCCGAAGTGCCGGTCGAAATCCTCTGGGCTCATCGGCGTGGTCCCGGTCCGCTTGCGGATCTCCTCGATCGAGGTCATCTTGGAGGGCCAGTCGGGCGCGTAGACCAGCCTCACCTCGGCCGCTTCCTCGTCGGTCATCGACTTGATCTGCTCGTACAGCTCAGCCTTGGTCATGGACAGATCGTACCGCCCGCCTCCCCTGAATCTGGAAGGAGAAACTGATGCGCAAATTCGCCTGGTACGGCCGTCTCTCCACCAAGGACAAGCAGGACCCGACGCTCTCCTTCCCCTCCCAGAGGCAGGCGTGCGAGGCGAAAGTCGCCGAGCTGGGCGGCCGGATCGTCTGCGAGTTCACCGATCAGGAGACCGGCCGGCGCGACGACCGCGTCGGCTGGAGCGAGCTGGTCCGCGAGGCGAAGGAGCGGGACGCCCGTCGCTTCGACGCGGTGATCATCTACGCCACCTCGCGGCTCAGCCGCGACCTCTTCCACGCGCTCACCTACGAGCGGGAGATGACGCGGGCCGGAGTCGAGGTCTTCTACGCGCTGACGGCGGGCGATCAGACGAGCCCGGAGGGGCGGCTGATCCGCCACATGTTCCAGGCGCTCGACCAGTTCGAGGTCGAGAAGCTCGGCCGCGAGGTCCGCCGCGGGCAGACCGAGAACACCAGGCAGGGCTACCGCAACGGCGGCCGCGCGCCCTACGGCTATCGCCTCCGTCACGAGCCGCATCCCGACCCCGCGCGGGCGCGGGCGGGCGACACGAAGTCGCGGCTGGTTCCCGATCCCGAGCAGGCGCCCGTGATCGCAGAGATGTTCCAGCGCTTCCTCGCGGGCTCCGGCTAGAAGGAGCTGGCCGACCACCTGAACCGCCCCGGCGGCCCACCGCCGCCCCGGCACGTCGACTCCAAGCGCAACACCTCGGGCAAGTGGTCGAAGACGACGATCCGGGCGATGCTCGAAAACCCGGTCTACACCGGTCGGCTCTACTGGAACCGGCTCGACTTCCGCGGCGTCAAGCAGGGCGAAGGACCGCTGATCCGCCGCGACGCCGAGGAGTGGGTCGAGGCCCAGCGGCGCCACGAGGCGCTGGTCTCCGAGGAGGACTTCGAGCGCGTGCAGTTGGAGATGAAGGCGCGCAGCACCGGCAGCGGCGGCAACCGCCGGCGCCGCCAGCAGAAACGCTTCTACCTGCTGCGCGGCATCGTCCACTGCGCCACCGGCCACAACCCGCTGCGGATGCAGGGCAAGAGCCGCAAGGGCAACACCTATTACGCCTGCGGCTACCGCCGCTCCTACGGCGACACCGCTGCCGAGGCAACCGGCCACGGCAAATGGCAGTACCTGCGCGAGGACAACCTGATCGCGCTGGTAGACGCCTTCTTCGGCACGCGCGTCTTCGGCCCCGAACGCTTGGAGCACTTCCACGGGCAGGCCTCCACCCTCGCGACCGAACTGGAGAGCAACGGCAACGCCGAGCGCGAGCGTGCAGGCGATCAACTCAGCGATGTGGAGCGCCGGATCGAGCGGCAGCTCGCCGCGATCGAGGCCGGCGTCGATCCCGCCATCGTCGGCGAGCGCATCCGCTCCCTGAAAGCAGAGCGCCAGGAGATCGAGGCGCTCGTAGCCCAGCTCGACCACAGCAGCGGCGATGGCGAGCACCTGAACCCCGAGGAGGGGGAGGCGATTCTCGACTCCCTTCCCGACCTCTCGAAGGCGCTGAAGGAGGCCGACCCCGAGTTGCGCCGCGCCGTCTTCGGTGCCTTCCGCCTCCGCGTCGAGATCGACCGCAATTCCGGCCTAATACGACTGAAGGCGCTCGTGTCGAGCGCCTTCAGTCAAGCGGGTGCCCTGAGTGACATAGGTGCCACTAAGGCCATAGCGGGGGCGGGATTCGAACCCGCGACCTTCGGGTTATGAGCCCGCGCCTGGGGTCCCGCTGGACTACGTGGGGCACGGTTTAAAGCGGTTTTCATGAAATCGAGATCGGCTGAGATCGGCTGGAATCTGTGGGGCATGTTGCCCCATTTGTTGCCCCAGCGACAGACGACGGGAGAAGCGACCGAAGATGATCTCTGACCTTGGCGCATCGGGCCAGCCGAGCTTGAGCAAGCGACCAAGAAGGCGGTTCATCCGAAGCCGGTGGCTCCCTACGAGCTGGCTGCGTCCCCGACTATCTCGGATCGCAAGCGCTCCAGCTCGGCTTTTTCGTTGGCGTGGTCGAGGGCGTCATCGATCACCTCTAGAGCCTCCGCCTGCCGGTCTCGGTTTGCCAGGAACTGGACAAGATCGACCGCTAACGATGAGAAAGCTTGATCGCTCTTCCAGGCAGCCCGGAGCTTTTCCTCGGCGAGGGCATCTTCCCCTTCAACGGCTGCAAGCAGCCCTTCGAGATTCACCAACGAGGACATAAGCACGAAATCAGGTTGGACCAGACTTTTGGCCCGAGCAGCACAGGATCGCGCGGGCTCAACCTCTCCCCTGCCAAGCAGCAGTTGCCCTGCACGTACCAGAATTAGAGGGTCGTCCGCGCCAAGCTCGATAGCCCGAGTAGCTTCTGCGGCCACATCACTCGGACGAACCGCCAACAGAATCGAGGCGTGGAGCACCCGAATCTCAGGGTTATCCGGAAAGCGCTGGACCGCTTCCCCCAAGAAATCGACAGCCTCTTGACGCCGTTGCGATGCGAGCAGTTCCTGTCCTCGCTTGATCGTCGCAGCGAGTTCCTTCCCTTGCTTTCTTCCTCTGAGCCTCATTGTCTTCAACCTGAGTGACGAATAGCGTTGATCACTATCAAAATCACGGCCAGCAGCGCACGCCCACGGGGTCCACTCGGGGGGCCACCGTCGATGGTGCTCAGTAGCTTCAACACTTCGTGTTCAGCCTTAATCAGGGACTGCCTCGCATCGCCAATTTCCTTGCACGGTTCAGCGTCCTGGGACGAGCTTTCATCGCTCGATTCGTCGCCTTCAAACAAGTGCGCAACTTCGTTGGCGGCTTCCTCGGCCGCATTGCGACACGGTGATATGGCGGCACACGCCGCCGTCGTTCCAATCCCAGCACACACCGCAGCCGCCTCCGGCCCCGCAAGACACCCGAGGGCTCCTGCAATTGCAAACATGCCGCTCGGATCTGATTGCGTCAGCGGGTTGTCGAGCCCATACGAGTACGGCTGACCCGTAAGCGCGTCGATCGGGTCGCGGCTCAGGAATTGCCCGGTTTGGGGGTCATAGAACCTGGCTCGCAGGTACTGGAGGCCGGTTTCGGCGTCGGTGTATTGATCGGCGAAGCCGAACCGGGTCGTGGCGGTACCCGTCCTGCCTTCGATACCGCCATAGGGCGCGTAGCTGAAGGTGGCGCTGGTTTCGCCGCCTGCGTCGGTGAGCATTCGGGTGCTACCGAGCTGGTCGTGATGCAGGTAGGTCGGTTCTTCTGCTGAGGAGATCTGCTCGATCAGCAGGTCGTTGGGGCCATAGATGTAGCTGTTGTCTTCGTCCTCGAGCAGCAGCGGGAGTTCGCTACTGGAATCCCAAGCAAGGTGTTTGGTCGTCAGCCCACTCGTCTTCGAGACGAGCAGTCCCGTGCCGTCATAGGCGAAGCTCTCGGCGATCCCCGCCACTTCGCCTTCTTCGGGCCGGCTGACCGAAGTGAGGTTGCCGGCCTGGTTGTAGCCGTAGCTCGTCGCCGGGCCGCCGCTTGGGCTTGCTTTGACCCGCTCGCCCAGTTTGTCGTAGCTGTAGGTGACGCCGGTGCCGGTTTCGAGCTGGCTGGCGGCGTCGTAGGTGTTGGTGGAGCCGATGCCTTTCGTCAGGTTGTCGGCGGCGTCGTATTCGAAGCTCGCCGTACCGGCTTCGATCAGACGGTTGTTTTTGTCGTATCCGTAGCTGACGGATTCCGGGCCGGGAAGACCGTTCCTGGCTTCTTTTTCGACTTGGCCGAGCGGGTCGCGGAGGTAGGAGAGCGAAGCTAGGGTTTCGCTGCCCTTCTTGAACTTCGCTTCGCTCATCCGCGAGGCGGGGTCGTAGGCGTATTCGTCGGAGTTGCCGCTTTCGGCCGGGAAGGCGATCCCGGTGAGGTTCGAGTCGGCGTCGTAGCCGAAGGTGGTCGTCCCGCCGAGCCAGTCGGTGATGCTTTCCAGGCGGCCGGCGCCGTCGTAGGCGCGGGAAACGCCTTTGCCGTTGGGATAGACGACCCCGGTCTGCTGGTTGGCCAGGTCGTATCCGTATTCGACGACATCGCCGTGGCCGTCTTCGCTGCGCGTCAGCCGCCCGAGCTGGTCGTAGGCGAAGCTCGCTTCGCCGCTCCCGTCGGTCATCGAGGTCAGGTTGCCGTCGGCGTCGTAACCGAAGCTCGCGTCGGGAGTTGCTTCTTCGGAGTAGCCGACTCCGGTCAGACTGTCGGCCGCATCGTAGGAGTAAGTCGTTTTGCGTTCCGCCGGGTCGGTGAGGCCCACGAGGTTGCCGGCGGCGTCGAAGGTCTCCTGCGTTTTGCGCCCTAGCGGGTCGATGACTTCGACCGGCTGCCCGAGGACGTTGCGGACGTAGGTGGTCGTTTTCCCGTTGCTGTTGGTCTGGCCGGTGACGTAGCCGGCGCCGTTATAGCCGGTTTCGAGCGTCGCCCCGTTCGGCTTTTCGACTTTGGTCTGTTCGTCGTCGCCGTTGTAGGTGTATTTGGTGGTGTGGCCCTTGGCGTCGGTCAGCGAGGCGAGGTTGCCGTTGCCGTCATAGGTGTATTCAGTCGTGTGGCCGAGCGGGTCGGTCACTTTCAGCGGCCGTCCCTGCGCGTCGCGTGCGATCGTCGTTTCGTATTTCGCGGGTTCGGCGCCTTCGAGGTTGCCCCGCGGCGAGACCGTCGCGACCAGCCGCGAGTCTTTGTCGTAGGCAAGCGTCCGGGTCTCTCCCAGCGGGTCGACTTCGCTCGTGCGGTCGCCGTAGGCGTTGTAGCCGTAGGTCCAGGTCCTTTCGAGCGGATCGGTGACGCTCGTCAGCTGGCCCTGTTCGTCGTGGACGAAGCTCGTCGTCTGGGTTGCTTCCCCGGGCGCAGGGCGAGCGATGCTTTCCACGTTTCCGTGGCTGTCGCGGCCGATCGTCGTCGTCTCGCCCCCCGGCAGGGTGGTCGAGATCAGGTCGTGGGTGGCGTTGTAAGTCCATTTCGTTTCGTGCCCTAGCGGATCTTTTTCGCTCGTGCGGTTGCCCGCTTCGTCGTAGCCGTAGGTGGTCGTGTGCCCGTTGCCGTCGGTCCGCCCGATGATCTGGCCTGCTTCGTTGTAGGCGAAGGTCTCCGTGGTCGCCGACGCCGTGCCGTAGCCGCGGGTGATCGAGTAGGGCTCGTTGTCGGAAGTGAACCACTCGTCGGTAACGGCGCCGGTCGCTTTATTGGTGATCGTCGTGTGGAAGGCTTCGTATTTGAAGGTCAGCGTCCGACCGGCTGGGTCGGTCTGGCTGATGACCCTGTTCGAGGTGTCGTATTCGTTGGTGGTTTTGCCGCCGCGGCCGTTCGTGACCTGGGTGATGCGGTGGGAGGCGTCGTATTTGAACTGCCAGCGCGGGCTCGCTTCGCCCGGCATCGTCACGCTGGTCAGGTTGCCGCTTTCGTAGGCGTATTCGACGACGTGGCCCATCGGGTCGGTGACGCTTTCCACCTCGCCGCCGGTGTTGTAGGCGAACGTGAGCTGGCGACCGGTCGGGTCGATCACTGCTTTGAGGCGGCTGGCTTCGTCGTAGGAGAGCGTCGTTTCATTGCCATTGCGATCGGCGATGCTTTCCAAGCGGCCGGCGCCGGAGAAGCGGTACTGGGTCTGGTCGAAAGCGGTGAAGGTGTAGCCAGCTTCGGGGCTTTCGGAAAGACTCTCCTGGGACCAGGCTGGACCGGAGTAGGTGGTGCCCGCTACCCGCGTGAAGGGGATCGTGCTACCGTCGCCTTTGGTCAAGGTGACCTTCGCCCCACCTTCTTCGACGCGCAGATGATCGCTGAACGAGGCGCTCCAGCCGTAGCCGAAGGCGCCGGGCGAACTGGCCGCAACGGCCGCCTGGGCACTGTAGGTGCGGGTGAGGTCAAGGCCAACACCCCGACCTCCGATTGCGAAATCCGTCTGATCCTCAGAGTAGTTGCCGGTTGCGCAGTCGACGGGATCGCCTGACTTGCAATGCTTGCCGAATTCGTTGCTCGCCGGTTCGGAAACCGGGTGCTGAATCGTAAGGCGCCCGCTTTGTTCGTTGATTTTGGCCCGGTTTTCGAAATTCATCTCGACAACGGTTTTGCCCGTGCCGGCCGTCTTTTCGAAGGTGCCGGCATTGACAAAACGTGGCGAAGAGTCGGCTTTGGATGCGAGGCGGAACTCAGGTTCGCCCCACTGCGAGTTCGCTTTGAAAGTGCCTAGATTCCGGAGCGTCGCACCTTTCGAGACGTTGATGGCACCGTTGGCAAAAGTCACGGTCCCTTCGTTGACGAAAGTGCGTTCGCTGATGTTCAGATAACCCCAGACACTGAGTTCGGCCGAGGCACCAGGCTTGAGAACGGTCTTCCCGGTTCCGGACATCGTGCTTTCTTTTTCGCCGGTCCACGTGAGCGTTTCGGAGATATTCAAGGTTCCAGCTCCGGTAAGAACGCCGTTAGGAACCTTCAGCGTTGCAACGGTGGATGCCACGGATGGTTCCGAGAGATTGACCGTGCCGCCACCGCTAATCAAGAGTTCAGCGACACTAAGAGACCCGCTCCCGACACTAAGTGAGCCGGCCGTGACTTCGACGTGGTTTCCCGCGCCATGCAGTTCCTGCACCGTGGCCGTTGCGCCACCGAAGTTGATCGTCCCCGACCACGTGCCCGCTCCGAGGGAGAAGGTGCCACCCGTAAACGCCAACTTCTTGCCGGCAGCAGCGATCCATTCATTTGAGCCGCTGGACGAACCGCCAGCCGAGAAACTCAAGTTGCCGCTTTGAGCTTCAACCTTCCCCAGATTTTCAAAACTGATCCCGACGTGGGTGCTGCCTGACCCTTCTTTTCCGCCAGTCTTCTCGAAAATGCCGGAGTTGACAATGCGGGGTGCCGCCCCGGACGCTTTCCTGAACTCCGGTGCACCCCACTGAGAGTTTGCTTTGAACGTGCCAAGGTTTTCGATCGTCGCTCCGTTACCCGCTGAGATGGCTCCGTTGGCAAAATTCACGGTGCCTTCGTTGACGAAGGTGCGTTCGCTGATGTTCAGAAGGCCCCAAACGCTGAGTTCGGCCGAAGCGCCAGGCTTGAGAACGGTCTTCCCCGCTCCGGACATCGTGCTTTCTTTTTCGCCGGTCCACGTGAGCGTTTCGGAGATATTCAAGGTTCCAGCTCCGGTGAGGGTACCGTGAGGAATGTTCAGGGTCGCAACCGTCATAGAACCAGTCGCGACGCTGAATGAGCCTGCGGTGATAGCCAGCTTTGCCGCCGTCCCGTTAACTCCTTCGGCGGATACGTTGCCGCCTTCAACGCTGATCGAGCCAGACATGCTGCCTTCAACCATCGAGTAGGAACCGGCGGTGAAGGCGAGCTTCGGTCCTTCCGTACTCTTCCATTCCCCTGCGCTATTCGACGAGCCGCCCCCCGAGAAGGCGATGGTTCCGCTCTTTGATTCAACGAGACCTTTGTTTTCGAAGTTGATTCCAACGGTCGTCTTACCGGACCCTTCTTTTCCGCCCGTCTTTTCGAAGGTGCCCGCGTTGACGATTTTCGGCGCAGCACCTTCACCAGCCCGGAACTCGGGCGTCCCCCACTGAGAGTTGGCAATGAAGGTGCCGAAGTTTTCTATCTTCGCGCCCTGTGACGCCGCCACGGCACCGTTAGCGAACGTCGCGGTGCCTTCGTTGACAAGAGTACGTTCGGCCAATTTGAGTTCGCCAAAGACGCTGAGTTCCGCCGTTGCTCCAGACTTGACGACGGTCGCCCCGGAGCCCGACATCGTGCTTGCGCCGGTCCAGGTCAGGCCGCCAGTGATGTTCAAGGTACCGACGCCAGTCAGGGTGCCGCCGGTCATTTTCAGGGCACTCAGGCTAGACACCGCTTCGCTGGGGGAAGTGGTGAGCTGCAAAGAGCCGCCGGAAAGCCTGAGAGTGCCTTCGCCCTGCACCACGCCGACCTGCTGAGTCCCCGAGCTCAGGTTTGCGGTCTTACCCAAGCCGATGCAGGCGACTTCGCCGGAGGTAGGAACATGTCCCGCCGACCAGTTCGAGACGGTCTGCCAAGAACTTTCGGCGGGTCCAATCCAGGTATCCGTGCATTCGGCCGCTGAAGCGATAGCTGGTAAGCCCGCCAAAGGAAGCGCAGAAAGCACGGCGAGAAGGATTAGCCTTCGAAACGTGCGCGTCCGTACCAGCTTCCTCGACGACACCGCCTGATCCCCCACGACCGCCTCCCTTTTCAATGAATAGATGCCCTAACGGACGCGGGGCACTCTATCGGTACGAGCACAGTTTTGCAGTATTTCGGGCAGAGGGGCATAGCGGCGATCGACCGCCTGGATATGCGCGCCGGATGCGACCCGGATCGGCTGTCGATAAAAGGAGCCGAGGTCTTTAGGTCGATGGTCGATCTTCCGGCTCTGCTGGATTTCTGATCTCGGCTCAACTGGATCAGGGGCCGACGAGCTCTATCCGGTCCGGCCGCTCGCCTGGCGGCGGAGCGACGACCATGCCGAGCCTCCCACTGTCCCAATCGACGTGGACCGTCCCGATGTCGTCAACCGTAGAGACCGTTCCCTCGGTGCCGACCCGGAGGCGGCTGTAGGGGTCGGGCTCCCCGAAGCCGAGGATGCGGACGCGGTCGCCCTTCTCGTAGTCGCTCATCGTGCGTCTTCCGTTAGCGGGTTGTCGGAACAGTCGATCAGCCCGATCATCAGCAGCCGACGAGTGAACTCGTCTCGGCTGTTCACCGGCGGATGGAGAACATCGAGGAGCCCGGCGTCGATCCCGCGACGCAGCGCCCTGACCCCCTCGCCGTAGACCTCCAGATGCGGATACAGCGACCAGCGGCGGTCGCCGTGGAGTTCGACCAGCGTGATCTTGAACTCGCCGTCCCGACCGACGGTCCCTTCCCCGGTGTAGTCGCCGATCATGAACTCGCCGGCCTCGGGGATCGAGACCTTCCCGGCGTAGCGCTGGCGGTGGTGATCGTAGAAGTGCAGAGGCTCTGGCATGGCTCACTCTCCTCTCAGGCTCTCGAGGATCGCGTGCTCCTTTTCGAGCCGCCTCCTGAGGCGCATCTGGAAATCGGGGTCGGAGCGGCGGGTCGCGATGTGTCTGTCGATCGCTTCGCGGACCGCCTCTGAAATCTTCACGTCGTCGGTCCGGGCGATAGCCGCCAGTTCGGCTGCCTGATCTTCGGGAAGACGGAGGCTCATCGCCTTTGACGCCGTCATTGCCGCCCCCCGATGATCTCGACGTCCTCGTAGAAGACGGCGGCCACCGTCTGCTCGGCCGCTTCGATGTCGTCGGAGGTCCAGCAGACCTCGTTGTCCCATTCCTCCGCACCCCGCTGGAGCTCGTCCAACCTCAGCGCGATCAGCGAGTCGGTCGCCTCGGTGACGGTGCCGGTTGCCCCCGCCTGAGCGACGAAGTGCGGGAACCGATCGACGCTACGCCGCAGTCGGCCACGCGAGCCGGTCACCGGCAACTGCTCGGACACGACAGTGCGGCTCATCGCTGGCCTCCCGCGTCTCTGAGCCTGTAGCCGTGCGCATGGCAGTTGACGACGAAGCCCGCGGCGCCGGCTTCTCGCAGCTTGCATCGGGCGCGGCTGGCATGGGAATCGAGCGTGCGGAAGCTGCCGCGCCGCCCCCAAAGCTCCCGCATCAGCTCCTGCTTTGTGAAGACCCGATCGGGCTCGGTCGCGAGCAACGCCACCAGTTCGAACTCGCGCGCCGCCAGGCGAACCTCGTGCCCGTGAACCTCGACCCGCCGAGCGGCCTGGTCGACCAGCAGCGCTCCGACCCGGACCGGAGCCTGATCGTCGGCCTTCGCCGTGTCGAAGATGCTGCCGTCGATGTGCCCGCGACAGAGCGAGCGCCAGTCGCCCTCCTCGACCAGCTTCGCCTTGACCTGCCAATGCCCGCCGTCGCTCAGGCGCACCTCCAATTCGCCACCGTCGATCCTGATCGCGGCGATGGTGAATCGCCCTGGGACGAGCGCCGTCATTGGCCCCTCCCCGTCGAATCGAAGTAGTCCCGCAGGGCGTTGACGCGCTCGCGCTCTGCCTCGCGCTCGGTGCGCTCCTCCTCGCTGACTTCGATCGGGCCGCAGGACAGGCAGCTAATGCCGCCGCGCGCCAGGCGCTCTGCCTCTGCCTCGACCCATTCGGGGGTCGGCGACCAATCGCGCATCTCACCCGTCTCCGGGTCCATCGCCCTGCCGCCGCGAACATGGCTTGGGTGCTGCGTCACCATCCATCGGCCGCACCGGCCGGCGCAGGGCGTGATGATGTCGTCGGCGGCCGGGGTGTCTTTCCCGGCAACCGGCTTCGGCTCCATTTTCGTGATCGAGATGTCGGTGGGGTCGCTCATCGTGGATTTCTTCCTTTCGGACTAACTCGCGAGGGCAAGGGCGGGTCCTGCCGCCGTGGTCTCAGGTGCGGCGGGTCGAAGTTCTGAGTCGAGGTCGAGCGCCGGCGCCTCGTCGCCGGGCAGCAGGTGCGTGTAGCGGCTGAGCGTGAACGCGGCCGAGTGGTGGCCGAGCGCGCGGCTGAGCTGGAGGAGGTTGGTCCCTCGGTTCAGATGGAGGGATGCGAACGTGTGGCGGAACGTGTGAAAGCCCGCCCACGGCGCGTCGACCTCCTCCACGATCGGCTTTAGGTGCCGACGGCGAAGGTTGCCGGACTCCAAGACGTTCCCGGCCCTGTTCGTGAAAACGAGCGCGGTCGAATCCTGATCGTCCATCCCGGCGAGATGCGCCCGCAGCCGGTGGACGAGCACGGCGGGCAGCCGGACCTCCCGTTTGCCGTGCTTCGACTTCGGCGGCTCGATCCTCCCCCTGACGATTCCGCGACGGACGCAGACCTCGGGAGTCGAGCCGTCTAGCTGGAAGTGAAGGCGCTGGAGCGCGATCGCCTCGCTGATCCGCAAGCCGGTCGCCGCCAGGACTTCGAACAGCAGCTTGTATTGCTGCGGCGCCATCGACAGGACCGCCGCCAGCTGCTCGCGATTGAAGACCTTGATTTCCTGCTCGTCCTCGTCCTCAAGGTCCTCGCGGTGAGGCAGCGTCAGTCCCTGCGAGGGGTTGTGACGGATCAGGCCTTCATTGGTCGCGGTCGTCAGCGCCGCCCGCAGCGGAATCACGATGTTGGCGATGGTCGAGTCGCTGAGGCGTTTTCCTTGCTCGTCCTCGTCGGCGAGCCAGTCCACGAAGCGGGCGAGCTGGTAGGTGGACACGTCGACCAGCTTCAACTTGGACGAGAAGTAGGGGTGGGCGTAGTAGCCGATCAGCCGCCGGTATTCGTCGCGGGTGTTCTCACGAAAGCCGCGACGGCCCTGCCCGCGATAGCGCTCCACCCATTCATCGAGGAAGGCCAGGAAGCCGATCGTGGTCGGCTCCTGTATCTCCCCACGGTCGCGGTCGGTCTCGCTCTCGCGCTTGATCCTGCGCGCCGCGTCGTAGGTGCTCGCGTTGCGCTTGCGCTGTTTGCCGGCGACGCGAATGACGGCGACGTAGCCGACGATGTTGCCGCCGCCGTCGATGCGCTTGAAGACGCCGGGCGTCTTGGTCTTGACGAGGCGCCGCTTGTCGCCGCACCCGCCACTGTCCGCACGGACCTCCGTATCCTGGGAAATGCTCATGAGCTTCCTCTCATGGGCCGGGGGCGGGCCGTTCCAAGCGGCGCCGCCCCGTTTTGCTTTATCGGACAAAACGTTAACAGGACGAAGCGGTTTTGACGACCCTCCCGATCGGTCGCAATCCCCCTTCTCATGGGACATTCCAGCGACCAGGTCACGTTCGCTCTCCCGCCTTCGCCACGTACTCGTCAAGCGTCCGGCGCCGATAGAGCGGCGTGCGCCCGTCATAGCCGTCGGGCACCAGCAGCCCGGCGCTGGTCAGTTCGTGGATGCGCCTTCGCGGGACGCAGATGTAGCGGCCGGCGGCCTCGGGATTCAGGTAGCCGTCCTCGGCGACCTCGCCGCGCAGGCGCTCTGCGACCTGCTCGGCGACCGTGTCGGCCAGCGCCGCCACGAAGCGATCGTCGGCCCGCAGCATCGGCAGGCCGAACGGCCGGGGACGCTCGCTCGCAGACCGCGCGACCGCCATCAGCGAGTGCCCTCCCCCAGCCAGTTCACCTGCTTGCGGGGTTCGGCGATCGTCCGGCAGATCGGCGCGAACGGCCCGCGCTCGATCAGGTCGTCGAGCAGGCAGATCGAAGCCTCGACCTCCGGCGTCTCGGCCAGGTCGGGGTTCTGGC
>DASTAR010000145.1:0-17184 GCA_035712505.1 Solirubrobacterales bacterium
CCGGAACCCGGCATGGGCGAAGAGGCGCCCTACCCGGTGATCGGGCTCTTCCACGGCTGGGGCGGGGAAAAGATCGGCCTCGAAGACCCGCGCGTGCAGCAGTGGGCCGAAGCCGGCTACGTCGTCTTCAGCATGAGCGACCGCGGCTGGGGCAATTCCTGCGGCAGCAGCGACCCCGACCGCCTCACCCCCGCCTGCGCCCAGGGCTACAACCACCTGATGGACGACCGCTACGAAGTCCGCGACGCCCAGTACCTGATCTCGGTCCTCGCCGACGAAGGCGTCGCCGAGCCGAAGAAGATCGGCGCCACCGGCGTCTCCTACGGCGGCGGCATGTCGATGGCCCTGGCGGCGCTGCGCGACCGCACGATGAAACCCGACGGCACCCTGATGCCCTGGAAAAGCCCCGGCGGCAAGGAAATGGAACTGGCGGCGGCGGTGCCGCAATGGCCGTGGACCGACCTCGCCTACTCGCTGATGCCGAACGGCAGCACCCTCGACTTCGTCGCCGACTCGCCCTACGAAGGCCCCGACGGCAACGCCCCGATCGGGATCGAGAAGCTCTCCTTCGTCAGCGGGCTCTACGGAACCGGGCTGCTCGAAAGCAACTACTCGCCGACCGACCAAGAAGCGGACCTGAACGGCTGGTACGCGCTGATCAACAGCGGCGAGCCCTACGAGTCCAAGCCGCAGGCGCAGGAAATCCTCGACCAGATCACCACCTACCACTCCTCCTACTACATCGACCACTCCGAGCCGCCGGCGCCGCTGCTGATCCAGAACGGCTGGAACGACGACCTCTTCCCGGTTGACGAGGCGGTGCGCTATTACAACCGCACCCGCGCCCAGTACCCCGGCGACCCGATCTCGCTCTTCCTGATGGACGACGGCCACGCCCGCAGCCAGAACAAGGAAGCCGACGCGGCGCTCTTCCTGCAGCGGGAGAACGCCTGGTTCGACCACTACCTGAAGGGCGTCGGCCCGGCGCCGACCTCGAGCGCCGAAGCCCTCACCACCACCTGCCCGAAGGAAAGCGCCTCCGAAGGCCCATATAGAGCCGACAGCTGGGAAGACCTCTCCCCCGGTGAGATCCACCTCGACGGCCTGCCGGCGCAGACGATCGTGCCGGGCGCGGGCGACCCGAGCATCGGCAAAGCCTTCGACCCGATCGGCGGCGGCGGCGCCTGCGCCACGGCGCCGGGCCCCGATCAGACCGGGACCGCCAACTACCACCTGCAGGTGCCGGCGCCCGGCTTCACGCTGCTCGGGTCGCCGACGATCACGGCCGACGTCGCCACCACGAACGTCGACTCGGAGCTGGCCGCGCGCCTGCTCGACGTCCTCCCCGGTGGCGAAGAGCGCCTCGTCGCCCGCGGCCTGCTGCGGCCGGGCAACGGCGGCACCGCCGTTGTCTTCCAGCTGCACCCGCAGGGCTATCGCTTCGCCGGCGGCGACGTCGTCAAGCTCGAGCTGCTGCCCTCCGACTCTCCCTACGCGCGGCCCTCGAACCTGCAGGCCCCGATCACCGTCTCGAACCTGCGCCTGCGCCTGCCGGTGCTCGAGCAGCCGGGCTCGCTCGGCGGCCTCGTGCAGGCGCCCAGCAACCCGCGGACCGGTCCAGCTCATACGGCGGCGCTCAGGGCGGTCGCCGCCTCCGGCGGTTCGAAGGCCGGGATCGCCTCCCTGGTCAAGCGGCTCCTGGCGGGGCGCCGGGTCGTCACCCTCCGGCTCAAGTGCAGCGGCGCACCCTGCAACGGCCGGATCAGCCTCGCGGCCGGCCGGCGATCGCTGGCGCGGGGGCCTTACTCGATCGGCGCCAACCGGAGCGCCAAGCTGAACCTGCGCTTGACGAAAGCGGGCCGCAAGCGCATCGGCTCGCTCCGGCGCGCCGGCGCCCGGACGCTCCGCGTGCGGGTCACGCTCGCGGACGCCGGCCGGGGAGCGCCTCTGACGCTAAGCCGCAGCCTGCGCCTCCGCCGGCACCCTTAACCCTTCGCGCCGCCGCTCCCACAGAGTCCAGGCGCCCATCGCCGCGCCGGCGTAGACCCAGCCGAGGGACACGTCGAAGAAGTAGTGCTCGCCGGTGGCCATCAGGGCCACGGCCATCGCCAGCGGATAGAGCAGCAGCAGCGGCCGCAGCCTCCGGCGCCGCACCCGCCCCCAGAGGAACAGCGCCACCAGCGTCGTGATCGCCGAGTGCAGCGAGGGGACGGCGGCGACCAGGTTGCCCACCTCCTGCCCCTTCGAGAAGAGCGAGGCGGTGCCGAGGCCGAGCACTTCCCAGCCCCGGCCGGTGCTGCGGTGAACCTGCCCGATCAGCCCCGTTTCGCTCGCCATCCACGGCGGCGCCGCGGGAAAGGCGAGGTAGGTGGCGAGACCGGCGAACGAGAGGGTCACCAACCGCCGCGCGAAGCGCTTGAAGCCGAGCCGGTCGCGCGCCCAGAGCCAGCCGGCCAGCGCGAACGGGACGATGAAATAGGAGGTGTAGACGATGGTGAAGGCGACGTCCCACCACCGGACCGCTTCCGGATCGTAGATCCGGTGCTGCAGCCAGACCGTCGGCACTTCGCCGAAGACCGCGCGGTCGAAGTCGATCATCGGGTGGTAGTGGATCCCGATCCCGAGCGAGTCCGCCGCCCCCCGGGTCAGGTCGTACACCCAGAGCACGGCGACGATCGGCAGCCAGTCGATCAGCAGCCGGGCGATTTCCCGCGGCGGGCGCCCGAGCGAGAAGCAGGCGAGGGCGCCGCACGTCCAGAGGACCACCAGCTCGCGCTGGACCGGCACCCCGTAGTGCCCGCTCCAGGCAACCAGGGCAATGAAGTAGAGGACGAGCGCATAGGGGCGCAGCACCGCCCAGGAGGCGAAGCGAAACTGCGCAGCGCGCTCGCCGCCGATCTCCGCAAATTCACCGGTGGCCACGACGCCATGCTATGACCGCACGGCTCTACTTCAGTTCGAAGCTGGTCAGGTCCTGCCCGTAGATCGGGCTGACGATCACCTTTTCGAGGTCGACGTGATCGGAGACGAAGGTGCCCAGGGAGAGGGTGCCGAACGGCGCCCACGGCGCCTGCTCCATCACTTCCCTGTCGAGGGCTGCGTATTCGGCTTCCTGTTCGGGCCCGAGCTGTTCCCGACCGAGCCGCTTGATCTTCGCGTTGATCGCGGGCTGGTCGAACATCGCCCAGTTGGTGTTGCCGGTGGGCAGGATGCTTTCGCCCGACAGCTGCGGCTGGAAGTAGTCGTTGGGGTGCGGATAGTCGAGCAGCCAGTTGCTCCAGCCGGCGTCGAGGTCGGGCGTGCTGGTGTTGCTGATCACGGTGAAGTAGGTCGAGGCGCTGACCTCTTTGAGCTTGACGGCGAAGCCGAGCTGCTTCAGCACCCCTTCGAAGTATTCGCCCGCTTCGTTGTTGGGCGCGAGGTTCAGGGTCCAGACCGTGACCTGACGATCCCTCGGGTGCGCCTGGGCGATCAGTTCCTTCGCCTTCGCGAGATCGTGCGGGTAGAGCTCGAGCTTTTCGTAGCCCGGCATCTGCGACGGCAGGATCTGCTGGGTGGCCTTGATCGTGCCGGCGTAGATCCGTTCCAGGGCCGCCGGGTCGAGCGCGTAGTTGACCGCCCGGCGAACCCGGACGTCGTCGAAGGGCGGCTTCTGCGTGTTCAGCCAGAAGTAGTAGACGCTGATCGTCGGCACCTCGCGGAACTGCGTGCCTTCGTATTTGCGCTTCAGGTCCGCATAGCGATCGGGCGGCGGCTGGTTTTTCATCCAGTCGACCTTGCCCTGTTCGACTTCGTTCACCTGGGCATCAGGATTCGTCTGGACCTTGAACTTGATCTTGTCGACGTGGCCGCCGGGAAGTTCCGGCATCGCCTCCCCGTTGGCCGCGGCCCAGGCCGGGTTGCGTTGGTATTCCCAGCTGCGCCCGGGACGGACGTCGGTTATCGCGTAAGGGCCGGTCGCCGGCGGCGGGTGCGCGGTCACGTCTTCGTCCGGCGTGCCGGGCGGCAAGAGCGCCCCGTAGGTGAGGCCGAGGATGTAGCTGAAGGTGCCGCTCGGTTCCGTCAGGCGGATGACGATCTTGCCGCTGCGATCGTCGGTTTCGATCCCCGGGATCCCGCCCTTCTTCGTCTTCGCGAAGCTTTCGGCGCCGACGATCCCGGTGAAGAAGGTGGAGCCGACCGAGTTGATGCGGAAGAGCCGTTCCACGACGAAGCGGAAGTCGGAGGCTTTCACCGGCGTGCCGTCGGAGTACTGCAGGCCCGGCCGCAGGAAGAGCGTGTAGCGCCGGCCGCCCTGGTCGATCTTCGGCAGTTCCCTCGCCAGCCCCGGGACCAGCTTGGTCCCCGCCGCGCCGTCTGCGTGCGCGTAGGTGAGCAGCGGGATGTACACGTTCTGCAGCGCCGTCGCCCCTTCCAGCGTGAAGGAGAGGCCCGGGTCGAGCGATTCCGGGAAGGCGGTGTAGGTGCCGGTCAGGGTGCCGCCGTTTCTGGATGCTTCCGGGGAAGAGGATCCGCAGCCGGCCAAAACGGCGCAGGCGAGCAATACCCCGATCCCGGCAGCGACTGATTTCCCCGCATTGATCACAGCGTTCCCCTTCGTCTCTCGAACGCGGGAGTCAATGTACCGGTATGTATGGCAACACCGTTGGCTCAGGCTCCCAGCGGTCCGTGGTCGCGCTGGTAATGGTGCAGCGTGTCGGCAGTCGTGTCACCCGGGATCATCAGCCGGCGGCGGAGGGTCTCGGCGAAATCGTCGATCGCCATCCGCAGGATCTCGGCCCGCACCCGCAGCGAGTGCGGCCGGACCTCCTCCCCGGCCTCGTCGGCGAGGGAGCCGAGGAACGGCAGCAACCCCGCCAACGCCCGCTCCTCGTCCTCGGTGCGGAAGTAGTGGACGATCGGGAAGTGGATGAGGTCGCGGCGGGCCCGGACGAGCTGCTCGGCGAAGCTGGCCAGGAGGGCCTCGAGCAGCTCCGGGTCGGCCTCGGCGAGCTTCTCCCCCAGGCGCTCCTCCGCCTCCTTGGCGAGGTGCACCTCGTGGGCGAGCGAGTCGCGGCGGGAGATCGCACCGTAGATCGAGATCAGCCAGGAGATGCTCGCGGTGAGCAGGCCGAGGCCGAACAGCGTCTCGACCGGACCGAGGATCCGCATCAGCGACGAGGCCGGGGAGATGTCGCCGTAGCCGAGGCTGGTGAGGTTGACCAGGGAGACGTAGAGGGCGTCGAGGAAGCTGGAATGGGCGGCGGGCTCGAGCTGCGGGTCGAAGTTGAAGGCCTGGGGCAATTGCGGCCAGAAGACCAGCGCCCACCCCAACGCCAGCAGCGCCGCCCAGGTGCCGACGACGGCGATGTAGCCGATCGGACCGGCGAGGAGGCCGAGGGTTCCGCTCGGCCCGGGCGCGCGCCGCGCCAGCGCCGCGATCGCGCGCACGATTCGGCGCGTGATCGTCCCCCGCCCGAGCGGGTGGAAGAGGACGTCGAAGATGTCGCGCAGGGCCAGCGCGATCAGCGCCAGCCCCAAGCCCGTCCAGACGATGTCCACGCCGGGGACGCTACAGGCGACGGTTACGCGGCAGCGCCTCGGGACACGGCGTGCAACCCGGCCAGCCGTGCGACCGCAGTCTGGCGCTTGTCGTAAGTGACGAAGCGTCTAGCGCTGATCAGGTCCGCTCCCTGCAGGTAGCCCCGCAAAGCGGCGGCCCCCTCCTCTTCCTTCTCGCGGATCGTCTTCACGACCGCGGAAGCGTCGAGGTACACAGAGTTGCATCGCTCAGCGATAACCGCGGACTTCTTCAAGCGCCCGGGTCAGAGCCTTCGGAGGCAGGTCCATCTTCAGCGGTGGAGGCAAGGGCCCCCTCCGTTTCGGTGGCTTCACTTTGGCTTCGGAAGGACTGGGAGCCGGAGGCTCTCCCCCCTACCGCCCGGACGAGCCCTGCCAGTTCTCTCCCGATATGCGACCAGGAGTAGCGGGCGGCGGCTCGCTTGCGGGCGCGTTCGCCGCGCTGGTGGCGGTCCTCCTCGTTGTTGACGGCGGCGGCCATGCAGGCGGCAAGGGCCTCGGCGTCGTCGGGCTCGACGAGCCAGCCGGTCGCCGGGTCGTCGACGATCGAGGCGGGCCCGCCGCGGTCGACCGCGATCACCGGCAGGCCGCAGGCCATCGCCTCGACTAGGACCTGGCCGAACTGCTCCCGCACCGAGGCGTGGACGAGGAGGTCGCCGGCGCGGAGGAACTCGGGCAGCTTCGTGTGCCCGTGCCAGCCGGCGAGGAAGACGTCGCGGGCGCCGGTGCGGGCGATCGCCTCGGCCGGGTGCTCGCCCTCCCACTCCCCCGGATGGCCGCCGATCAGGACCAGCGCCGCCGGTCGCTCGAAGGCGGGTCGTGCCTGCGCGAAGGCTTCGATCAGGAGCGGCAGCCGCTTGACCTCGGTGAAGCGGCCGACGGCGAGCAGCACGGTCCCCGCCAGCGCCTCGAGGTCCCCCTCCTCGTAGGCGACGCTGCCGGGCGAGGCGCCTGGCAGCCAGCCGCGCGGCCGCTCGACCAGGTGCCGGCGCCAGTGGGCGCGCCGGTCGACGTTTCGCGGGAAGAACGCCGCATCCACGCCGTTGGGGATGCAGGCGAAGTGCTCCTCCTCGAGCCCGAGCAGGGTTGCGGCACGAGCGAGGCCGCCGCGGTCGTTGACGACGATCCGCTCGCAGCGGGAGGCCCAGCGGCGGAGGCGCTCCGCCCACTCCTCCGCGTAATCCCAGCCGCCAGGCGGCCCATGCTCGATCTCTTCCAGCATCAGCAGCTCGGTGCCGTGCACGTGACCGATCACCGGCACCCGCGGCAGCGCCCGCGCTGCGGCCTCGTTCAGCGGGGTCAGGTGGTGCAGGTAGAGGACGTCGGCCCCGTCCTCGGCCGCCCTCTCGAAAGCGCCGGCCCACGCCTGCACCTGGAGCTCGAGCTCGCCGTCGTCCAGCTTCGCCAGGACCGGGTCCACGGCGCCGGGCCGGTCCTCGTAGGAGCCGTGGATCGGCGCGGCCCAGGGGCCGCCCGCGTAGCGCAGCGGCTCGGCCGAGCGAATCGCCGGGGTGAAGTCGACCGCGCAGAGGTCGAGGCCCTGGTAGAAGCGGGAGGCAAGCGCCGCCTCGCCGAGGTCGGAGCGGGAGCCGGCGACCAGGGTCACCTCGACGCCGTTCTCGCCGAGCTCGCGGGCGAGCGCCCTGGCCGAGTGGGCCGAGCCGCCCCGGGGATAGAAGTAGATCCCCATCAGCATCCGGGTCACGGCGGCATCCATCGCCACCGAGGCTAGCGGCGCGGCGGCGCGCTCAGAAGACGAGCCGCGGCGCGAAATGGAGCGCGGTCGCCACCGGGCGGCCGCCGGGCAGCTCGATCCCGTGCTCCTCGCGCGGGGTGTTGACCAGCGAGCCGCCGACCACCAGGGATGCGGAGCCGCCGCCGTCGAGGTTGATCGCCTGGGAGGCGCCGAGGCCGATCATCGCCGCGGCCAGCTCCGCCATCGTCAGGCCGGCCTCGTCGTCGGCCCGGCCGTCGCAGACGGCGGCGATCAGCTGCCGCCCGCATAGCCCCAGCGCCGCCCGCGGGTAGCGGCCGGCGGTGATGTCGGAGTCGAACTGGCGGGCGCCGGCGGAGAACCCCTCGCGGTCGGCGCCGCCGGCGACCAGGGAGCGGCCGTCGCCGACCAGCATCGGACCGGCGTGCAGGAGATCGCCGTGGGGAACCGCTCCCAGCTCCCGCCGTGGGGCGAGCCTGACGACGCGTTCGCGAAACCGCGAGGGACCCGAATCGTTCCGGTTCCTCGCGGTTTCGGCGCCGTCGCCGATGTGGACGCAGGCGCGCCCGTCGTGCCACGGCGCGTCGAAGGGCTCGCTCGGCAGCGCCCGCCCGGCGACCCAGAGATCGCCCAGCGCCGGCCCGCCCGGCCGCATGTAGAAGCCGCCGACGATCGCGTTTTCGGCGCCGGTCCGGCGGCACCACTGCTGCACCGTCGAGCAGGGATCGAAGACGACCACCCGCAGGTCGAAGCCGGCGCGGTCGAACCGGGCAACGTGGAGGGTCGTCTCGGCCCCGTCGCCGAGCCGCAGGCGCCGCCGCTCGAACAGCGGTCGCGGCAGCGCCGCGAGGGGAAGTGATGGGGATGCCGTTCGCATTCCAGAGACCTAACCCGGCTCCCCCGGAATGGAACAGCACCCTGGGGACGCCGTTCGCGTCAGCCGCTGACGGCGAGCACCCGGCCCGCCGTGGGCGGGACCCGCTCCTCTTTATCGTTGCCGGCGATGGCCCCGGCACCGGTCCCCCTCTCGATCCTCGACCTCGCCGCCGTCGGCAGGAAGGAGACGATCGCCGAGAGCTTCGCCGGCAGCGTTCAGCTGGCGCAGGCCGCCGAGCGCTGCGGCTACCGGCGCATCTGGTACGCCGAGCACCACAACATCTCCTCGATCGCCTCCTCGGCGACCGCGGTCCTGATCGCGCATATCGCCGCGCAGACCGAGACGATCCGGCTCGGCGCCGGCGGGGTGATGCTGCCGAACCACTCGCCGCTGGTGATCGCCGAGCAGTTCGGGACCCTGGAGACCCTGCATCCGGGGCGGATCGACCTCGGCCTCGGCAGGGCGCCGGGGACCGACCAGCGCACCTGGATGGCCCTGCGGCGCGATCCGCACGCGAGCGACCGCTTCCCGCAGGACGTCGTCGAGCTGCAGCGCTTCCTCAGCGACGAGGAGCCGCTGCCGGGCCTGCGGGCGATTCCCGGCCGCGGCACCCACGTGCCGCTCTACATCCTCGGCTCCTCCCTCTTCGGCGCCGAGCTCGCCGCCCAGCTCGGCCTCCCCTATGCCTTCGCCTCCCACTTCGCCCCGCGCTTCCTGCACGAAGCGCTCGCGGCCTACCGCAAGGAGTTCAAGCCCTCGCGGCAACTGCAGGAGCCGTACGCGATAGCCGGCGTCGGTGTGATCGCCGCCGAGACCGCGGCGAGCGCCGCCACCCAGCTGGCAGCCGCCCGCCGCGTCCGCGCCCGCGCCCTCTTCGGCCGAGGCCGCAAGCTGAGCGAGGAGGACATCACCGCCGTGCTCGAGTCCCCCCAGGCGATCGCCGTAGACGAAATGCTCGCCTACACCGCCACCGGCCTCCCCGACGAGGTCGCGGCCTACCTGCAGCAGTTCGCCGCCGACACCGGCGCCGACGAGCTGATGACCGTCCACTACAGCGACACGGTCGCCAACCGCCTCCGCTCGGTCGAGCTTCTAGCGCAAGCGCTCGACCCCGCAGGCGCCCTTAGAGCGACAAAAAGCAGCAAGTAAGGGGGCGAGTTCGAGGCCCTGTCGACTTAGTTACCTCATGGGTAACCAACTCGACACGCCCGACTTTCTCGTAGCGGAAATCGCCGCCCGACAGCACGGGGTGAGCACGCTGCGGCAGCTCGAAGCGGCGGGATTGAGCAAGCGCGCGGCGGCGGGACGAGTACGGAGCGGGCGCCTGCACCGCCTCCACCGCGGCGTCTATGCAGTAGGTCACCGCGCACCGAGCTGGCACGGGCGCTGGATGGCGGCGGTCCTTGCGTGTGGAGAGGGAGCGGTTCTCAGCCACCACTCCGCCGCTGCGCTCTGGAAGCTCCTCAAACCAATCAAGGGACCGATCCACGTCTCGGTCCCCACCACCAATGGCCGCGCCACTCAGCGCGGCATCCACCTCCACCGCTGCCCCGCCCTCTCCACGCCCCGAGAGCCGTCTCCCTCGCCCTCCCACCCAGATCGAGGAGGAGGGCGAGGGAGACGGCTCACCACCCGCCGCGACGGAATCCCCGTCACCACCATCCAGCGCACGATCGACGACCTCGACGGCTCCGTCGCCCCATATCTCCTCCGCCGCGCCAGGCGCCAGGCGGAGCTGATGAACGTCCGCCTTCGCGACGCCAATGGCCGCCGCGCCCGCTCAGGCCTCGAGGAAGACTTCTATGCCCTCCTCCGCAACCGCCGCCCTGACCTCCCCCAGCCGGAGACCAATGTCAAGCTGGGCCGCCACGAGGTCGACTTCCTCTGGCGCTCCCAGCGCCTCGTGGTCGAAACCGACTCCTACCTGTACCACCGCGGCTCGATCTCCTTCGAGGACGACCACGTGCGCGACCTGGACCTGCGCCAGCGCGGCTACGCCGTGCTGCGCTTCACGGACACGCAGATCGAAGAAGAGCCCGCGCGGGTCGCGGCGGACGTCGCCGCGGCGCTGGCGTCTTCGCCAGTCCGGAGCTCGGGCGCTGCCACCGGACCAGGCTCGCATGGCTCCGGCCCTAAACTCCCCCTCGGTCATGAGGAAGCAGAGCGACTTCGAAAAGGCGAACGAGGGGGCCTCCCCCTCGCAGCTGATCGGCGCGCGCATCGATGAACTCGGCGACTGGCGCGGCGAGACGCTCGCCCGCGTCCGCGATCTCATCCACCAGGCCGATCCCGAGGTGGTCGAGGAGTGGAAATGGAGGGTCCCGGTCTGGTCGCACGACGGGATCATCTGCACGGGCGAGACCTACAAGAAAGTGGTGAAGCTGACCTTCCCCCAGGGCGCCTCGCTGGAGGACCCCGCCGGCATCTTCAACTCGAGCCTCGAGGGCCGGGTCAGGCGCGCGATCGACATCCACGAGGGCGAGGAGTTCGACGAGGGGGCGTTCAAGGCCCTCGTCCGCGCCGCCGTTGAGCTGAACGCGGGCTAAGCGAGCACGAAGCGCATCAGCACCTGGGTCCCGGAGCCTTCCTGGACGATCTTCAGGTCGTCGCAGAGGCGGGCGATGATCGCCAGGCCGAGACCGAGGCCGTCGGAGGAACCCGCGCCGAAGCCTGTGCCGCGATCACTGACCCGCAGCGTCAGCCAGCCATCCTCGGCGGAGGCCGAGAGGTTCACGCTGTGCCCCGGACCGGCGCCGTAGGCGTACTTGACCGCGTTGGTGACCGCCTCCGAGACGGCGAGGGCCACGTCTTCGACCAGGTGGTGACCGGCCCCCTTTTCGGCGGCGAACGCAGCCGCGTGATGGCGGAAGGCGGTCACGGTCTCCGGCTCGGCGCCGCGGCTGAGTTCGAAGCCGCCGAGCGTTTCCCTCGCCGCCGCGCCGGTCCCCGAATCGCCGACCATCAGGGGGACCTCCCGTCGCTGGACCGGGCCATCTCCCTCGCCTCCGGCTCGCGCTTGACGACGACCAGGTAGCCCCGCCGGCGCGCGATCACCTCGTCGACCTCGTCGATCTCGTGCCCCGGGACGACGAGGAAGCGATCGAAGTCGGTCCGCACCTCCTCGTACTCGGCGACCGGGATCTCGACGGTCTCGCTGCAGCCGAGGTGGCCGCACTCGCAGACGAAGACGGCCGTCCCTTCCGGCCGCCCCCGCGGCTCGATCGCCTCGTTGACCTGGCGGCCGTTGATCTCGGCCGCAGCGGCCCGGCGCTGGAAGCGCTCCTTCGAGGAGGGATCGTTCGCGGAGCTCTGATTCATCGCCAGGCATCTTCCCGGCCGGCCCGGCCGGGAAACCGCGGGCAGACCGCGCAGCTACAGGACCGGGTCGTCCTCGGTGAGCCGGTCCGGCAGCCCGAAGGAGGTGAAGAGCGAGGGAAGGAACGGCTGCAGGAAGTTGTGGACGCCGGTGACCGCCGGTCCACCGCCCGCTTCACCGACCGACATCTCGAGCACGGTCAGCGACCAGGGCAGCCAGTTGCCGGACTCCGGATCCGGTTTGTAGGCGGCGAAGGCGGGGCAGCCGTTGGCCGCCGTCGCGATCAGCTTCGAGCCGCGGCAGGCGGCCCCCTGGCCGAGCATGAACTCGGCGACCTGCTCGGGGCCGCGCACCCAGAGCGCCAGCGGCGGCATGTCGAAGACGACGTCGTAGCGCAGCAGCGCGACGATCCGGTCGACGTCGTACTCGGCGAAGGCCTCCAGGTACTGCTCGAGCAGCTGCCGCTCGTCCTCCTCGGCGGGCCGGGCGGGCGCCTCGGCGTCCGCCAGGGCCAGCTCCTCGAGCGTGGCCCGGGCGCGCTGCAGGGCGCTGTTGACCGAGGCCACCGAGGCCTCCAGCAGCTCGGCCACCTCCTTGGCGCTCCAGTGCAGCACCTCGCGCAGGACCAGCACCACGCGCTGGCGGGCCGGCAGGTGCTGAAGGGCGGCGACGAAGGCCAGCCGCAGCGCCTCGCGATCGGCAAGGCGCGCGGCCGGATCCGCCGTCGGGTCGACGACCTGGCCGTCGGCGATCGGCAGGACCCAGGTCGTCTCCGGCAGGGGAGCGCCGACCGGCGTCTCGGCCGTCCCGACCTCGCTGAGATCGACCGGCCGCGCCCGGCGCCTGCGTCCCTCGATCTGGTCGAGGCAGACGTTGGTCGCGATCCGGAACACCCACGACTTCATCGCCGCCGGCTCCGCCAGGGAGTCGGCGCGCCGCCAGGCTCGGACCATCGTTTCCTGCGTCGCGTCTTCGGCCTCGAAGCCCGACCCCAGCATCCGGTAGCAGTAGCCGGTCAGCGCCGGCCGCAGGCGCTCGAGCTCCTGCTCGAAGTTGGGCGGACGCGTCTCAACCGGCACGGCTTCGATGCTACCGCCCCGAACTGCATCAAATTTTCCGTCCACTAGAGAGAGAATTCGATGCAGTTCGGCGATTAGTTTCGGCTGCGGGGGCGGTCCTCGAGGAGGAACCGACCACCCACCAAGGAGCCGAGCGATGTCCCGCCTTCTCTTCCTCAACCTTCCCGTCGCCGACCTCGCGGCCAGCCGCGCGTTCTTCGGCCGGCTGGGCTTCGAGTTCGACGAGCGCTTCTGCGACGAGGGCGCCGCCTGCATGGTCGTCAGCGAGCAGGCCTACGTGATGCTGCTGGAGCGCAACCGCTTCGGCGAGTTCGTCGTCAAGCCGGTCGCCGACCCCGGCCAGGCGACGGCGCTGACCGTCGCCGTCAGCGCCGAGGACCGCGCCGCCGTAGACGGCTTCGCCGGGACCGCCCTCGCCGCCGGCGCGACCCCCGCCAAGGACCCGCAGGACTACGGCTTCATGTACGGGCGCAGCTTCCACGATCTCGACGGCCACCTCTGGGAGGTGATGTGGATGGACCCCGTCGCCGCCGAGCAGGGCCCGGCCGGGTACACCGCCGACGCTGCCGGTTAGGCGACAGCCTCGACGATGCTGAGCATGCCGGCGCTCGCCTCCCGGGTGGCCTCGGCGGCGGCGGGGTGCTCGTCGCAGCGGTGCAGCGTGGCCTGCTTGAAGCCGGCGCTGAGGAGGGCGCCCTCGGCGGCGTTCGGGTCGCCGGGGTAGGCGTGGACCCGGCCGCGGACGAAGGCGCTGAGGAGGAGCGCACCCGCGCGCTCGCTGGCGCCGGGACTGCCGACCCGGAGGTCGGCGAGGTAGGCACCGGTGCCGAACGGCTGCAGCATCCGCGCCAGCCGGGCCCACAGCGCCTCGACGGTGCCGTCGTCGAAGTAGGTCAGCAGGCCCTCGGTGATGATCGCCAGCCCCCTGGCGGGATCCATCTGCTCGACCAGGGACTCGAGGCTCCCGGGGCCGCCGTCGCGGAGGATGTCGAGGTCGGCGACGCGGTGGCGCTCGCCGAGGGAGCCCATCTTCGCCAGCGCCTCGCGCTTGCGCCGGGCCATCGGCGGCAGGTCGGCCTCCACGTAGGTGAGCGCATCCCCGTAGCGCTCGCTGAAGCGCCAGCCGCGGGGAGACATCCCGCAGGCGGCCTCGATCACCTGGCTGACGCCGCCCCGGAGCAGGTCGTCGAGAAGTGCGTCGATGATCAGGTGGCGCGCGAGCAGCACGCCGTCGAGGCTGGGGGCGCCCAGTTTCCTGCTGAGCGCGTTCGGCAGCGCCAGCGTCGCGTGGAAGAGCCGGCCCTGCCAGGTGGCCAGCTGGGGATGGGAGAGGCCGTTCCTGACCCAGGTCTCCCCCGTGTAGTGCGCGGTCGGAGAAATCGATCCCGACGAACCTTCGTTTGCGGCCATGTGGACGGAGTCTCCCACGATGCCTACCATCGAGGCCATGGCGATCCAGCGGATGGACCACGTCGGCATCGTGGTCGAGGACCTCCCGGCCGCGATCGAGTTCTTCGTCGGGCTCGGCCTGGAGCTGCGGGGCGAGGGGTCGGTCGAAGGCGAGTGGGTCGACCGCATCGTCGGGCTCGACGGCATCCAGGTCGAGATGGCGATGCTGAGAACCGCCAACGGCGACGCAGAAGTCGAGCTCGTGAAGTTCCTCTCCCCGCTCGCCCGGGACGGCGATCCGGACGCCCCTTCGAACACCCCGGGCCTCCGCCACCTCGCCTTCGCGGTAGAGGACATCGACGCCCTCCTCGCCAGCCTGCAGGCGCGCGGGACCGAGATGATCGGCGAGCTGGTGCGCTACGGAAACAGCTACCGCCTCTGCTACGTGCGCGGTCCGGAGGGGATCATCGTCGAGCTCGCCGAACCGCTCGGCTAGGACTGGTCTTCATCCTTCCCAGAACCGCTTATTGAAGGGATTCGGGACCATCCCGAATCGCTCGCGGCGGAGCCGGGTTATGGGGTCGACCGACGGCTCCGCAAGAAAGTGACTCGCCAGTGAAAGCGCTCATCCGACCGTTCCTGCTCTGCATCGCTGCATTTGCGCTCGCCTTGCCTGCCACCGCAAGCGCCGCGACGTGGAGCCCGCTGCAGCTGCCGGGAGAAACCTCTCGCGTGGCGCTCTTCGGCATGTCCTGCCCGAGCACCTCGCTCTGCGTCGCCGGCGGCGCTGACAACACGATCGCCTCCTCGACCGAACCGGGCGGGGGCGCGGCCCGCTGGAGTGTGGTCCACCCCGGCCAGGGAGCTTCCCTCGAAGCCGTCAACTACCGGCAGATCCGCGGCGTCTCCTGTCCGTCTCCGAGCCTCTGCGTCGCCGTCACCTTCGAAGGGTTCGTCTACACCACGACCGACCCGACCGGCGATGCCTCCGCCTGGAGCGTCACCGATCTCGACCCGAGCGGCCCCAACACCCACCTCTACGGCATCTCCTGTCCAACCACCAGCTTCTGCGCCGCCTCGGCCGCGGGTGGCAAGATCGTCACCTCCACCGACCCGACCGGCGGCGCCTCGGCCTGGACGAAGACGCAGCTGGAAGGGCCGCTTGAACTGAGGGGGATCTCCTGCCCCTCCCCGACCTTCTGCGTCGCCGTCGGCGACAACGGCGACAACATCAGGCCCGGTCCGGTCGACGAAGGCCGGATCCTCAGCTCGAGCAACCCGCTCGCGGGGACCTGGCAGCAGGCGCAGCCGCCGATCCACGGGAATGCGTACGGCGTCGCCTGCCCTGGCGCCGACCTCTGCGTCAGCGGCGACAAATACGGGAACCTGCTGGTTTCGACCGCCCCCGGGTCTCCGGCCTCGTGGCGCTCGGTGGGCGGCGGCGGCTCGGTGCAGATCACCGACGTCGACTGCCCCTCGGATGCCCTTTGCGCAGCCGTCGACAACAACGGAGACGTCCTCACCAGCACCGACCCCTCGGGCTACCCCGGCGCCTGGAGTTTCGCCAACCTCGCCCCCTACTCGACCGAAGGGGAAGCGAACGCGATGTTCGGCGTCTCCTGCCCCTCGGCCTCCCTGTGCGCGATCGCAGCCAACGACGGTCGGATCTTCACCAGCACCGATCCCTTCGCCGCCTCCGCTGGGGCTCCGCCTGCCAACGGGGCTCCCCAGGACAAGAAGGTGCACCGGCGGCGACCGAAGCGGCCCCGGGTCGAGATCGCCGGCCACGTGGACCCGGAACTGGAGCTGAGCCGCCGGCGGGTGACGCTTCCCTTCCGTTTCTTCGCCCTCCATCACGCCCAGGTGCGTCGCTTCCTCTGCCGGATGGACGACCGCCCGCTTCGCCCGTGCCACTCGCCGCGGCTCTACCGGGGCGGGCTGGGCAGGCATGTCTTCAGGGTGCGGGCGGTCGGCTGGACGGGCCTCAGGGGACCCGTCGCAAAGGAGAGCTTCTGGACCTGCCACAAGGGCGGCCGGCCCGGTTGCGGGCACGGCAAGTTCGTCACCGCCCCCGCAGCCTGACCTTAGTCGTCGCAAGCCGCGTCGAGAGCCAATTCTGGTTTTGGAACCATGTTCCATCCTTGACAGCACCAGGCTCTTTTTATAGGTTGCTCGGGCAGCCAAAGGGAGGCTCCTAGCGTCCATGGAGAACCTTCCGCAGGGCAGCCTCGAGGCCGGATCCCTGCCGGCGCGGGGCGTGCGGCTGTTCCCAACCGGCTCCTCGCTCCCCGCGAGGCAGCCGCACCCCAAGGCAACGTCCCGGGTTCCCCACCCGGGTCGTTGCTGCCTCGAGAGATGGCGGAGGGCCCCCTCAGCCGCGGGCGGAGCACGAGCGCGTCAGCACTTCGCTGACCCGCCTCCCCCCCTCGAAGGAGAGGGTCGCCTTCGCGAACGGGAAGACCGCCCCCGGAAAGCCCTTGGGTGCGGGGCAGCCTGCGGAGACGTAACTGTGCCGCTGGCCGTGGGCGGTGAAGGTCTTGCCTAGAGTCATCGAGAGGCCGGTCACGTAGCCGGAGTCTGCGGTCACTTCCGGCAGGTTTGAGATCAGGACGGTCCCGAACGTTCCCTTGGTCTTGCGCACCTCGAAGATGAGCGTGAAGGAGGCGGGCGCCGGCTGGGTGCCGTAGACGTGGGCGAGGATCGCCGGGCGACCGTCGATCCGCGAATTGAACGCAAAGAGCTTCCCCTGCGAGGGGAAGCTGCTCTGTCCCTTCAGCAGCACTTTGGCTTCGAAGAGCCCTTCCCCCACGAGCGCCCCGCGGCAGTTCTGCAGCGCTTCGTCAGTCGTCGACGGCTGCAGCACGTCGAGAGGGCAGATCGGCAGGCCCTTGGTGTCGAAGACGCCGTTCTTGTTGATCGCGATTTCGAGCGTGCGCAGCTGCGGAGCCTTCTTGGTGGAGGAGGTGGTGATCTTCGTGCCGACGCTGACTTTGATCGGGGCCTTGCCGCTCCGCGGCAGCTTGCGCGGATTGATGCTGCCGGAGAAAGTGACCCGCAGCGGCCCGCTCTGGGCGGTCTCGCCGGCGGCGACCGAGCAGAGGACCAGGGCAAAGGAGGACAGCGCGATCGGGATCAGGGCCCTTCGCATCATTTCCTCCCGCCGTGTGACTTCTTGCCGTGCCCTCGCTTCTTGCCGTGGCCTCGCTTGCGGTGCTTGGCCCGGCAGGGGGCGACGATGCGCGGCCGGGTA
>DASTAR010000146.1:0-17866 GCA_035712505.1 Solirubrobacterales bacterium
CGGTGGAACCGTTCCCCGCAGCCGCCAGCCCCGGCGGTCGCGCTGGAGGACCCCCCGCTCGTAGAGGCGCGAAAGCGCAGTCGTCACCGAGGGCCGGCGGGCGGCGACGAGCTCGGCCAGCGTGCCGTGGGTGAGGGGCACCGGGATGTCGACCCAGCCGCCGCTGACGTGGCCGAAGCGATCCGCCAGGTGCCAGAAGAGCATCGTCAGCCTGGTCTCGACGCGTCGCTGGCCGATGATCGCGATCAGGACCGCGAGGTAGCGGGAGCGCTGCAGGGCGCGCCGCATGAGGGCGATGCTCACCTCCGGGTAGGGGTTGGCCCGGCGCACGAAGTCCCGGTCGAGGATCGCCAGCTGGCCCGGCTCGATCACCCTCCAGCTCGATTCCGTCGGGATGCTCGCCCACTCGCCGAAGCTCTCCCAGGGTCGCAGCAGGTCTCCCGGTCCGACGATCTCGGCGCCGTTGGACTCGCCCTGCACCACCCGGCGGCAGAGGATTCCGGAGACGACCAGGAGGCCGAACCCGGACCGCTCCCCGTCGAGCGCGTCGACGTCCCAGCGACCGAGCGGGATCTCGATCGCGTCTGCGTGGCAGGCGCGTACGGCGCCGAAGAGCCGATGACCGGCGATCCCGTCGGCGAGATCGGGATCGATTTGCAGCACGGGGATCGTCGGCACCCCGCCAGCGTAGATACCGCGGCCACCCCGGTAGGGATCTCTGTAAGAGATCTGACAAACGGGCGGTCGGAGCGGCTCCGGCGGGCGGAGAGGGTGGGGCCGACGCCTACGCTCGGAGGCGATGAGGATCCGGCCCTCGCCCGCCAACCGCACCCGCATGCTCGCCCTCGGCGGAGGCGAGGGCGGCCTGCTGGCGGCGCTTTCGCTTCTGGTCGGCGTGGGCTCCGGCCTCGGGGCGATCGCCTTCCGGTACCTGATCCTCGGCTTCACCGAGCTCTTCACCGGCCACGGCGACCCCAGCGCCCTCGGCCACTTCACCAACCCGCACCTGCCGCTGCTCGGTCCCTACGTGGTCCTGGTGGTGCCGGTGCTCGGCGGGCTCCTCTACGGGCCCCTCGTCTACCGCTTCGCGCCCGAGGCGCGGGGGCACGGGGTGCCGGAGGTGATGCTCGCCGTCCACTCCCGCGAAGGGCGGATCCGCGGACGGGTGCCGGTTGTCAAGGCGCTCGCCTCGGCGATCTGCATCGGCGCCGGCGGCTCGGTCGGCCGCGAGGGGCCGATCGTCCAGATCGGCTCGGCGATCGGCTCGGGCATCGGGCAGCTGACGAGGGCGGCGGGGCAGGAGACGCGGCTGCTCGTGGCCTGCGGCGCCGCGGGAGGGATCGCGGCCACCTTCAACGCGCCGATCGCCGGCGTCTTCTTCGCTCTCGAGCTGATCCTGCGGGACTTCCAGACGCGCTCGTTCGGCCTCGTCGTCCTCAGCTCCGTGGTGGCGACCGCGGTCGGGCGCATCGCCTTCGGCGGCGAAGCCTTCCTGACCCTGCCGGCCTTCCACGTCGTCTCCGGCGTCGAGTACCCGATCTACGCGGTGCTCGGGGTGGCGGGGGCGCTGGTGGGCCTCGCCTTCGTCCGCGTCCTCTACGGCGCCGAGGACTTCGCCGACCGCCTCTGGCGCGGACCGGCCTGGCTGCGCCCGGCCCTCGGCGGCCTGCTGCTCGGCGGCCTGCTGCTGCTGCTTCCGCAGATGTACGGGGTCGGCTACCCCGTGCTGGAAGGGGCGATCGGCGGGCAGTACGCCCTCGCCTTCCTGCTGGCCCTGCTCGCCGGCAAGATCCTCGCCACCAGCCTCACCCTCTCGATCGGCGGCTCCGGCGGGGTGTTCGCGCCGTCCCTCTTCATGGGGGCGATGCTGGGAACCGCCTTCGGGCTGGCGGTGCACGACCTCTTGCCCGGGGCGACGGCCAGCGCCGGCGCCTACGGGCTCGTCGGGATGGCCGCGGTCTTCGCCGCCGCGGGGCGGGCGCCGATCACCGCCGTGATCATCGTCTTCGAGCTGACCGGGGACTACTCGATCATCCTGCCGCTGATGCTGGCCGTGGTGGTCGCGACGGCGATCAGCCGCCTGCTCAGCGAGGACTCGGTCTACACCCTGAAGCTACGCCGCCGCGGCATCGACATCGAACAGCCGGCGAGCGCGGGGGCCTTTGCCGGGATGGTCGTCGGCGACGTGATGGGAGCCCCTCCCGCCGCCGTGGCCGCCGGCGCCTCCCGTGGCGACGCCGCCGCAGCCTTCCTGCGGGAGGGGCGGAGCGCCCTTCCCGTCATCGGCGAGGACGGCCGGCTGTGCGGCGTGCTCTCGGTGCGGGACCTCGAGCGCGACGTCGCGGCCGCCGAGGCGGCGACGCTGGCCGAGCAGGCTCCGGTCCTTCACCCCGAGGAGCCCCTCGCCGTGGCGATCGACTGGCTGACCGGCGGCGAGCGCGATGGCCTGCCGGTGCTCGATCCCCGCTCGGAGGAGATAGTCGGATGGATCGATCACCGCGACGTGCTGCGGGCCTATGCGGGCCGCCCGCGTCCGACCGTGCGCGGCCCTATCGTGGCGCGCCCTTGTACGACGACTCTCAGCACCTGACAGGCGGCGCCGGGCGGGTCAGATCCCTTCCGGATTGGCCCGCCGGCCGGCCTCTCCGCTCCTGGCAGCAGGAGGCGACCGAGGCCGTGCGCGCCCACCCGGGGACCAGCTTCCTGGCCTCGGCCACGCCCGCGGCCGGAAAGACCACCTTCGGGCTGCACATCGCCCACCGGATGCTGCGGGCCGGTTTCGTCTCGCGCGTCGTCGTGGGCGGGCCGACCACCCACATCTGCCGCCAGTGGGCCGCCGACGCGGGCCGCTACGGCATCGACCTGGAGCCGAACAGGCCGAACTCCGACGGGCCCGAGTCGGCCGACTTCCACGGCGTCTCCGTCACTTACCAGACGATCGCGTCGGGGCCGGAGACGCATCGGCTGGCCGCAGCCCGCCGCTCGACCCTGCTGATCGCCGACGAGCCGCACCACATGGGCGATCTGGCTGCCTGGGGGGTGCAGACCCGCAAGGCGTTCGACGGCGCCCGCTTCCGGCTGCTGCTCTCCGGGACGCCGTTTCGCTCCGACAGCTCGGCCATTCCCTGGGTTGCCTACGACGAGGACGGCCTCAGCCTGGCCGACTACGCCTACGGCTATCCGCAGGCGCTGCGCGACAGGGTCTGCCGCCCGATCACCTTCCTGCCCTATGACGGCGAGATGGAATGGGTCTCGGACGGGCGGCTGCGGAGCGCCGATTTCGACCTCGCCCTGCCGGCGGCGGAGGCGGCGCGGCGGCTGCGGACGGCGCTCAGCCCGGAGGGCGAGTGGATGGGGGAGGTGCTGCGCGACGGCAACGCCAGGCTGAGCGAGGTGCGCGCCGAGGGGCATCCCGGCGCGGGCGGGCTGGTGATCGCCTCCGACCAGGACCACGCGCGGGCGATCGCGGCGCGCCTCGCGACGATCTCGGGGCAGCAGCCCGAGCTGGTGATGAGCGACGAGCCCGGTGCCAGCCGGCGCATCGCCGGGTTCGCCGCCTCCGACCGGCGCTGGCTGGTCTCGGTCCTGATGGTGTCCGAGGGCGTCGACATCCCCCGCCTGCGGGTTGGCGTCTACGCGACGGCGGCCCGGACCGAGCTCTTCTTCCGCCAGGTGGTCGGACGCTTCATCCGGGCCACGCCGGAACCGCGCAACCAGATGAGCTACCTGCTGATGCCGGCCGACCAGCGGCTGAAGGCCCTGGCCCACGAGATCGAGCTGGAGCGCCGCCACGCACTCGACCTCTCGCCGGCCGGCGAGGAGGAGGAAGCCGAGGAGATCGACGACGCCCGCCCGGAGCAGGGCGAGCCGGGTGGCGGCTTTGCCGCCCTCAGCTCGGGTGACGCCGAGCTCGACGAGGCGATCATGAGCGAGACGGCCCTCCAGCTCTTCCCGACCGACGACCCGGAGCCGAAGGCGAAGAAGGCGAGTTCCGCCGCCGCCCCTAGGGACCGGGGCGACTCCGAGTCCGCGCCGGAGTCGGCGTACGAAGCCCGAGAGCGGCTGCGCAACGAGCGCAGGCGGCTGGTCGGCGACGTCGCCCGTCGGACCGGCGGGTCACATCGCGAGATCCAGGCCCGCATCAACCGCGCCACCCGCGCCCGTTCGGTAGCCAGCGCCACGATCGAGCAGCTGGAGCGCGGCAACGAGATGCTCCGCGGCGAGCTGTGGCGGTGAGACCGGGCGGCGATCTGGGGTCAGTACCGTTTACCCATGCCCGAGGGGGACTCGGAGGACCAGTTCGAGAGGTTGGTCGCTGACTCGATCGACCGGCTCCCCGAGGAATTCCGGGCGCTGCTCGCGCAGGTCCCCGTCATCGTCTCCGAGCTGGGAACGGAGGCGAATGCCTATGGCCAGTACTTCGGCGACGGCCTCGCGAGCGAGCGCTACGAGGACAGAATCGTGATCTACCGCGACACGCTCGAACGCGACTTCGGACACGACCGCGAGGTCCTCGCCCGCGAAGTCGAGCGCACCCTGCGCCACGAGCTCGCCCATCACCTCGGATGGGGCGAGCACGGCGTCGGCGAGCTTGGCCTCTGAGAAGGACGCGACCACAAAGCTGATCTGCCCCAGGTGCGGCAGCCCGATGCTCACCTACGCGCGCAACGGCATCACGATCGACCAATGCACGGCCTGCCGCGGCATCTTCCTCGACCGGGGCGAGCTGGAGCGGCTGATCAGCGCCGAGAGCTCCTACCTCGGCGGTTCTCCTCTGCTGATTCCGGCCGAGGTAGTATCGGCGGTTCCCAAACAAGGTCCGGGGAAGTTCGGAAATGGAAGATGGAGGCAGCCGATGAGCAGCACTGTGAGCGCGTACGGCGAGCGTCGATTGAGCTCGAGCCCTCGGCGGGGGCTTAGGCATCAGGGCAGCCGGCTGCTGAAGCGGGTCCTAATGGCGGGCGGGCTTGTCGCGACCCTCCTCGTCGTGCCGAGCACGTTCGGGACGGCCTCGGCCGAAGCGTTCAGCGCGGGCGGGACCATCTACTGCAGCCCGAGCCCGGTCGTCGGGGTGTGGGTGAGCGCCGGCAGTGCCTCGGGGTGGGCGTCCTTCAGCCAGTACGGCTCCACCGCGTCCTACAGCAAGAACATCGGCTGGCATTTGACCTACCACTTGACGGTCGGCTGCGGCGGCAGTCCGAGTCACTGGGCAACCAGCAACTACGAGGGGGCAAACCTCTGGGAGGGCTTCTCTTGGTCCGTGGTCTGCAGCGGCAGGGGCGCCTGTTACGCCTTCGACGCCGAGGCGTGAGCGGCAGGTGGCCGGCGAGGGCGCCGGCCATCGCTTCGCTCCGGCAGGCGTCGGCTAACCGCTGTTCGTGAACCGCCGCTTTGCCGGGGTACCGTCCTACCGCCCGGGCCCACCGCGCGGAGCGCTTGAGCGAGGGTGCACTTATGGCGGAATCGCCGTCAATCGCCGTATCCGGGCGGTTCCAGGCACTACTTCGCATTAGTGCCCAAAACGGAGGCGATATGCGGGGATGGTTGCATTTGGTTTCGGCAACTCGCGCCGAACCCAACCGCCTACGTGCAGCGGATTCCCGAAAAAGCGGCTGATGGGATTCGAACCCACGACCTTCTGCATGGCAAGCAGACGCTCTAGCCAGCTGAGCTACAGCCGCACTTGGGCGCAGTTTACCCGAGGCTTGGCCTAGCGGGTGGCGGCGGCTTCCAGCGGCAGGCCCGCTGCCATCCAGCCCTGGACGCCGTCGATGACGTCGCAGCTGTCGAGGCCGAAGCGACGGAGGGTGGCGGCGGCGAGGACGGACTGGTAGCCCTCGTTGCAGAGGAGGACGACGCGGCGGTCGCGGCGGGCGAGGCCGGGGTTGCGGTGCTCGCCCACGGGATCGAGGCGCCACTCGAGGACGTTGCGGTCCACCACGGCTGCTCCGGGAACCAGACCGTCGCGCAGGCGCTGCTCTGTCGGCCGGATGTCGACGAGGAGGTCGCCTGCGGCGGCTGCGGCTTGGGCTTCGGCGGGGGAGAGGCGGTCGATTTCGGCCGCCGCCTCGGCGAGCAGCTCTTCCACCGTCGTCAGCGTCGCCAGCGAATCCACGGGACTCCACATACCCAGTCGCCCCAGGCGCTAGCCTGGCCCCAGGCAAAGAAGATGCTCTTCCGCCAGATCATCCACGAGGACCTCGGCTGCGCCTCCTATCTCGTCGCCGACCGGGAACACGGCATCGCCGCGGTGATCGACCCGCAGTGGGACATCGATCCCTACAAGCGCCTGGCGCGGCTGCACGGGGTCCGCATCGGGCACGTGCTCGAGACCCACAACCACGCCGACCACGTCTCCGGCCACGGCCGTCTCTGCCGCAGCACCGGTGCGATCGTCCACGTCCACGAGCTGGCCGAGGCGGAGTACCCGCACGAGCCCTTCGAGGACGGCTGGACGCTGGAGCTCGGCGACCTCTCGATCGAGGCGATCCACACGCCCGGCCACCGCCCCGAGCACACCTGCTTCCTGCTCGGCGACGCCGGTCGCGGCGGTGCCCCCTGGGCGCTCCTCACCGGCGACTCCCTCTTCATCGGCGACGTCGCCCGCCCCGACCTGGCGGTGGAGCCGCGCGAGGGTGCGGCCGAAATGTTCCACTCGCTGCACGACCGGCTGCTGACCCTGCCCGACGAGGTCGAGGTCTGGCCGGGCCATCTCGGCGGCTCGCTCTGCGGCGGCTCCGGGCTCGACCTGAAGACCTCCTCGACGATCGGCTTCGAGCGCCGCCACAACCGCGCGCTCCAGATCGAGGACGAGGCGGAGTTCGTCGAGGACCAGGTCGGCTCGCTCGGCGACAAACCGCCCAACGTCGAGCGGATCGTCGGGCTCAACAAAGGGCCGCTGGTCGAGGACTTCGGAACGCCGGCCCCGCTCAGCCCGCACGAGGTCGAAGAGCTGGTCGAGGAGGGCGCGGTGGTGATCGACGGCCGCACCAACGAGCAGTTCGACGAGGCCCACATCGAGGGCGCCCTCAGCTCCTCCTCGTATGACACCGGCTTCGCGACCAAGGTCTCGAAGGTGGCCCCGGAGGGGACCGACATCGTCGTCGTCGCCGCCGCCGACAGCGACGAGCGCGCGGCCGCGCAGCTGCTGGCCTCGGTCGGCCTGCCTGTCCGCGGCTTCCTCGAGGGCGGGATGACCGCCTGGCGGACGGAGGAGCGACCGGTGCGCCGGATCGAGCTGATCGACCCCGAGGAGCTGGCGCGCCGCCTGGACGGCGACGGGGGGCCGCTCATCCTCGACGTCCGCGGGAAGGACGAGTACGCGAGCGAGCACATCCCCGACTCGCTCCACATTCCTTATGGCGACCTCGCCGCCCGTCTCGGCGAGCTGCCCCGCGACCGCCCCATAGCGACGATCTGCCGCGGCGGCAAGCGCAGCGGCCTCGCCGCCTCGATCCTCCAGCGTGCCGGCTTCGAGGTCGTCCATGTCGGCAAGGGCGTCGGCGTCTGGCGCGACGGCGGCCATCCGGTCGAGCGCGGGTTCACGGAGTCGCGATCCGCGGACGAAACCACGGCGCCGGTCACATCGAATTCCTTGACTGGGGCCTGACATTCGTCGCGGACCGGCGTTCAATCCATGCACGTGCAACGGGCGTCGTGGTCGCTGACTGGTCGTCTGCGGCGCCCGTTCCACCTGTACCGGTGACTCACAGCGGGCGCCGACCCTGAGAGAATGGGGCCGATGCAGGCGGCACGCCAGCACGACGTAGTTCTCTTCGGCGGCACCGGCTTCACCGGGGGGCTGACCGCCGAATACCTCGCGGCGCACGCGCCGGCGGAGATGCGCTGGGCGCTGGCCGGACGCAACCGCGAAAAGCTCGAGGCGGTTGCCGGAAGGCTGGGCGCGGCGGCGCCGGAGGCGCCCAAGCCAGACGTGCTGGTGGCCGATGCCGCCGACGGGGCGGCCCTGCGCGAGATCGCCGAAAAGACCCGCGTCGTCATCACCACCGTCGGTCCCTATGCGCTCCACGGCTGGCCGCTGGTTGCGGCCTGCGCCGCCGCCGGCACCGACTACTGCGACCTCACCGGCGAGCCGGAGTTCGTCGACCGGGTCTGGATCGACCACCACGCCGAGGCGGAGCGGACCGGCGCCCGGCTCGTCCACTGCTGCGGCTTCGACTCGATCCCGCACGACCTCGGCGCCTACTTCACCGTCCAGCAGCTGCCCGAGGGGGTCCCGCTGGCGGTCCACGGTTACGTCAGGTCGAACGCCCGCTTCTCCGGCGGCACCTTCCACTCGGCTGTGAACGGCTTTGCCCGCGCGCGGCAGACGGTGAGCGCAGCGAAGGAGCGGCGGCGGCTCGAGCCACGGGCCGAGGGGCGGCAGATCCACGCCGCGCCCGCCCGCGTCCGCCATCAGGAGGACCTCGGCGGCTGGACGGTGCCGCTGCCGACGATCGACGGCGCCGTGGTCCGCCGCTCGGCCGCAGCCCTGGATCGCTACGGCCCCGAGTTCACCTACGGCCACAACATGGTCGCCAAGCACCTGGCGACGATCGGGGCGATCGCCGGAGGCGTCGGCACCGCCGGGCTGCTGGCGCAGCTGCCGCCGACGCGGAACCTGCTGCTGAAGCTGAAAGCGCCGGGAGAGGGGCCGAGCGGGGCCGAGCGCGAACGCAGCTGGTTCAAGGTCACCTTCGTCGGCGAGGGCGGCGGCAAGCGGGTCGTAACCGAGGTCAGCGGCGGCGACCCGGGCTACGGCGAGACCTCGAAGATGCTCGCCGAGGCCGGACTCTGCCTCGCCTTCGACGAGCTCCCGGAGCGGTCTGGCCAGCTGACCACCGCGGTGGCGATGGGCGACGCCCTCCTCGGGCGCCTGCGCAAGGCCGGGATCCGGTTCCAGGTCCTGGAGAGCGGGTAGGTTCAGCCCATGGACGACCGGCAGGTGCTCGACCGCATCGATCAACTGGTCCAGGAGGAGGAGGCGCTCCTCCACCGCCACGAGGGCGAGGGCCTCGGCGACGACGAGCACGCCCGCCTCGAAGAGCTGCGGGTCCAGCTCGACAAGGCCTACGACTACCTCCGCCAGCGCCGCGCGCTGCGTCACTCGGGGCAGGACCCCGAGGACGCGAGCATGCGCGACGGCGGCACGGTCGAGACCTACGAGCAGTAGGACCGCCGAACGGATCCACCTGAGCGCCGGTACCCTTCATCCGGCCTGTCGAGCTTGTTCGGCCATTTCGAACAAACCCGACGCATGGCGCCTTGGCGGAGTGGCTACGCAGCGGCCTGCAAAGCCGTTTACACCGGTTCGATTCCGGTAGGCGCCTTTTCATCTGAGCAGGGATTTTGGCTTGCTAGAGCAGTTTGCGGGCTGTTTACGAGCGGCATCCCTGTCCGGTTGTCTCCGGCTGAAACCGGCCGTTTTCGTGTCGCACTGGCGCACGACTGGCGCACGAGCTCGCAGCGAAAGGGCCGAGGGGTGGGCAAATTACTATCTCTCCCGTGACGACCCGCGAGAAGGCTCGCGCTGTGCTTGATCGTCTTCCTGACGATCAAATTCGGGTCGCTGCCCACCGACGACGAGGGGTAATTGGCGAGCGACAATCGGCGGGGTCGAGCGCCTGCGCCGTTGGCCTCCTGAAATCTCTTCTGTCGAGGGCCGTTGAAAGACTCTTGGCGTGCCTCGAAAGCCGCGCAATTGGGAAGACCCAGCGGGGAATGATCCCCAAACCGGGGAACCGCTACGTGTCTGCGATCTTGTCCAAATTGGGGAAGAGATCCTCGGTATGCGCCACAATCCAGAGCGTGCCAAGGGCTGGCAGGCTTGGTGGAAAGAGCTAAGCAATGAGCAACGAAGCCAATACACGAGGGCGCGAGGGCGCAGACCTAGAAGCCGTGGCTAAGGCCGAGCAACTCGTCGGAGAGGCCGACGAGTTGCTTTCTGATGCACTTGCACCGGGCGAGTGGCCCGATGCTGAGACGGTTGATCGCTTTCTTTCGGAGGGGAAGCTCGACAGGGTCTTGGCCCTCTATGGCCAGGCAATTCGCTTGGACCCCAACGAGCCGGCTTATCCCTGGAATCTGGCTTCCGCCTTGAATCGCCTTGGAGTCAATGACCTCGCACTGGGGTTCATCACTCGGGCGATTCATCTTGCCGAGGCAAACGGCGAAAGGGAGTGGTCGGGTCCTGACGCCCAGCTCGCACTTGCCGAGATGGCAATTGATGCTGGCGAGTACGACCTTGCTCTTACGGCCCTAGCTCATGCAGGGGCAGACGACGCGAAGAACGGTCGCGAGGCTCAGATCGGAGAGCTGCTCAAAGAGGTTGGTAGCGGACAGGAAGATCCAAGGCCACAGGCGTCTTTGGTTTCCCTTCTTGAGCAGCTCCCGGCATAGCCTGGGCCGGCGGCTACGGCCGTCTCATTTTCCATACTGCTAACTCTGGCGAGGCAGGCGAAGTAGGTGTCGGCCCTGATTTCTTCGACGCCAACGTCGCCCCGCATCTCCGGTTGATCCGGCGCGGGCGCAAGCGGCTCGTGCCGGTCCACGAGCTGGAACGCTGGGTCGCGGAGAACGCGGAAGCGCCGATAGCGGAGCAGCTCGGATGATCGGCTGCCTGTCCGCATCGGCCGATAGCTTCGACGGCAATGAAAAGCGGCCCCCGACGGCGCGTCAACGCCGGATCGAGCCAAATCCCGTGGCCCACGACTGGCCCACGGGATCATTCATCCACCCGGATTTGAGGTGACGTACAACCTGAATGCAACAATGTGTCAGCGATGAAGCCGCAAGCTCCCACCGCGCCGAGGACCGAGCGAGACAAGCTGCGCTTTGGCCTGCCCGGAAGCAGCACGGAGCGCAAGAGTCGGATCAAGGCCGCGATCCAGGCGAATCGCGAGACCCTGCGCCGCCTCGCCAAGTAGCCCTTGACGATCTACCTGGAGTTTGGCGATTACTGCGAAATCGCCGCTGACCTACTCGGCACGACTCCCGAGCAGATCGCCCGCTTGCCGAGGATTGCCCTCGCGGATTCCGCCCTCGCCGCGCCGCAGGCGGGCTTTGGCGATGAGGACGCATATCCCACGCTGATAGAGAAAGCGGCGGTGCTGGTCGGCATCTAGCTCGCAATCACCCGCTGCCGGACGGCAACAAGCGAGCCGCCTTCCTCTCCGTGTGGCTGTTCCTTGAAGCCAATGGCCAACCGTTCGATGGGGAAGATCCAGATACGGACGTTCCGATGGTGGAGAAGATTGGGGCCGGGGAAGCGACGCCCAACGAAATCATCAGATGGCTGGAGAGACGCACCGGCTCGGAATAGGCGAAACGATCCCACGATGGGTTGAGGCCGGCCCCTGGCGCGCGTAGTCTGTGGAAGGTGTCAGAGCAATCGGCGGGAGCTGATCGGTCCGCTCGTCCCGGGCCTTCAGACAAGACGCTCACCCGCTCATATCTGGACGCCCTGCGCGCCGCCGACGTCGCCGGGGCCTACAAGGTCGCATCCGCAGGGCTCGAGGGCGGGATGTCGCTGGCCATCCTCTACCAGCGCGTGGTGACTCCCGCCATGCACGAGCTCGGGCGTCTCTGGAAGCAGGGGGCGATTACGGTTGCCGACGAGCACCTGGCGACTGCGGTGACCCACCGGGTGCTGGCGGCGCTGAGACCTCCCCAGTCCTTCGAGCAGCCCTCCCGATCCGGCCTGGAGGTGCCAACCGCGCTGTTGGCCGCGGTGCAGGGGGAGCAGCACGCCCTCGGGCTGCGGATGGCCGCCGACCTGCTCGAGGACGGCGGGTACCGGATCGCCTACCTCGGCGCCGACGTTCCCACCGACGCCCTGTTGCAGGCGGTGCGCACAGTCTCGCCGAGCCTCCTCGGCCTCTCGGCGACGATGCCCGAATCGACCCTGCGCCTCGAGGAGGCCGTCGAAGCGGTTCGCGCGGAGCGCCCACGGCTGTCCCTGGTCATCGGCGGCCAGGGCAGCGGATCTCCCCGCCTCGACGGGGAGACCGTGGTCGAGAACCTCGAGTTGCTGGCCGAGGCGGCGCCCGTGCCTTGACCCTCGGGGGGATCCGGCGGCGCCGGCGCTAGCTGGAGCTGCGCTGCCAGTTGGGGCGCAGGTATGCCTCTTCGAAGCCGGACTTGAGGAGGTTGCGATAGCTCCCCGACGGGCGGTCCGGCACCCGCTCGCCGGTCTCCACGAAGAGGGTATGGCAGCCGGCTTCGGCGGCGTCGACGATTCGGCGGTGCAGAAGCGCCGTCTGGCAGCCGCGGCCGCGCGCCTCCTCCAGCGTCGCGGCGATCCCGAACTCGGCGATCCCGTCCTCGATCAGGATCGCCGCACAGGCCTGCGCCTTGCCGTCGACCCGGGCGGCGTAGCAGCGCCAGCCGTCGCGCCCGGGCAGATGGGCGAAGAAGTCGGCGGCCCAGGCCGGCATGCCGAAGCCGATCGCGGCGATCGTCCCGAACGGCTCCACGTCGGGCGCCGCCAGCTCCACCACCTCGACGCCGGCCGGCGCCGGGAAGCGGGGCGGGTGCGGGTCCCGGACGAACTTCATCCAGGCGTACCCGTGCGCGAAGCCCCTCTCCCGCAGCCGCTCCTCGGCCTGCGCCGATCCCGCTAGCCCGGGCGTGAGCGGAAGGCAGGGAGAGACGCCGTGCTCCCCGGCCCAGGCGATCGCGTGGTCGAGGTCCGCCTCGCTCGCCTCGGCGGCGCCGAGCACGAGGTTGAGGATCGGGACCTGGGGCAGGTCGCGCGTCAGCGTCGCCTGGAGCCCGCCGAACTGGCGCAGCTCGACGCCGTGCTCGGAGGCGACTTCATGCGGCACCGACCGCCAGATATCGCGCCAGAAGCGCCGCTCCACGCGGTCCAGGGCGGAGGGGTCATAGCTCACACCGCGGTTCGTCTGAGGAGCCATCGCCGAAGCAGCATAGGCTCGAGGAGATGACGTCGGGCCGGCAGCAGGAGAATTCGACGCCGAAGGACCAGGCGATCGTCCTCTTCGGCGCCACCGGTGACCTCGCCAGGCGCAAGCTGCTGCCGGGGATGTACCACCTGATGCGGGTCGGTCTGATGCCCGAGCGGTTCCGGATCATCGGCACCGCGCGCAAGGCCCTCGACGAGGAGGAGTTTCGGCAGCTTGCGCTGGATGCGGTCCGCGACTCTGGCCGCAAGGCCGGCGACCGGGAGGCCTGGGAGCGCTTCTCCGGTTCGCTGCGCTTCGCCAGCGTCGGCGACGGCTACGGGCAGCTGGGGGCCGAGGTCGCGGCGGCGTACGAGGAGCTGGGCGAGGACGCCGAGACATTGATCTACCTCTCGCTGCCGCCGAAGGCGATGGAAGCGACGGTGGACGAGGTCGGCGGGCTCGGGTTCGGCGGGGGCGCCCGGGTGATCACCGAGAAGCCGTTCGGCACCGATCTCGCCTCGGCGCGGAAGCTGAACGAGCGGCTGCACTCGGTCTTCGCCGAGCACTGCATCTTCCGGATCGATCACTACCTCGGCCGCGAGGCGGTGCAGAACCTGCTGGCGCTGCGCTTCGCCAACGGCATGTTCGAGCCGGTCTGGAACCGCAACCACATCGACCATGTCCAGATCGACGTCCCGGAGACGCTCTCGATCGAGATGCGCGGCTCCTTCTACGAGGAGACGGGTGCCTTCCGCGACATGATCGTCACCCACCTTTTCCAGGTCCTCGGCTTCGTCGCGATGGAGCCGCCCGTCTCCCTGGACGCGAAAGCCCTGGGGGTCGAGCGGGAGAAGGTCTTCGAGTCGATGCCGCGGCTGCGTCCGCAGGACGTCATCCGCGGTCAGTACCGGGGCTACCGCGACGAGGACGGCGTCGAGGCGGATTCCGACACCGAGACGTTCGTCGCCGTCAAGGCCTTCGTTGACAACTGGCGCTGGGAGGGGGTGCCATTCTACCTGCGCTCGGGCAAGCGCCTGGCCGAGACCCGCCACCTGCTGACGGTTGCCTTCAAGCAGCCGCCGCGGCGGATGTTCCCGCTCGACTGCGACCAGATCGCCGAGTCCTTCGGCCACGACCACCTGACCTTCGAGCTGGGCGATCCCGGCAGCATCTCGGCCTCCTTCCTGGCCAAGGTTCCCGGGCCGCGAATCGAGCTCGGCGAGGCCCACATGCGCTTCAGCTACGCCGACACCTTCGGCGGCACCGACCAGGCGCTGGACCCCTACGAGCGCCTGATCCACGACGTGATGGTCGGCGACCGCACCCTGTTCAGCAGCTCGGAGGCGATCGAGCGCCTCTGGGAGGTCTCCGAGCCGCTGCTGAAGGATCCGCCGCCGGCCATTCCCTACGAGCCCGGCTCGTGGGGACCGCGGGAGATCGACGAGCTGATCGCTCCCCGCCGCTGGCACCTGCCCAACGAGCACGTATGAGGGGTCGGGCCGGAGAACGGAAAAGGGCCCCTGCCGGGGCCCTGGTTTCCGAGAGGACGTACCACCAAAGAGTTCTAAGTCCCTGGCTCGTCGGTCCTCGAGCTTTGAAGTTCGCTCCCCATAAACCCCCGGGGATCGCAAAAGTTGCACCCGTTGCATCGACAGCTCCAGAAGAACCTTTAGGCCCCGCCCGTCACCGCCGTTCGAAGTTTGCCGCTGCTAGATTCAGGCGTCCCGGGCGTTTAGCTCAGTTGGGAGAGCGCCAGCTCGACAAGCTGGAGGTCACTGGTTCGAGCCCAGTAACGCCCATGAAGGGGCTTTAGGCAGCGGCACTCTGCGGAGCAAGGGCGTGGCGGCCTTCACCTCACGGGCGGCGAGAGAAAACGAGGCGAGGGCCGGTGGCTGCCACGAGGTCGCGATCCGGGGCTCGCCGGAAGCCGAGGGACGAGTAGAGCTGGTGTGCCTCCACCTGGTGGGGTTGGCTCCAGAGCACCAGCGCGGATGAACCTTGGCTGCGGGCCAGTTCGAGACACCTTTCGACGAGGTTCCGGCCGATGCCAAGTCGCCGAAACGACACTGCGACCGCAAGCCGCGAGAGTTCAGCCTCGCCGGCTGAGGCAACCATCCCATCGCGCGATCCGCCTACGAAGAAAACGACCACGCCGGCAAGGGCAGCACCCTCGCGGGCGACGAGAACCTGGGCCGCCTTGGCGGCGCTATGGAAGTCGGCAGGCGCGTAGGGCGTCGTGCGACCCCCTCGCAGATCATCGGTATTGGCCGCGGTCCAGAGGCGGGCCACGGCAGCAGCATCATGCTTCGTAGCGCGAGCCACCTCCACGGTCCCAAGGTAGATCAATGCATTGGCGTTAGCCTCATCGGTACATGCTCATCGCGACGAGGGCGCAGCGACTTGGCGGAGCAGGTACCAGCGGTCTGTGACGTGCTCGACGCGATCGAGCGTCGAGATTGGCAAAGGCTTCGTCGCCTCCTTCACCCCGAGGTCCACTGGACGACGGCGGTGGAGGAGCACCTGAATGGCCCATCGGCCGTCATCGTCTGCCTTTCGGGGGACCCGCCGCCAGCCCCTCCGGCCTACCACGAGCTGATGGACGGACGGATCGTTCGCTGGATCGACACGCCGGGATGACGGACGGCGGGGCCCGAAAGGAACTTCGCTCAGACGTTGGCGGGCAGCTTCACCTCGGTGAGGCGGATGCTGTTGCCGGACGGATCGCGGAAGCCGGAGTCGATCCCGTAGGGGCGCTCTTCCGGTGCTTCGGTGAATTCGACGCCGCGGGCCTTCAGCCGCTCGTAATCCGCGCGGCAGTCGTCAGTGGTGAGGAAGACGGTGCCGGCGAAGCCCTTGGCCATCAGCTCCTCGACCTGGCGGGTCGTCTCCTCGTCCATCATCGGCGGGCCGGGAATCGCCATCAGGACGACCGACACGTCCTCCTGGCCGGGAGGGCTGACGGTCAGCCAGCGGAAATCGCCCATCTCCGGCAGCGTTACGTCAGCGCGGACCTCCATGCCGAGCTTCTCGGTGTAGAAGGCGAGTGCCTCCTCCTGGTCGTGCACCCACACCTGCGCATTCGAGATTTTCATCGTGTCCTCCTGGTTGAGATCGACTGAGACGATGCTAGGTCTGCGACGCCGGGCTGTCTTCTCGAAACGTGCGGTGTTGAGGGCGGGCGTAGGTGCGGACGACGCAGGCGGGGACCCGGGCGTGGGCCGAGGCGGGGGGAGCGGCGGCGCGGTAGGCCGTCGGCGTCATCCCGTACATCCGCTTGAAGCTGGTCGTGAACGAGCCGACCCCCTGCAGGCCGACCTCGAGGCAGATCTCGGCGACCGAGTGGTCGGTGTTCCGCAGCAGCCGCCGCGCGCTCCAGTCGCCGCGTCAGCAGGTAGACGTACGGCGACTCGCCGAAGGTCCGGCGGAACTCGCGGCTGAAGTGGGCCTTCGAGAGCCCGGCGGCCCTGGCGAGGTCGTCGACCTCCAGCGGCTCCGCGTAACGCGCATCGGCCAGGTCCTTCGCCTTGAGCAGGTGGCGGGCGGGAGGGACGAAGGTCATGGCCGCAGTCTAGGCTCGCGGGCCTCGTGATCGGAACCTATGCAGCGATGGCGGCGGCCTGCCTCTCGGCGCTGGCGCTCGGGCAGGCGGCGATCTGCCTGTGCGGCGCGCGGCGGTGGTCCTGGCTGGCGCCGGCGATCGGGCTGGCGCTGCTCTGCGCGCTCTGCTGGGGGACGGTGCGGCTGCCGGGGGACGGGGTGGTCTCCGCGGTGGCGGTCCTGGTGCTGACGATCGCCGCCGTGGCCTATCTGTGGGGTCGGGTCGAGGGGGCAGGAGAGGCCCTCGCCGTGGGCTGGCCGCCGGCGCTGGTCGCGCTGCTGGCCGGGTCGCTGCCATTCGCCGTCGAAGGGCACTTCGGAATCCTCGGCACGAGCTTCAACCCGGACATGTCCCAGCACCTGCTGACTGCGGCGCGGCTCACCGAAGGGCACTCGTCGCAGCTGCTGAACCAGGGCTACCCGCTCGGCCCGCACTCGATCGTCGCCGCTCTGAACAAGGGCCTGGGGATCGGGATCGTCCAGGGCTTCAGCGGGCTGACGGTTGCGGTCGCGATCCTCGCCTGCCTCACGGCCCTCGCCGCCTTCGCCGGCCTGCCGTTCCTGCCGCGAACCGCCGGCGCCCTGCTCGTCGGCCTCGCCTATGTGGTCGCCTCCTACTTCGCCCAGGGCGCCTTCAAGGAGACGATGCAGGCCCTCTTCTTCCTCGCCTTCGTCCTCGCGCTGCGGGAGTCCACCCGAAGCTGGGCGGACCTGCCCCTGCGTTTCGTCCCGGCAGCCCTGATAGCCGTCGGCTCCGTCTACACCTACAGCTTCCCGGGCCTCATCTGGCTAGGGGGCGCCGCCGTCTTGTGGCTGATCCTTTGTGCCGTGGGTGGCGCGGATTTGGGGGACCGCCACTCGCCAAATGCGAGTGGTGGTGGGACCAAATCGGCGCCAGGACCCGCAGCCCGAGCGCTAGGTCTCGCCCTCCTCGCCTTCTTCGTCCTCATAGCCCCCGAGATCGGGCGGATGGTCGAATTCCACTCCTTCGAGACCTTCGACCCCAACGGCCCCGGCCTCGGCAACCTCTTCGGCCAGATCTCGCCCTTCGAGGCGCTTGGCATCTGGCCGTCGGGGGACTTCCGGCTCGCGCCGGGAGACGGGGCCGTGCCGGCGCCCGCTTACTACGTGGGAATCGCGTTCGCGCTCGTGCTTCTCGGCTACGGCGTAGTGCAGCTGTGGCGGCGCCGCGAGGTGGCGATCCTCTCGGGCCTCGGAGCCGCTGCGCTTGCCTACGCCGCCGCCCGCGTCGGCGGCACGCCCTACACCGCGGCCAAGGCGATCGAGATCGCGGCGCCGCTTGTCGCTTTGGCGATCCTCTTGCCGCTCGGGCGCTCAGCGGTGCGCCTTTTCCGCGATATGTACGG
>DASTAR010000147.1:0-2674 GCA_035712505.1 Solirubrobacterales bacterium
CGATCCAGGGCGACGCTGCCGTGGCCGCCAAACTCGAAGAAGTCTGCCCCGTCGACATCTTCAAGAATTCGGGCGGCCAGGTCGAGGTCGTCGACGAGAACGTCGATGAGTGCGTCCTCTGCCGCCTCTGCATCGAAGCCGCCCCCGCGGGCACCGTGCACGTCAAGAAGCTCTACGACGGCACCGAGCTTTCGTAGCTCCCCGAGCGGCCGGGTAGGGGTTCCGCTTAACTTTTTCGGTCGGCGGCTGCGGCCATCCGAGGTCCGCGCGGCGAAAAAGCACAAGACGCTCCACCCCTACCCGGCCGCTCCGATGCGCAGCTGTGGTCGTGGCAGTCTTTTCCGTCCCTATGGGACGGAAAAGACTGCCACGGGTTTTTTCGGGGCTTTGTGGGTCCACTCAAATCGAATCGAGTAGCCAACTCGTGTGAGGTGCGTCACGTTACGCGGATATAAATTTATATTGCGGTAACGTCTACATCGATGGATGCATCGATTCGGACGCGGCTTTCGCGGGACGAGCGGATGGAGCAGACGCTGGAGGTTGCGCATCTGCTCTTCGCCGAGGGCGGCTACGCGGCGGTGACGATGGAGGAGATCGCCGGCGAGGTCGGGGTGACCAAGCCGCTCCTCTACAACTACTTCGGCAACAAGGAGCGGCTCTACATCGCCTGCCTGGAGCGGGCGGGGGACGCCCTGATCGCGACGATCGCCGAGGCGGTCGGCCAGACCGACAGCCCGGGCGACGCGCTCGCGGCCGGCGTCGGCGCCTTCTTCGGTTTCCTCGACAGCGACCGGGCGGCCTGGGCGGTGCTCTTCGACGAGACGCTCCCCCACGGCGGCGAGGTCGTCGACCGCGTCGCCGAGTACCGGCGCCAGATCATCGACCTGGTCTCGGGCTCGCTGCTGACCCAGCTTCCCGACCGCGCCCGCGAGGCGGCCAAGGTCGAAGTCGAGGCCCTCTCCACCGCTTTGCTCGGCGCTGCCGAGGCGCTCGCGCGCTGGTGGCTTCGCACCGAGGCGATCGGCGCCGCCGACGCCGCCGAGCTCCTGATCAGCACCGTCGAGCCCGGCCTGCGGGCCCGCTCGGCACCCAGCCCCGCTTCCAATTCCCCCCAAGGAGGATCGACCCCCAGATGAACACCGAGACCCGCAGGGTCGCCGTCGTCGGCGGCAACCGGATCCCGTTCGCCCGCTCCAACAGCACCTACTCGCACGCGAGCAACCAGGACATGCTGACCGCCGCCCTCGACGGCCTGGTCGACCGCTACGGCCTGCAGGGCGAGCGGATCGGCGAGGTCGCCGGCGGCGCCGTGCTGAAGCACTCCCACGATCGCGACCTGGCCCGCGAGAGCGTGCTCGGCACCCGCCTCGCCCCCGAGACGCCGGCCTACGACGTCCAGCAGGCCTGCGGCACCGGCCTGGAGACGACGATTCTCGTCGCCAACAAGATCGCCCTCGGCCAGATCGACTGCGGCATCGCCTGCGGCGCCGACACCACCTCCGACGCGCCGATCGCCCTCAACGAACAGCTGCGGGAGACGCTGCTGGAGGCCAACCGGCAGCGCTCGACGATGGGCAAGCTGCGCACCCTCGCCAACGTCCGCCCCGGGCACATCGTCCCCAACATCCCCCGCAACGAGGAGCCGCGGACCGGAATGTCGATGGGCGAGCACTGCGCGATCATGGCCACCGAATGGGAGGTGGGCCGCGAGGAGCAGGACGAGCTCGCCGTCGCCAGCCACAAGCACCTGGCCGCCGCCTACGATCGCGGCTTCTTCGACGACCTAATCACCCCCTACCTCGGGCTCGAGCGCGACCAGAACCTGCGACCCGACTCCAGCCTGGAGAAGCTGGCGAAGCTGAAGCCGGTCTTCGGCGGCCCCGAGGGGACGATGACCGCGGCCAACTCGACCCCGCTCTCCGACGGCGCCTCCGCCGTCCTGCTCGCCTCCGAGGAGTGGGCGAAGGCCCGCGACCTGCCGATCCTCGCCTACGTCAGCGAGGCGCAGACCGCGGCCGTCGACCACGTCCACAAGCGCGAAGGGCTGCTGATGGCGCCCGCCTACGCGATGCCACGGATGCTCGACCGAGCCGGCCTGAAGCTGCAGGACTTCGATTACTACGAGATCCACGAGGCCTTCGCCGCGCAGGTCCTCTGCACCCTGAAGGCCTGGGAGGACAAGGGGTTCTGCGAGGAGAAGCTCGGCCGCGACAAGCCGCTCGGGCCGATCGACCGCTCCAAGCTGAACGTCAACGGCGGCTCGCTGGCGGCCGCCCACCCGTTCGCCGCAACCGGCGGGCGGATCGTCGCCGGCCTCGCCAAGCAGCTGCACGAAGACGGCAAAGGCCGCGGCGTCATCAGCATCTGCGCCGCCGGCGGCCAGGGCGTCGTCGCAATCCTCGAAGCGCCGGGAGGTGCGAAGTAAATGGCTGACCGCTACTCACAGGTTGTCAACGCGCCGGTCGTCTCGACGATCGCCAAGCAGCTCGGGCTGCCCCAGCCCGTCGCGCTCGACCGCTACCAGCCGGGCCAGCCGCTCGTCGCCGGCCCGGTCCTCTTCGACGCCGCGCCGGAAGGCCGGCTCGGCAAGAAGGTCGGAGCGATCCTCGACAGCATCAAGGCCGAACGCGCCGGCAGCGAGGGCAAGGCGAAGGCGCTGGTCTTCGACGCG
>DASTAR010000148.1:0-18570 GCA_035712505.1 Solirubrobacterales bacterium
GATCGCAAGGTCGAGATCGCCAAGCGGATCGTCGAGATCGCCTGCGACGAGCACGGCCTCGACCGCGAGTCGCTGATCTTCGACCTGCTCACCTTCACCCTGACCACCGGCGACGAGGAGTGGAGGCCCTCGGCGGTCGAGACGATCGAGGGCATCCGCCGGATCAAGGCGGAGGTCGCCGGCGTCAAGACCTCGCTGGGCGTCTCCAACGTCTCCTTCGGCGTCTCGCCGCGGCCGCGCGCCGTCCTCAACTCGGTCTTCCTCCACCACTGCGTCGAGGCCGGGCTCGACCTGGCGATGGTCAACCCCAACCACATCACCCCCTACGGCGAGATCCCCGAGGAGGAGCGGGAGCTGACCGACGACCTCGTCTTCAACCGCCGCGACGACGCGCTCGAGCACTTCATCTCCTACTTCGAGTCGAAGGGCGAGGAGGCGGGCGCCGAAGGCGGGTCTGCAGCCGACCCGACCGAGGGCATGGAGCCCGAGGAGGCCCTGCACTGGCACATCCTGCGCCGCAAGAAGGACGGCGTCGAGGAGTGGATCGACCGCTCGGTCGAGAAGATCGGCGCCGTCCCCACCCTCAACGACGTGCTGCTGCCGGCGATGAAGGAGGTCGGCGACAAGTTCGGCGCCGGCGAACTGATCCTCCCCTTCGTCCTGCAGTCGGCCGAAGTGATGAAGCGCGCCGTCGCCCAGCTCGAGAACTACCTCGACCGGATCGAGGGGCACACCAAGGGAAAGGTCGTGATCGCGACCGTCTTCGGCGACGTCCACGACATCGGCAAGTCCCTCGTCAACACGATCCTCACCAACAACGGCTACACCGTCATCGACCTCGGCAAGCAGGTACCGGTCGACGCGATCATCGATGCCGCGGTGGAGAACCAGGCCGACGCGATCGGCCTCTCCGCGCTGCTCGTCTCGACCTCGAAGCAGATGCCGACCTGCGTCGCCGAGCTGCACCAGCGCGGCCTCGAGTTTCCGGTGCTGATCGGCGGCGCCGCGATCAATCGCGACTTCGGCCGCCGCACGCTGTACCCGAAGGGCAAAGAGTCCGACGAGGTCTACGAGGCCGGCGTCTTCTACTGCAAGGACGCCTTCCAGGGACTCGACACGATGGACGCGCTGGTCGACGACGAGGCTCGCGCGGCGCTGGTGGAGCGGATCCAGGCGGAGGCGAAGCAGCTGCGCGAGAAGCCGGTCGAAGTGGACGACTCCCCCCCGACGACCGACGCCAGCGTCCGCTCGAGCGCCCGCACCGACGTGCCGATCCCCGAGGCCCCCTTCTGGGGGGTGCGCGAGGTGCCGGTAGACCTCGGCGACGTCTTCCCGTACCTCGACCGACACGTCCTCTTCAAGCTGCACTGGGGTGGCCGGGGGGTCAAGGGCGAGGCCTGGCGGCAGCTGGTCGAGGGCCATGACGGAGAGGAGGGCTTCGCGCCCCGCCTGGAGCGGATGTGGCGGGAGCAGGACTACCTCCATCCGCGGGCGCGGCTCGGGTTCTTCCCGGCCAACGCCGATGGCAACGAGCTTGTCGTCTTCGACCCGGAGGACCCCGACCGGGAGCTCGAGCGCCTCGTCTTCCCGCGCCAGCCGCGCCATGACCGCATCTGCCTCACCGACTTCTACCGCCCGCTCGAGACCGGGGAACGCGACGTCGTCGCCCTGCAGGGCGTGACCGTCGGACCACAGGTCACCGAGCTGATCGAGCGCCTCGAGGGCGAGGGCGAGTTCGCCGAGCAGCTCTACGTGCACGGTCTCGGCGTACAGGCCGCCGAGGGCCTGGCCGAGTGGCTGCACTCCGAGGTCCGCCGGCAGCTCGCGATCGACCTCGACCAGGGACGCCGTTACTCCTGGGGCTATCCCGCCTGTCCGGACCAGTCCGAGCACGAGAAGGTCTGGCGCCTGCTCGACCTCGAAGAGATCGGGATGACCCTCTCCGGCGGCTACGCGGTGATGCCCGAGCAATCGACGGTAGCGATCGTCGCCCATCACCCTCAGGCGGTCTACTTCGGGATGAAGTCCGGTTTCATCCCCGAGGACAAGGCACCGGACGAACTGATCGCCGGCACCGAGCGCGGCGGCGGCCTGCCGCCCGAGGCCGAGCCCGAGGCGGGGGAAGAGGGCGAGGGCTCCGAAGGAACCCCCGCCCCCGAGCTCAGCCGCTGAAGCGCTCCGGCATCTCCGCCGGGTGCAGCGTCGGACGCTGCCAGTTGCGGCCTTCGTAGGCCTCCTCAAAGCCGGCCCGCTGCAGGTTGCGGGTAACGGCCGACCAGGAGGCGAGATCGCATTCGCCGACCTCGACGAACACGGTGTGACATCCCGCCAGGTGGGCATCGAGCAGCCGCTGGTGAAGGAGGGCCGCATTGCAGCCCTGCCCGCGTGCGTGCGCCAGCGTCTGGCCCGCTCCGAGTTGCGCGACCCCGTCGGCGATCAGCATCGAGCCGGTCGCGACCGGAACCTCTTCCGGTCCCAGCGCCGCCGTGTAGCAGTGCCAACCGTCCTGCTGCGGCAGCGAGAAGAACAGCGTTCCCGCCACCAGCGGCATCTCGAGGGCTTCGGCGGCGATCGTGCTCAGCCCTTCGCCTTCGGCTTCGTCCTCCCCCAGTCGGTAGATGACGATTCCTGGATCGATGCCGAAGTCCGGCGGCGACCCGTCGCGGACCAGCTTCACCCAGCCCGTTCCCTGCTCGTAGCCGCGCTCGTCCAGCCAAGCCTCCGCCCCCGCCGCGCCGGGTCGACCGGCGGCTACCGGGATGCGGTAATCGACTTCGCGGGCTCGCATCCATTCGACCGCCGCCGCCAGGTGGCCATCCGAGACGGCGATGGGCTCCGCCGCTCCCTGGATCTGCTGCAGCAGGTGGACTTCCGGCAGGTCGCCGAAGGCGGTGGCCTGCACCGGCCCGAACCTCTCCACTTCAACCCCTGATTCGGAAACTGCTTCCGGAACTACCGAGTCCCACATGTCGCGCCGGAAGCGCTGCGCGACCCTCTCCAATACTGCTGAGTCGTATCTCACGGCTCCCCTTCCCAAGTTCGCGTGAGTGCTGTGGCCGATTGCTCGACTCTATGCACACCACTGCAGTTTCGTCAAGGAACCTTGTTGATCTGACCGCGAGAGTCACACCAGGGAGGCGTGAAGGCTCGGAAGGCGGGCCGGCGGCCCGGTCGGATGGAACTTGCGCCGGCCGCACGCCTCCCGTTTGGCGGTGCCTGGCCTGGGATCGGTGGCGGCACGCCTCCGCGCCATCCTAACTCAATACATCGGGGTTTTTTGACCTTTCGGCCGCTAGGAGGGATTGGCGTTGCCCGAACGGGCGCGCGGGTGCGGTTCGAGACGCACCGGAGCGGTCTGGACGGCCTGGACCCGCAGGTCGCTCCAGGTCAACCCCTCGCGGACGAGCGCCGGGAGGCCGAGGGCCACGGCGGTGGCGATCTCGACGGCCTGCAGGATCACGCCAAAAGCGAGGGCATCGGCGGTGCTGACCCCGAAGCCCGTGTGCAGGACGCTGATCACGGCCAGCTGGAAGACGCCGATGTTGGAAGGCGTGGCCGGCACCACGGCGGTGACGTTGACCGCGAAGAGGACCGCGGCGGCGGCTCCGATCCCGGCCTGTCCGTTGAGCCCGAGCGCGTAGAGCAGCGCCCAGCAGGCGGAGAGCTGAATCGCCCACGCCCCAAGCTGGGCCGCGGCGGCAGTGGAACCGTGGCGGGGGTCGCGGAAGACGGTCAACCCGACCCGGACCTGGACCAGGGCCCGGTGGACGGCCGCCCCGATCCGGGCCAGGCGGCCGTTGCCGTTGCGGCGCATCAGCAGCGGGGCAAGCAAGACGACGAGGAGGACGATCAGGGGCAGCAGGCTGAAGGCGAAGATCTGCTTCGTCCCCGAGTGGAAGAGCGGCGTGGTGGAGACGATGATCACGCCGAGCAGGACCAGGGCGACCAGGTTCAGCATCGTCTGGGAGACCAGGGTCCCGAGCAGCACCGGGAACGTTTCCCGCATCCGCCCGCTTCGCCGCGCCAGGGTGAGCGCGCGGGCGGGCTCACCGAGACGCGCGGGCAGCGTCGCCGACATCAGCACCCCGATCATCGTCGCCGAGGTGACGTCGCGACGTCGGATCGGGCGGTTCGGCAGCGCCGCCCGGGCGATCCAGTACCAGGAGGCGGCGCGGAAGAAGAGTGAGGTGGCCATCAGCGCGCAGGCGATCAGGACCCAGGTCAGATTCGAGCGGACGATGCTTTCGACGACGTTGTCGATGCCGATCTTCTGCGCGGCGAGGAGGGTGAGGCCGACGCCGAGCAACCCGGCGACGCCGAGCCCGAGCCGCCGGGCGACGGCACGGCCGCGCTTCCCCGCCTGCGCGGGGGCGGGGTCGAGCGAAGGCAGACGCTCCGCGGGGCGCCTCGGGTTGCCGTCCGCCGGTCTGATCCCCGCCCAGTGGGCGAACCTTTCCCCTGCGCCCGCGGGCTTCGGCGCCTCGATCGCACGCTCATAGACGTCGGTGACCTGGTCGGCCACCCGCGGCCAGGCGTAGCGTTGGGCGCTGCGGCGGGCGGCCGCGCCCATCTCGCGCAGGCGCTCGGGCTCATGGTGCACTCGCTGCAGCTCCTCGGCGAGCCGCTGGGGATCCCCGGGGGGAACCAGCAGACCGTCCACCCCGTCGCTGACGACGTCGCTGTAGCCGGCGATCGCCGAGGCGATGACGGGGGTGCCGGCCGCAAACGCCTCGGTGAGGACCATTCCGAAGCTCTCCCCGGACAGCGAAGGAGCGCAGAGGACGTCGGCGCGATGCAGCTCGTCCCAGAGGTCCGGACCGGAGACCCGCCCGCGGACGTCCATGAAGCGGAGGAGGTCGGGGTCGGCGACGTAGCGGAGCACGTCCTCCCGTTCGGCGCCGATCACGGTGAGCTTGCAGGGCACGTGCTCGACCAGCGCGTTGAAGGCGGTGAGGAGGATCGGCAGGCCCTTGCGCTCCTCCGGCCGGCCGACGAAGAGGATCCGCAGCTCCTCGGAGGGCGGCACCGGGCCGGTCGGGGCGGTATCGACGTCGACCCCGTTGGGGATGATCGTGTACTCGCCGCCGAACCAGCGGCGCCCGGTCCAGGCGGCGGCCTCGGATACGGCGATGCGGGCAGAGAGGCGGTTGAAGAGCCGGCGGGCGCCGACCGCATTGGCGATGTAGTTGGGCAGCGGCTTGGTCGAGTAGGCGTGGAAGGTGCCGACGACCGGATCGTGGGCGCCGAGGGTCGCGTTCCACCCGACCAGCGGCACCAGCGGCTCGTGGACGTGGAGGACGTCGAATTCGCCGGCGCGGACGGCTCGACGAGGTGCCAGGACGCCGCCCGCAGGAAAGGGCGCGAGGTTGGAGACCGACCCGTTGGCCCCGAACCCGGCCGTGCGCCCCAGCGGGATCAGGTACTCCGGCAGCTCGCGACGTTCCGCCTGCGCCCGGTGGAGCAGGCGACTGACCCGCCCGGGCGGGTCGACGGGAGCGAGTACGCGGACATCGTGGCCACGCCCGAGGAACTCCTCGGCGAGAGCCTCAACGTGCCGGTTCACGCCCCCCTGGTAGGACCAGGAATATGGCGAGACGAGACCTATGCGCACGGGTGATCAAGAGTAGATCATCGGTCGGCAGGCCGAGACGGATGATCAGCGCCAGGCCAGCGCCAGAACGGTGCCGACCAAGCCGAGCATCCCGACACCCACCGTGCCGGCGAGGCCCCAGCCGATCTGGATGAGGACCCGCTTCAGACCAGCCACCTCCCCGCGAAGGTCCCTGACGTCATCACGGATCTCGGTGACGCGTCCGTTCAGATCGTCGAGCCGCGAGTCCGTCCAGGTGGACCTCATTGCCTCCATGCCTCCACGGTAGAGGGAAAAGAATCAAATTTGGGTCACAGAAGTGTAACTTTTCGTCTGATGAGCTGCTTTCCCGCTATTTCCGTCGCTTTCAGCCCAGGCGAAAGCGGTGAAGACGAGCAGGTAGGCGGCGCCGATCTCGAGCAGGAGCGCGCCGGAGTCGTTGGCGAGCGCCCCGATCACCGTGGCGGCGAGCGCGCCCAGGAGGCCGGCCTTCATCGCGGGTCTTCCCTCCAGCCAGGACCGCAGGGTGTCGCGGCGCAGGTAGGCGATGACGACTATCGCCAGGACCACCGGCAGGAATGCCAGCAGCACCGGACGCCCGAAGCTGTGGGCGGAGAGCTGGAGGCGGCGCTGGGCGACGTCGCCGAGGTCGCCGAAACCGCCGGCATCGAGGACCGAGCGGGTCAGGTGGGCGTTGGCGCCGCTGACGAGGTCGATCAGCGCCAGCAGGGCGAGAACCGTGAGCGGGGCGGCGATCACGGCGAGGATCGCGGTGCGCCTGCCGCGCCCGGCGACTACGACCGCGGCAACCACCGCTCCCACTGGGAAGACGATCGCGGCGCCGACGTCGGCACCGAAGCGTCCCGCCGCGAAGACGAAGGCCGCGAGCAGGCCGACCGAGAGGAAGACCACCGCCCTCGTGCGCGCCGCGGCGCTCCGGGCAAACCCGGTTAGCCCCGCGCCGGCGCCGGCGACGACCAGCACCGCCAGCAGCGCCTCGAGCTCGTTGCCGATCCCGTAGAACCGCACCCCCAGGCCAGGGTTTGGACCGAGCAGCGAGAGCGAGGTGAGCGGCGATCCGGCGATCACGTCGAGGGAGTAGGCGAGGACCGTCAGCGCCGAGGCGACGGCGAGGGCGCGGTAGCCGCGCAGGGCTACGAGCGTGAGCGCCGCCAGCAGCGGCGAGAGTAGGAGCACGAGCAGCCTTTCCGCGCTCTCCCCCGGTTCGAGAGCCGCCCCCAGCAGGAGCACGAGCGGCAGGTAGACGATCGCCAGCCCGACCACGCGCACCCCCGCCCGCGCCAGGCGGCCGCGACTCAGGAGCGCGACGAGCAGCAGGGCGACCAGCCAGACGACGACGTTGAGCCCGATCACCGGCCCCCGTCGCGAGGAGACCACGTCCATCCGCTCGACCAGCGATTCGATCGCTGCCGGATCGACGGCGCCCTCCGACCGGATCGGCTGTCCCGACATCGCGCTCGGCACCGGGATCCCGAAGTGCTCCAGGATCGTCGGCGCCACGTCGGTCGAGAGCACGTACCCGTCGGTGCGGGTGCTGTCGGAGGTGAGGTTGCCGTGGAAGCCGCGGCCTGCGATCCCGATCGGAACCGGTTCGTCCGATTCCCCGGTCGGCCAGGCGATCGCGATCAGCAGCCGGTAGCTCCCCCGGGGAGGCAGCCGGTCGAGCGAGGCTCGGGCGATTTCCGCGAACTGAGAGCGAACGTGATTTTCCCGCAGAGTCTTCTTGAGCAGGAAAGGCACGACGTCGGCGGGAGCCGATTCGGCCCGTTCCACCACTTCCAGCAGCCAGCGCACTCCGTTTCTGTGCTCCGGCAGGGGACGGTCGTAGAGGGAGTCGAAGACGCGGTTGCCCTGGCCGACGTCGAGGTAGGTCTGCAACGGCGGGACGGTCCCGAGGCCGGCGCTCATCACTCCAGGTGAGAACCCAGCGTGCGTCAGTTGGGCGACGGTGGTGTCGCTCGGCAGCCATGCCAGCACCACCTGCTTGTCCTTCGCCGCGGCTATCGAGGGAACGGCGAGGAGCAGGGCGAGCGCTATCGTCACCCCGATGGCCGACCGCACTTTCGCCAAGTTCAGCTTCTTCAAGATCGATCCCGCCTGGCGCCGTCGCGACGCCGAGCTCCGCGCGGCCGACAAGCGGGAGTTCCTCGCCGCCTGCGAGGACTTCGCCGTCGACCGCTCGCTGCGCGCTTACTCAACCATAGGAACGCGGGGCGACGTCGACCTGGTGCTGCTCACCCAGAGCCCGAACCTGAACGACATCCACACCTTCCACGTCGTCCTCGGACAGAGCGGCCTGGCGAAATGGGCCACCACCCCCCACTCGTTCCTCTCGATGACCAAACGCTCGCCCTACTCCGACGAGCAGGCGAGGCCCGAGATCTGCGTCACCGAGCGCAAGTACCTCTTCCTATACCCGATGGTCAAGCAGCGCCGCTGGTACGGCCTGCCGCCGGAGGAGCGCGGCCGGATCATGAAGAGCCACATCGAGGTCGGCCGCCGCCACCCGGAGATCACGATCAACACGACGTACTCCTACGGGCTCGACGACCAGGAGTTCGTCGTCTGCTTCGAGGGCGACGACCCGGGCGAGTTCCTCGACCTCGTCAATGAGCTGCGGCCGACCGAGTCGAGCGAGTACACCGAGCGCGAGACGCCGATCTTCACCTGCGTCGCGATGTCGGTCGGGAAGGCGCTCGACGCCCTCGACGGGACGCCCAGCGCGGTCGCCACAGGTGCCCCGGCGCTCGGCTGACGACCGTCTTTCCCTATTCTTTCGCGCTCCCATGAGCAAGATCGGAACCGAAGAGACCCCCCTGCGCGTCGCCATCGTCGGCGCCGGCCCCAGCGGCTTCTACGCCGCCGAGCACATCCTCAAGGACGGCGACCTGCACGCCCAGGTCGACCTCTTCGACCGCCTCCCCACGCCCTTCGGGCTGGTCCGCGGCGGCGTCGCCCCTGACCACCCGAAGATCAAGTCGGTGATCCGGATCTACGAGAAGACCGCCGCCCGTGAGGGCTTCCGCTTCTTCGGCAACGTCAAGATCGGCCACGACGTCGAGGTCGAAGAGCTCGAGCAGCTCTATCACGCGATCGTCTTCACGGTTGGCTGCGAGACCGATCGCCAGCTCGGGATCCCGGGCGAGGATTTGCCCGGCAGCCACGCCGCCACCGCCTTCGTCGGCTGGTACAACGCCCACCCCGACTACGCCGACCGCGAGTTCGACCTCTCCTGCGAGCGCGCCGTCGTGATCGGCAACGGCAACGTCGCGATGGACGTGGCCCGCATGCTCGCCCTGACCGACCGCGAGCTGCGCGAGACCGACACCGCGGACCACGCGATCGAGGCGCTCGACCGCAAGCAGATCCGCGAGATCGTCGTCCTCGGACGCCGCGGCCCGGCGCAGGCGGCCTTCACCAATCCCGAGATCAAAGAGCTCGGGGAGATGGAGGACGCGGACGTCATCGTCGACCCGGAGGAGATGGAGCTCGATCCGGCCAGCCAGGCTTTCCTCGAGTCCGACGAGGTTGACAAGACGACCCGGGTGAACGTCGAAACCCTGAAGGAGTTCTCCGAGCGCGAGCCGGAGGGGAAGAAGCAGCGGATCGTCCTCCGCTTCCTCGCCTCCCCGGTCGAGATCAAGGGCGACGGCAAGGTCGAATCGATCGTGATCGGCCGCAACGAGCTGGTCGAAGAGGGCGGGGCGCTGCGCGCCAGGGACACGGGCGAGCGCGAAGAGCTCGAGTGCGGCCTCGTCTTGCGCTCGGTCGGCTACACGGGCATCCCGATCGAGGGGGTCCCCTTCGACGAGAAGCGCGGCCTGATCCTCAACGCGGGCGGTCGCGTCCTCGACTCCCACGACGCCGGCCACAAGACCGGGCACTACACCGCCGGCTGGATCAAGCGCGGCCCCTCCGGCGTGATCGGGACCAACAAGAAAGACGCGCTGGAGACCGTCCAGCACCTGCTGGCGGACGTCGAGGAGCAGAAGCTGCTGAGCCCGGAGAAGGCCGACCCGAACGCGGTGGAGGACCTGCTGCGCGAGCGCGGCGTCCGCTACGTCAGCTTCGAGGACTGGCAGGCGATCGACCAGGCCGAGGTCGGCCGCGGAGAGCCGCACGGCCGCCCCCGGGTCAAGTTCGTCCGAGTCGAGGAGATGCTCGAGACCCTCGGCGAGCCCGCCGCGAGCTAGATCTGATGCCTGCCGACCTCGCCGAGCTGAAGGGGATGATCGAGGCGGCGCTGCCCGGCGCCCAGGCCGAGGTAAGCGACGAAACCGGCACCGGCGACCACATCCGCGCAACCGTCGTCGCCCCCCAGTTCGAGGGCCTCTCCCGGATCGACCAGCACCGACTGGTCAAGGCCGCGGTCAAAGAGCGGTTCGACGACGGCACCATCCACGCGCTCTCGGTGAAAACCAGCCTCCCCGGCTGAATTCACGCTTCCGCGCGCTTCCTGCGACAAAATGTTACATTGTTGCGCGCCACACGCGCGACCTTTCCCTCTACGCTGGAGCAATGGAGGCAATGAGATCCACCTGGACCGACGCCCGCCTTGATGAATTCAAGGATCAGGTCAACGCCAACTTCAAAGAGCTTGGGCAACGCATGGACCACCAGAGTGAGAGGATCGACAGGATCCAGCACACGATGGTCCACGGCTTCATCGCGATGATGCTCGGAATGATGACTGGCTTCCTCGGGCTCGCAGGGGTCCTGATCACCAAGCTCTAGCCGAGCCACCCGGCTCCCTACAATGCCCACATGGCCGACCCAGAGCTGAAGAGCAAAATCGAAGAGCTGATCGCCGCCAACCCGATCCTGCTGTTCATGAAAGGGACCCCGGACATGCCGCGCTGCGGGTTCTCGATGCGGGTCGTCCAGGTGCTGGACCAGATCGACGTCGACTACGGAGCGATCGACGTCCTCCCTGCGCTGCAGCCTCTGCGCGAAGTGACGGCGGAGATCTCAGACTGGCAGACCTTCCCCCAGCTCTACGTCAACGGCGAGCTGCTGGGCGGCTGCGACATCGTCGAGGAGATGTTCGAGTCCGGGGAGCTGGCCGAGGCCCTCGGCGCCGAGCAGCCCGAGAACGCCCGGGTGCCGCAAGCGCAGCCGACCGCGCCACAGCAGTCGCCGCCCCTCCAGATCGAATAAGAAGCTCTTGCGGTCTGGCTAGACCGCTGCCTGCTCCGCGGCGTCCTCTTTGACTTGAAAGGACGATCCGCAGCCGCAGGCCGCAACCACGTTCGGGTTGTTGACCTGGAAGCCGGCGCCTTGGAGGCCTTCGATGTAGTCGACCTCCGAGCCGAAGACGAACTGCATGCTCACCTTGTCGACGACGACGGACACGCCGTCGACCTGGAAGACATGGTCGTCCTCCTTGGCCTTGTCGAAGGCGAGGGCGTACTGGAAACCCGAGCAGCCGCCGCCGCGGACGGCAACCCGCAGCGCCTGCTCACCGACGTCCCCCTGCGAACCGAGCAGCTCGCCGATCTTCTCGACTGCCTTGTCGGTGAGGGTGATTGCTGCTTGAGGCGTATCGCTCACTTCACAAAGTGTAGCGTCAGACGTCGACGGGCTAAAGCGACAGCGCGTCTAGAATCGCAATCGTGAGCTCGCAAGCCGAGACTGCGGTCGTCTGCGACACGACCTGCTACTTGCCGACCGAGCTGGTGGCGGCGCGTGGGATCAAGGAGATCAGCCTCTACGTCTCGGTCGACGGCCACCAGGAGAAGGAGTCGGAGATCACCGATTTCGACGAGTTCTACGAGCGCTTGCGCGCCTCGGAATCCGGCGCGACGACCTCGCAGCCGTCGATCGGCGACTTCCTGGAGGTCTACGAACCGCTGCTGGCCGAAGGCCGGGAAATCGTCTCGATCCACATCTCGGCCGGCATCTCCGGCACCTTCGAGGCGGCGGGTCAGGCGCGGGAGCGGCTGATCGAGGAAGGCAAGGGGGGCGAGCGTTTGCACCTGCTGGACTCGCGTTCTGCCGCCGGGGGCATGGGCCTCTGCACCCTCGGCGCATCTTCGGCCGCCAGGGCCGGCGCGGATGCGGCGGCCTGCCTCGCCCGCGCCGAGAAGACCCGCAACGACCTGAAGATGTGGTTCGCGATCGACACCCTCGAGTACCTGCGCCGCGGCGGCCGCATCGGCGGCGCCCGCGCCTGGATCGGCGGCGCCCTGAAGATCAAGCCGATCCTCACCCTCGAGGAGGAGATCACCCCGGTCGAGCGCGTCCGCACCCGTGCCCGCTCGCTGGAGCGGCTGCGCGGCTACGCGCGGCAGCGCCACGAATCAGGCGCCTACGGCTGGGTCGTCCAGTACATCCAGGACAAAGGGACCGCCGACGCGCTGGTCGAAGACTGCTACGAGATCTTCAACTGCGAGCCGGCCTTCATCTCCGAGGTAGGCCCCGTCCTCGGCGCCCACGTCGGCCCCGGCCTGCTCGGCGTAGGCTCGGTGCACACGGAGTTGATCGCCTGAGCCGTTCTAGCGGTTTCTCTTGCGACGCTTGAGCATCGCGCGCGCGCCGACGAGGAAGCCGACCGCGGCGGCGCCCATGATCAATTGCTGTTTGTGCTCCTCGACCTGGCGGCGCCAGTCGGTCAGCTCGTTGACGCGGCTGCGCAGGGCCTCGACAGAGCCGCCGAGCTCCCGGCGCCTGAGGTCGATGTCGCGGCGGATCTCGGCGGGGGAACGTCCTGGCGCACCGGTGGTCACGAAGTCTCCTTTTCGAGCATCTCCTTGGTCAGCTTCGCCTCCTCGATCGCCTGTTCGGGCACCGGCGGCGATCCCGCCTTGACCGCCCGGAAGGCGATGAAGCCGGCGAGGGCGGCGATCAGCAGGAAGATCCCGGCGGTGACGAAGTAGCCGGCCCAGATGTTGCCGCTGAACACTTCTTCGCCGAGCAGCCAGGCGATCCCGTGCAGGATCAGGATCAGCGCCAGGAAGGCGAAGGTGCCGGCGGCGATGCCGACGACCGAGCCTTTGGCGAGCTTGCTGACCTTGGCCGAGACCTCGGCCTTGGCGAGCTCGATCTCCTCGCGGACGAGGGTCGAGGCGTGTTCGGAGACGTCCACCACCAGGTCGGCGAGCGAGCGCTCCTGCGGCGGCGGAGTCGGGCCGGGTGGCGGGATCGGCGGCGGGTTTTGCACGGGCTCGGCCATTAGTCCCTCCTACTCTGGCGGGTCTTCGTTGTAAATGCGGCGGTAGACGGTCGCGGCAACCCGCGAGGCGGCGATGCTCGCCAGGGCACCCGTCGCGGCCAGCAGGCCGCTCCAGACGAGACGTTTGACCAGCTCGTTATCCACTCAGCTCAAACCTTTCCCCGAGGGCGCGGCGCTAAACCAACGGCCCCGGCGGCGATGGAAGATGGCGCCAAAGACTATTACCGCGGCTCCAGCCCGTCGCAGATCGTCGTCACGAGCAGGTCGCGCGCCTCGTCGAAATCGGCCTCCGACGCCGGGATCGTGTCGAAGATCCAGCCCGAGAGCAGCTGCTCGACGGCTCCGTAGAACGCCATCGAGGCGAACATCGGCGCCACGTCGCCGCGCAGCGCTCCGCTTTTCTGTCCCTCGGCGACGACCTTGGCGATCCCCTCGTAGGCGCGGCGGATCTGCTCGAGGTGGGTCCGGCCGAACGAGTTCGCGGCCCGCGTCACCTCGACGATGATCACCTTCATCAGGTCCGGATCGTGGCGGTAGGAGTCAAAGATGAAGCCGGCAACCTTGCCGAGCTTCTCGCGCGGTCCGCCATCGGCCCGATCGGTCTCCTCGATCGCCGCCAGCAGCAGCGACCAGCGCTCGGTGAAGAGCTCGTTCAGGACCTCGTCCTTGGAGTTGAAGTAGTGGTAGACGAGGCCGTAGGCGACTCCCGCCTCGTCGGCGATGTCGGAGACGCGGGTCGAGTGGAAGCCCTGACGGGCGAAGACCCGCACGGCGGCGTCGAGGATGAGACGGCGTTTTTCGGCGGGCGGCGCCTGGGCCATCAGTTCAGCTCCCCCGATGCCTGCGGCCAGAGGTAGGCCGCGGGGCGGCGATTGGCAAGCGAGGGCAGCGACTCGCGGATGCGGTCCTGAGCGCCGAGGTCGAGGTCGGCGGCGACGAAGCCCTCCCCGTCGGGCGCGGTGGCGAGGACCACGCCCCAGGGGTCGACGATCATCGAGCGGCCGAAGGAACTGAAGTGGGGCGGTGCTTCGCCGCACTGGTTCGGGGCGACGACGAAGACCTGGTCCTCGATCGCCCGCGCCCGCAGCAGCACTTCCCAGTGGTCGCGGCCGGTGGCGAGGGTGAAGGCGGAAGGGACCGCGACCAGGCGGGCGCCGCGCAGGGCGAGGATGCGGAAGAGCTCCGGGAAGCGGAGGTCGTAACAGACGGTCAGCCCGAGGACGAGGTCGCCGACGGGCGCGGTGACGGGCTCGGCACCGGGCCGCTCGTGCTCGGACTCGCGGTAGGAGACGCCGCCGGCGTCGACGTCGAACATGTGGATCTTGCGGTAGACGGCGACGTCCTCTCCGGCGGGACCGATCAGGACCGAGGTGTTCGACGCCTTCTCCCCCGCCCCGCCCCGCTCGGAGATGCTGCCGGCGAGGAGGTGTATGCCGAGCCCGCCGGCCCACTCTCGGGCGGCGGTCAGGCTCGGCCCGTCGAGCGGCTCCGCTCCCGCGACGAGTTCCTCGCCGCCGCCCAGCAGGTTCCACTTCTCGGGCAGCGCGACGAATTCGGCACCCGCCGCGGCGGCGGCGCGCACATGGCGCTCGGCGGCGGCGAGGTTCCGCTCCTTTTCCCCGTTCGAGTTCAGCTGTACGGCGGCTATACGCACTACGCAGGTCCTCCGGTTGATTGACCAGTCAATCGGCTGACCCAGTATATGAGCGCCCCGGGCGCTCTGACGCGCTAGAGGTTCAGCTGGCGGGCGACGATACGGTCGAAGACCGAGGTCGGGACCAGGGGCTGCAGCCGCGCCTGCACCTTCGCGTCGAGGCCGACCAGGTACCGGGCGCGGGGGCGCTTCGACTCCAGCGCGTGGGAGATCGCCTTCGCCACCCTCTCCGGCGGGATCCCCCGCTCGGCGGTGTCTTCGATCACCTTGCGGAACTTCTCGAGGGCCGCCCCGTAGAGCAGGTTCGTGCGCGGCGCCTTCGCTTCGACGTCCTCGGCCTTGCGCTGTCCCCGCTCCCAGATCGGCGTGTCGATCGAGCCCGGCTCGACGATCGACACCTTCAGGCCCCAGGGGCGCAGCTCCTGCCGGAAGACGTCGCCGATCGCCTCGGTCGCGAACTTCGAGGCGTGGTAGGCGCCGCCGAATGGAAAGGCGATCCGGCCACCGATCGAGCTGAGGAAGACGAGCCGGCCTTCGGCCCGGCGAATCTGGGGCAGCATCGCCTGCGTCACCGCGACGTAGGCGACCAGGTTGACCTCGAGCTGGTGGCGCAGGTCCTCCAGCGGCACCGTCTCCAGGGGCCCCGGCACCGCGACCCCGGCGTTGTTGACGAGGCCGTGGAGGCCCCCGCCGCTCTCACTCTCGATTCGCTGGGCGGCGGCGGCGATCTGCTCGGCGTCGGTCACGTCGAGGATCACCGGGGCGAGCCGGTCCGACGCCGCAGCTCGGAGGGAATCGCCGTCCTCCTCCCTGCGCACCCCGGCGAAGACCTTCCACCCGGCGCTGTCGAGGCGAAGCGCGGTGGCGCGACCGATCCCGGTCGAGGCGCCGGTAACGAGAACCGATCGCATCGACGTGAGGCTACACAGAGGCCGGTTTAAGCTTGTGACGTCGTGTACGAAGCCACCAAGGACGATGCCGAGCGCAAGCAGGTGACGGTCCTGTTCGCCGACGTCAGCGGCTCGATGGACCTTGCCGAGCAGGAGGACCCGGAGGAGTGGCGGAAGATCATGCAGCGCTTCTTCTCGCTGCTGGCGGACACGGTGACCCGCTTCGAGGGGACCGTCGACAAGTTCACCGGCGATGGGATCATGGCGATCTTCGGCGCCCCCGTCGCCCACGAGGATCACGCGGCCCGCGCCTGTTACGCGGCGCTGCAGATGCTCGACGACGTCGCCGAGTACGCGGGTGAGCTGCGGCGGGCGAAGGGCCTCAACTTCTCCACCCGGATCGGGATCAACTCCGGCGAGGTGGTCGCCGGGGCGATCGGCGACGCCGAGGGCTCTTACACGGCGATTGGCCACACGGTCGGGCTGGCGCAGCGGATGGAGGCGCTGGCGGAGCCGGGCAAGGCCTTCCTGACCGAGCAGACCGCGGAGCTCGCCCGCGGCTTCCTCGACCTCCGCGACCTCGGCGAGTTCGAGATCAAGGGCGCGAGCCGGCCGGTCCAGGTCTTCGAGCTGGACGGTCTTGGCTCGGCCCGCTCGCGGCTCGACCTCTCGCGCGAGCGGGGCTTTTCCCGCTTCGTCGGCCGCGAGGAGGACATGGCCCAGCTCGACGAGGCGCTCGAGCATGCCCTAGCCGCCGAAGGGGCTGCGGTCGCCATCGTCGCCGAACCCGGGATCGGGAAGAGTCGGCTCTCCTACGAGTTCTCGCAGCGAGTACGGCAGCGCGGGGTCGACGTGTACGAGTGTCAGGGGCAGGCGCATGGCCGCGAGGTCCCTTTCATGCCCGTCCTGCAGATGCTGCGCTCCTACTTCGGCATCGCCGATGCCGACCCCGACCGGATCGTGCGCGAGAAGATCGCCGGCAGGGCCCTCCTGCTGGACCCGCTCCTGGCGGAGGACCTTCCCCTTCTCTTCGACTTCCTCGGCGTGACCGATCCCGACCGGCCCCTACCGCAGCTCAGCGCCGAGGCGCGCCAGCGCGCCCTGCGAGCAATCGTCTGCAAACTGGTCCGGGCGCCGAACCGACGCGACCCGATCCTCACCGTAATCGAGGATCTGCACTGGATGGACGAGGCCAGCGAGGTGCTGCTGGGGGAGCTGGTCGGCGCCGTCGAGGGGACGAAGACGATGGTCCTCGTCAACTACCGCCCTGACTATCAGCCGGCCTGGAAGCCCATCGGCCAGTACCGGCGGATCGAGCTGACGCCCCTGCAGGCGCAGGATACGGCTGCCCTGCTGCGAGACCTCGCCGGTAGTGACCCGTCGCTCGACGGGCTCTCCGAGCTGATCCACGAGCGGACCGCCGGCAACCCGTTCTTCATCGAGGAGATCGTCCGCGAGCTGGTCGAGTCGGGCCATCTGGAGGGGGAGCGCGGCGGCTATCGCCTCCTCCGCCCCGTGGAGGGCACCGGCGTGCCGGCCAGCGTCGAAGCCGTACTGGCAGCTCGGATCGATCGGCTCGCGCCGGAGGCCAAGCGGCTGCTCCAGGTCGCATCGGTGATCGGCAAGGAGGTGAGCGAGCGGATGCTCGGCCGCGCCGCCGGCAAGAGCTCGGAAGAGATGGAGGATCCGCTCGGCGAGCTGGTCGATGCCGGTTTCCTCTACGAGGCCGAGCTCTATCCCGAGGTGATCTTCGCCTTCAGCCACCCGCTGACTCGAGAGGTCGCCTTCGGCAGCCAGCTGCAGGAGCAACGAGCGGCGATCCACGCAGCGACGGCGCGGGCGATGGCGGCGCTCAACCCCGACCGGCACGAGGAGATGGCGGCGCTGATCGCCAGCCACTTCGAGGAAGGGAACGAGACGCTCGAGGCCGCTCGCTGGTTCGCCCGCGCCGGTTATTGGGCTGGGCATAGCCAACCCCACGACGCGCTGCGCCTGTGGCGCAAGGTGACCGACCTTTCTGCTCAGCTGGAGGAGGGCGAAGAGGCACTTGCCCTGGCCGTCTCCTCGCGACTGCAGCAGCTCGACTACGCCTGGCGTCTCGGCATGGACCGCGAGGAGGAGGCGCGGCTCGGTGCCGAGGCCGAGGAGCTCGCCGAGCGATGCGGGGACATCCACTCTCTCGCTCTACTGCGCCTACTCCAGTCCAATCGCCCCGGGACCGAACGGCGGATCGAGGAGTGGGTCGCCGGTGGAGACGAGGCGAGGGACCTGGCTGAGAAATCGGGCGATCTCCACCTCATGGCCGCAGTTCGGGCCGCCACCTCCTACGCCTACATGTGCAACGGCGATTTCCAGCGGCTCGATCATGCCGCCGACGAGCTGCTCGAGCTGGTCGCCGACGATCCGACGCTGGGGGCGGGGATCGTGATCGGCAGCCCCGCCGCCTGGGCGTTGATGTGTAAGGGGGTGGTAGCCAGGGAACGAGGCGACGTCGACGAGGCCGAGCGGCGCTTCGAGGCGACCATCCGCACCGCGAGTGAGCATGGGGACCCGGAGACGGCGAGCTGGACCCGCGGCAACCTTGCCATCCTCACGGCGGAGCGGGGGGCGATCGAGGCGGCGCTGGCGCTGGCCCGGCGTAACTGCGAGCTGACCGAACGCCTCGGCGACGTCTTCTCACGCTCCCTGGCGCTGGTCAACCTCTGCGCGACGCAGCTCGCGGCGGGCCAATATGCGGCCGCGCTCGACTCGATCGACGAGGCCGAACGGATTTACGAGGAGGCGATGGGCGGCGGTGGCGAGGTCTGGGCAGGCCGCGCCGCCCTGCGGGCCAACGCTCTGGTTGGCCTTGGCCGGGCGAAAGAAGCGATTCCCATCGTCGAAGAGGCCGCAGAGAATGCACGCCGGAACGGCCTCCTCTGGCCGCTGCCGCGGGTGCTGACCGCGCTCGGCCGCGCCCGCCGGGCCGCGGGAGCGAACGGGGCCGAGGAGGCGCTGGTCGAGGCCGCGGACGTGGCCGAGCGCACCGGCGCCCTCGCCTGCCTGGCCGAGATCGAAAGCGAGCGGGAAGCGCTCGCCAGCACCGCCGAGCGAGGCTAAGGCGCTAGCTGACCCGCCCACACACGTTGTGAACGCCTGAAAGGCCATCCGGGCCCTCCAAGACGCTTGCGGTTCTGACGCCCAAGCGAAGGAGGACCCGGATGAAGGTTCACGGTAACGCCGCTCTCGGACCAGCGGGAAGGCT
>DASTAR010000149.1:0-10868 GCA_035712505.1 Solirubrobacterales bacterium
CCCCCCCCCCCCTCCCCAAGCCGCTCTGTCGCTCAGAGGCGGGGCCCCAGGCCGCTCGCTCAAGTCGTGGTTCCTTTGTCCGGCTATACAGGACTAAGGAACCGCAACCTTGGCGTTGGGGGCAGCCAAAGCGATCGCGTGGTTCCTTTGTCCGGATATGGAGGACTAAAGAACCATGGGACTGGGGCGGCGCGACGATCTTCCCGAGGTCTTGGATAGGGTTCCGCGCCGCGATGCGGTTTTACGAGTACGAGGCAAGGAAGATCGTCGAGCTGGCGGGGATTCCCGTCACCAAGTACGGCTTCTGCACGAGCGCTGAGGAGGCGCGCAAGGTCGCCGAGGAAATCGGCGGTCCGGTCGTGATCAAGAGCCAGGTGCTGACCGGCGGGCGGATGAAGGCCGGCGGCGTCAAGTTTGCCGACACGCCCGACGAGGCGGCCCAGCACGCCGCGGAGATCCTCGAGCTGGAGATCAACGGCCACATGCCGCGCGGCGTCCTCGTCGACCCCAAAGCCGAGGTCAAGCAGGAGTACTACGCGGGCGTCGTCTGGGACGGCACCGCGAAGCGGCCGCTGATGCTGTTCAGCGACATGGGCGGCATCGACATCGAGGAGGTCGCCGAGAAGCATCCCGACCACGTCGGCAAAGGCCACGTCTCCAACCTCCTCCCCGTCGGCGACTTCGAGGCCAAGCAGGTCGTCGCCGCGACCGGCGTCACCGGCTCGCAGCTGAACCGCGCGACGCCGATCCTGGCTCGCCTCGCCCGCCTCTTCCGCGAGTACGACATGACCCTGGCCGAGATCAACCCGCTGGCCGAGCTGACCGACGGCAGCTTCGTCGCCCTCGACGCCCACATGGAGATGGAGAACGAGGCGGTCGGGCGTCAAAAGAAACTGCTGCGCAAGGAGCTGGCGATCGCCGACGACGACACCCGCGAGACCTACGAGCCCTCCGACTTCGAGAAGAACGTCGGCGCGATCGACGCCGCCGACCACCGCGGCGTGATCCAAGGCAAGGACCACGGCTTCACCGGCGACCTCGGCCTCGTGATCGGCGCCGGCGGCGGCTCGCTGACGCTGACCGACGCGGTCCGCAACCAGGGCGGCAAGCCCGCCAACTACTCGGAGATCGGCGGCAACCCGTCGGTCGCCAAGGCCTGCGGCCTCGCCAAGGAGGTGCTGGAAAAGGACGGCGTCGAGAAGATCGCCGTGATGATGTCGATCGTCTCCAACACCCGCGTCGATATCGTCGCCCGCGGCGTGATCAAAGCCTGCCTCGAGCTCGGCAAGGACCCCGGCGAGACGATCGCGATCTTCCGCATCCCGGGCGCCTGGGAGGACGAGGGCTTCAAGATCCTCGAGAAGTACGGGGTCGAGTACTGCGACCGCTCGGTCTCGATGTGGGAGGCCGCCGGCCGCGCCGTCTCCAAGATCCAGGGAGCGGCCGCCTGATGTCCATCCTGCTCAGCAAAGGCACCACCTTCATCGTCCAGGGGATCACCGGGCGCGAGGCGGTCAACCTGACCAAGGAGTGCCTCGACTACGGCTCCGAGGTCGTCGGCGGCGTCACCCCCGGCCGCAAGGGCCGCGAGGTCCACGGCGTGCCGGTCTTCGACACCGTCGCCCAGGCGGTCGAGCACCACGGCGGGCCGATCGACGGCTCCGTCGTCACCGTCCCCCCCGCGTTCACCAAGGACGCCGTGCTCGAGGCGATCGAGAACGGGATCAAGCTGATCGTCGTCGTCACCGAGCGCATCCCGCGCGGCGACGTCGCCCAGATGGTCGAGCTCGCCGACATGCGCGGCGCTCGCATCATCGGCCCCAACTGCCTCGGCCTGATCGTCCCCGAGGTCTGCAAGATGGGCGGCATCGGCGGCCCCGCCAAAGACGCCGCCAAGGCCTACCAGCCCGGCCGCGTCGGCGTGATGAGCCGCTCGGGCGGAATGACCACCGAGATCTCCTCCTCGCTGACCCAGGCCGGCCTCGGCGTCTCCACCGCGGTCTCGATCGGCGGCGACGCGATCATCGGCTCCACCTACGCCGAGCTGATGCCCTACTTCGAGGCCGACGAGCAGACCGAGGCGATCGTCATCTACACCGAGCCGGGCGGCCGCATGGAGGCCCAGCTCGCCGAGTGGGTCAAGGACAACGACTCCCGCCTCCCGATCGTCGCCTTCATGGCCGGCAAATTCATGGACGACGAGGAGATGAAGGGAATGAGCTTCGGCCACGCCGGCACGATCGTCGAGGGCAAGGAGGACACCGCGACCGAGAAGATCGCCCGACTCGAAGCCGCCGGCATCCGCGTCGTCGAGCGCATCGACGAGATTCCAGACGTCGTCAAGGAGAAGCTGGGAGCGACCGCCTGATGCCCGACGCCACGAACCCCGGATCAATGAACAAGATCTTCATCGACATCGAGGTAGAGGACTCGATCAAGAACGACGCCGCTGTCGCCGCCAAGCTCGAGGAAGTCTGCCCCGTCGACATCTACAAGGACGCCGGCGGCACCGTCGAGATCGTCGACGAGAACGTGGACGAGTGCGTCCTCTGCCGTCTCTGCATAGAAGCCAGCCCCCCGGGCACGGTACACGTCAAGAAGCTCTACGACGGCACCGAGCTCCAGTAGGCGAGCCACCCATCTTCTTCGGATGGGGTTCGAGTCCCCCGACTGCCGCGGAGGGCCGGCTACTTCGCTTCTTTCGCCCTCGCTTCGGCCATCTGCTTCAGCATCCAGTCGTGGTTGCGGTCGAGCTCGGCGCGCATCTCGGAGGCGATCACGGCGTTGCGGTCGATCGTCAGCTGGTTGTCCTGCTGGCCCTCCCCCGACAGCGACCAGTTGGTGGAGCCGGTGACGGTGTAGACGCCGTCGACGATCAGCACCTTGAGGTGGGAGATCGCGTGCTTGACCGCGGAGGTGCCGACCGCGATCGAGTTGCCGTAGTCCTCGTTCGACCAGGCGGCGAGCACGGATTTCTCGGTTTTGCCGCCGGCCTGGCTTTTGTCGAGGCTGATCTGCACGTAGACGTGCTCGGAGTCGAGCTTTGCGCGGATCGCTTCGTCGAGCTCTTTGTCGTCGTAGCCGTACATGTTCAGGACCAGCGAGTGCTGGGCGCTTCGGATCAGCGAGAGCAAGAGCTCGTGGATCTTGTCGCGGGGCGAGAAGAAGGTGCGCCGGTCGCTGGGGTAGCCGTCGAGGAAGCGTCCCTCGGCCTTGTAGGCGGCGAGGTCGTCCCACTCGAAGGCCGCGGCTTTGGCCGGATCAGTCATAGGCGACGAACCGCATCGAGGAGAAGGAGAGGAGGTCCTGCAGCTGCGGGCCGTCCGCCCCGGGGACGATCGCCAGGGCGGTCACGGTCAGGCTGTCGCTGTCGGCGCCGATCCGCTTCAGGGCCTCGGTCACCTCCACCGTTTTCGTCTGCGGGGTGAGCGGGTGCAGCGGCCGGCTGTCGAAGGGGTCTTTGTGATGGGTCGGCACGTGACAGTGCCCCTCGTCGCCGAAGCAGCCGCCGTGACCGAAGATCACGAAGCTGCCGGCGTACCCCGACTCGACCTCCCGCCCGGTCGCCGCCCCCGCGTCAGGCGCGTTGAGGAAGATCAGCGCCTCGTAGGACCGGCTCGAGTGGTCAACGTCGTAGAAGATCAGGTCGGCGCTGCTGTAGCGGCCCTCGCGCACGGCGGGCGAGAGGGGCATCGGGTCGGAGTCGAAGCGTTCCATGCCTAGGGCCTCACCTGGGTCACGTTGAGCGAGTAGTCGTAGCCGAGGGCGGTCGGGTCGAGGACCATGCCCGCGGTCAGATGGAAGGGTTCCATCACCATGTTGCGGAGCTGGGAGGGGAAGCTCGCCTCGGGGTGGCGCAGCTGCCACATCCGCCAGATCCGGTCGATCATCGTGTGATGGGCCCAGAACACCGGGTCGTAGGCGGCGTAGGGGATGTCGGTCATGTGCCCGCCGACCCAGATGTGGACGTTGCCGTGGTAGTCGTCGAGGTTCGAGGTGAAGCGCTGGAAGTCGCGGTATTCGAGCACCCGGGCGATCTCCGCTTCGGTCGGCAGGTGCGTTCCCGGCAGGCCCGGTTCGCGAAAGGTGTCGGGAGTCTGAGCGAGCCATTCACTGCGCTGGTCGCCGCGGCCTTCGAGCCCCTGCTGGATGGCGACGTCGTTGATCCGCACCGAGTGCATCGGGTTCGGGCGGCCGTCTGGGCGGGTCTCAGCCGCGTAGGCGTCGGGCACCCGGCGCACCTTGGTCCAGTCCCACCAGGGCAGCATCACATCGTGTCCGGTGTCGCGGAGGGCCTGCTCGAAGCGGTAGAGGTAGGCGCGGTGCCACGGCAGGAAGGCGGGTCGGCCGTGGGCGACGTCGCAGTACATCGGCAGGGGAAGGCCGTGGATCCCGGCCCAGAACTGGTAGCTGCGGTCGTCGTGCGGTTTCAGCGCCTGGACTTTCACCAGTGCTTCCCGCAGCTCCTGCAGCTGCGGCGCGGTCATCTCGGTGATGCTCGGCCGCTGGCGCAAGGGCTGCGCCTGGCGCTGGATGCTCGGGGCGCCGGTGGCCATCAGCACCCCCCTCGACGATCGCTGTCTCGCGGGGCGCGACGACGGGCTACCCGCAGGTGGTCCCGGCCCCAGGCGGCTGCGCCGGCCAGGCCGAAGCCGCCGAGCGGAACGACCCAGGGAAGCAGCTCCTCGACCGGAACCCCCGCAACGTGCGCCAGCGGCACCATGAGGAAGAAGCTTTCATAAAATTCCCGAGTAATAGGGGAACTTTCATGTAGAGATCGCAGTTTGCGGGCATTTTCACCAGCGAAACCGACCTCGAGAACCACGAAGACCCGCCGAAGCGGGCCGTGGTTCGTGCGGGGGAGCTACCCCCGGAGTGGCTGACAACCGTGCATCGAGCGTAGTGCGCTGAGGCCTTCTCGTCAACGGGGGGAGAACCTCTGCTTTTCAACCACTTATAGCCATGGAGGATGAAGCGGCGCGGTGCCGCGAGTGGTTGACAACCATGAGTCCGGAGTAGCTCTCCGGATGGGGTTCGAGTCCCCCGTCCTCCGCAGACTTGCCCTGGACGTTGGATCAACTGAGGAGGTCGCCAGGTCATGCGGCCGACGAGTAGCTCTCGCAAGTCTTCAGCCATCGTCCAGCGGCTTGACCTCTGTGCGAAGCGTCACGTTACTTGCATATAAATTTATATCGGCGTAACCTTGTCATCGATGGATGCATCGGTTCGCACGCGACTGTCGCGGGACGACCGCATGGAGCAGACGCTCGGGGCGGCCCATGGGCTGTTCGCCGAGCGGGGCTATGCGGCGGTGACGATGGACGAGATCGCCGCTGCCGTCGGCGTCACCAAGCCGCTGCTCTACAACTACTTCGGCAACAAGGAGCGGCTTTACATCGCCTGCATGGAGCGGGCGGGCGACTCGCTGATCAACACGATCGCCGAGTCCGTAGGCGAGAGCGCCAACCCGGGCGACGCGCTCGGGGCCGGCGTCCGCGCCTTCTTCGGGTTCCTCGACACCGACCGGGCCGCCTGGGCGGTCCTCTTCGACGAGACCCTCCCCCACGGCGGCGAGGTCTTCGACCGGGTCGCCGCCTACCGCGGCCAGATCGTCGACCTGGTCTCCGCCACGCTCCTGCCGCAGCTGCCGGACACCCGCCGCGTCAAGGTCGAAATCGAGGCCCTCTCGACCGCTCTTCTCGGCGCCGCCGAGGCGCTTGCCCGCTGGTGGCTGCGCACCGAGGCGATCTCCGCCGAGGACGCCGCCGAGCTCCTCGTCTCCACCGTCGAGCCGGGGCTGCGCAACCGCACCACGCCCGCCACTTCAACTTCCAAGTCCCCCCAAGGAGGAAACACCCCCGCATGAACACCGAGACCCGCAAAGTCGCCGTCGTCGGCGGCAACCGGATCCCCTTCGCGCGCTCAAACAGCGTCTACTCGCACGCCAGCAACCAGGACATGCTGACGGCGGCGCTCGACGGCCTGATCGACCGCTACGGCCTGCAGGGCGAGGCACTCGGCGAGGTCGCCGGCGGCGCCGTCCTCAAGCACTCGCGCGACCGCGACCTCACCCGCGAGAGCGTGCTCAGCACCCGCCTCGCCGCCGAGACCCCCGCCTACGACGTCCAGCAGGCCTGCGGCACCGGCCTGGAGACGACGATCCTCGTCGCCAACAAGATCGCCCTCGGGCAGATCGAGTCCGGCATCGCCTGCGGCGCCGATACCACCTCCGATGCGCCGATCGCCCTCAACGAGGACCTGCGCGAGACCCTGCTGGAAGCCAACCGCGAGCGCTCTACCGTCGGCAAACTGAAGCAGCTGACCAAGGTCCGGCCCGGCCACATCGTCCCGGCGATCCCCCGCAACGAGGAGCCCCGGACCGGCCTCTCGATGGGCGAGCACTGCGCGATCATGGCGACCGAATGGGACATCGGCCGCGAGGAGCAGGACGAGCTCGCGGTGAAGAGCCACAAGAACCTCGCCGCCGCCTACGACCGCGGCTTCTTCGAGGATCTGATCACCCCCTACATCGGCCTCGACCGCGACCAGAACCTGCGGCCCGACTCCAGCCTGGAGAAGCTGGCGAAGCTGAAGCCGGTCTTCGGCGGCCCCGAGGGGACGATGACCGCGGCCAACTCGACCCCGCTCTCCGACGGAGCCTCGGCAGTCCTGCTCGCCTCAGAGGATTGGGCCAAGGAGAGGGAACTTCCCATCCTCGCCTACGTCACCGAGGCGCAGACCGCGGCCGTCGACCACGTCCACAAGCGCGAAGGCCTGCTGATGGCGCCGGCCTACGCGATGCCGCGGATGCTCGACCGCGCCGGCCTGGAGCTGCAGGACTTCGACTACTACGAGATCCACGAGGCCTTCGCCGCGCAGGTGCTCTGCACGCTGAAGGCCTGGGAAGACAAGGAGTTCTGCAGCGAGAAGCTGGGGCGGAAAAAACCGCTCGGGCCGATCGACCGCAAGAAGCTCAACGTCAACGGCGGCTCGCTGGCGGCCGCCCACCCGTTCGCCGCGACCGGCGGCCGGATCGTCGCCAGCCTCGCCAAGCAACTGAACGAAGACGGCAAGGGCCGCGGCGTGATCAGCATCTGCGCCGCCGCCGGCCAGGGTGTCGTCGCGATCCTCGAGGCCCCGGGAGGTGCCAAGTAGTCATGGCTGACCGTTACTCGCAACTCGTCAACGCACCGGTCGTCTCGACGGTCGCCAAGCAGCTCGGCCTGCCGCAGCCGGTCTCGCTCGACCGCTACGAGGAGGGCCAGCCGGTCGTCTCCGGCCCCGTCCTCGCCGACGGCGCGCCCGCCGGCCGCCTCGGCAAAGCCGTCGCCAAAGTGCTCGACAGCGTCAAGGCCGAACGCGCCGGCGCCGAGGGCAAGGCGAAGGCGCTGGTCTTCGACGCGACCGGGATCGCCGACTCGACCGAGCTGGTCGAGCTGCAGGGCTTCTTCTACCCGGCGGTCGGCCGCCTGCAGCGCAGCGGCCGCGCGATCGTGCTCGGCACGCCGCCGGCCGAAGCCGGCTCCGTTTCCGCCCAGATCGCCCAGCGGGCGCTGGAGGGCTTCACCCGCTCACTCGGCAAGGAGATCGGCGGCCGCGGAAGCACGGCGCAGCTCGTCTACGTCGAGCCGGGCGCCGAGGACCAGCTGGAGTCGACGCTGCGCTTCCTCCTCTCGCCGAAATCGGCCTACGTCTCCGGACAAGTCATTCGGATCGGGGTAGGCGTCGCCCCCAGCCCGAAGATCGACTGGGACAAGCCGCTCGCCGGCAAGGTGGCGCTCGTAACCGGCGCCTCCCGCGGCATCGGCGCCGCGATCGCCAACACGCTCGCCCGCGACGGCGCCGAAGTCGTCGGCCTCGACATCCCGCCGATGGCCGCCGACCTGAAGGCCGTCACCGGGGCGATCGGCGGCCGCGCGATCGAGGCGGACATCACCGCCGACGACGCCCCCGAGACGATCGCCGCCGAGCTCAAGGACGGCGTCGACGTCGTCGTCCACAACGCCGGCGTGACCAAAGACCGGACGATCGCGAAGATGCCGGAAGAGCGCTGGGTGCAGCTGATGGAGATCAACCTCTCCTCCGAGGAGCGGATCAACGACACCCTGCTCGGCAAGAAGCTGCTGAACGGCAACGGGCGGATCATCGGCGTCTCCTCGATGGCCGGGATCGCCGGCAACAACGGCCAGACCAACTACGCCGCCTCGAAGGCCGGGGTGATCGGGATGGTCGAAGCGATGGCGCCGGAGCTGGCGAAGCGCAAAGCGACGATCAACGCGGTCGCCCCGGGCTTCATCGAGACCCAGATGACCGCGGCGATGCCGATCGGGCCGCGCGAAGCCGGCCGCCGGCTCTCCAGCCTCTCGCAGGGCGGGCTGCCGGTCGACGTCGCCGAGACGATCGCCTGGTTCGCCAGCCCCGCCTCGACCGGCGTCAACGGCAACGTCGTCCGCGTCTGCGGCCAGAGCCTGCTGGGGGCGTAGATGGCGAAGACCCTGGACAGCTCGCCCAGCATCCTGCCGCTCTACGCGAAGGCGGCGCTGCCGATGGTCCCGGGCGCCTCGCTGCTGCCGTTCGTCCCGGGCGGCGGCGGCGAGATCCCCGACGGGCTCGACCTCGAGCTGGCTGGCGTCACCCCCGACCCCGCCGAGGTTGCCGCCTACGCCAGGGTCTGCGGCTTCGCCCTCCGCGACACCCTCCCTCCGACCTACCCGCACATGCTCGCCTTCCCGCTGCACATGGCGATCATGAGCGACGGCTCCTTCCCCTTCGGCGCGGTCGGCCTCGTCCACGTCGAGAACTCGATCGTCCAGCACCGGCCGATCGGGATCGACGAGGAGATGACGATCCGCGTCCGCCCGACGAAGCTGCAGCCACACCCCAAAGGCCAGACCTTCTCCCTGGAGACCGAGGTCCTGGTCGACGGCAAGGTCGTCTGGGAGAGCATCAGCACGATGCTGCGGCGCGGCAAGGGCGACGAGAAGGCAAAGGGCGAGAAGGGCTTCGAGACGCTCGACCCCGACGCTCCCGCCAGCGCCGAATGGAAGCTGCCGGGCGATCTCGGCCGCCGCTACGCCGGCGTCTCCGGCGACCGCAACCCGATCCACATGCACTCGCTGACCGCGAAGCCGCTCGGCTTCCCCGGCGCGATCGCCCACGGGATGTGGACGAAGGCGCGGGCGCTGGCCCAGCTCGAAAGCGAGCTGCCCCAGAGCTTCGAGGTCGAGGTGCGCTTCCGCAAGCCGGTCCTGCTGCCGGCCCGCGTCCTCTTCGCCGAGCGCAGCGACGGCAAGGAGATCCTCTTCGCGGTTCGCGATGCCACGAAGGGCAAGCCGCACCTCGACGGCCGCGTGCGCGAGTCCAACGCAACCAGTGCAGCCGAATCAAGTTCCAAAACCGCCAAAACCACCGGAAGGAAGAAAGCGAAGTGACGACCACCACCGAGAACAAGGGGATGGCGGAGCGCGGGATGGGCTTCGGCCTGCGGGCGCTCAACCGCCTCGCCGGCTCCGACCTGCTGGATCGCATCCGCATCCGCAAGCAGGTCGAGAAAGCCCTCTTCCAGGGCACCAAGAACGGCTTCAAGGGCGCCACCGCCGCCGGCCGCGCCTTCAAGGCGACCCAGACGCTGGGCAAACCGGCGCGCCAGAAGAAGGGCAAGTCCAGAGGTCTCTTCGACCTCACGCCTGACGACGAGCAGCAGATGTTCCAGGAAGGCGGACGCGCCTTCGCCGAGGAAAAGGTCCGCCCGGCGGCGCTGGAGGCCGACGAGAAGCGCGAGACGCCGAAGGAGATCCTCGACCAGACCACGGAGCTCGGCGTCAACATGCTCGGCGTCCCCGAGGAGCTCGGCGGTGTGATGACCGAGCAGTCGGCGGTGACCAGCGTCCTGATCGGCGAGGCGCTCGCCCACGGCGACATGGGCATCGCCTACGCCGCCCTGGCCCCCGGCGCCGCCGCCACGGCGATCGGCCTCTGGGGCAGCGGCGAGCAGGAGGCGACCTACCTCCCCGCCTTCACCGGCGAGGACGTCCCCGCCGCGGCGCTGGCGATCCTCGAGCCGCGGCCGCTCTTCGACCCCTTCGAGCTGGAGACGAAGGCGAAGAAGAAAGGCGAGGAGTGGGTCGTGACCGGCGTCAAGTCGCTGGTCGCCCGCGCCAAGGAGTGCGAGCTCTTCGTCGTCGCCGCCGAGGCCGAGGGCATCGGCCCGGCCCTGTTCGTGATCGAGTCCGGCGCCAAAGGCCTCTCGGTCGAAGACGAGCCGGCGATGGGCCTGCGGCCCGCCGCCACCGGCCGCCTCGTGATCGACAAGGTCAAGCTGCCGGCGAGCGCGCTGCTCGGCGAGGGCGAGGCGAAGGCCAAGGATTACGCCGCCTGCGTCAACCGCTCGCGGATCGCCTGGTGCGGGCTCGCGACCGGGACCGCGCAGGCGGTGCTCGACTACGTGATCCCCTACGTCAACGACCGTCAGGCGTTCGGCGAACCGATCTCCAACCGCCAGGGCGTCGCCTTCGCGGTCTCCGACATCGGCATCGAGCAGAACGGGATGCGGCTTGCGACCTACCGGGCGGCGAGCCGGGCCGACCGCAACGAAAGCTTCGCCCGCGAGGCGGCGCTGGCCAAACGGCTCTGCTCCCAGAAGGGGATGAAGATCGGCTCCGACGGCGTCCAGCTGCTCGGCGGCCACGGCTTCGTCAAGGACCACCCCGTCGAGCGCTGGTATCGCGACCTGCGCGCGATCGGAATCATGGAGGGTGCGCTGTGATCGACCTCGATATCGCCAAGAAGCACGTCGCGCTGCAGCAGCAGGCGCGTCTCGTCGCCGACAACGTCTTCCGCCCCATCTCGCGCAAGTACGACACGGCGGA
>DASTAR010000150.1:0-7120 GCA_035712505.1 Solirubrobacterales bacterium
GACAGTCCCGGGTATCCGTATGGGGATACGGCATCGCGCTCGGCGGTACCGGGGATATCGCGAACGAGAAGTGGAGCCAGCAGCTCTCCCTGGCTGCTCTTGATGAGGAGGGTGTGGGTGGCCCTCTCGGCGTCTAGGAAGGGGCGGGAGCGGAAGAACTGGGCGTCGCTCGCGGCCTCGCCGCGATCGGGGACGAGCTCGGCCGTTGCCGCGGTCACTCGAGCAGGTCCGCGGCGGCGGCGCGGAACTCGTCGGGGAGGACGCCCCAGACCTCGCAGTCGTCCGGCGGGGCGTCGCGGCGGGCGAGGTGGGCCCGCATCGTCCCCTCGTGCTTCCAGCCGAGACCGGCGACGGTCTTCTTCGCCACCTCGTTGCGTGCCGGGATGCGGCCGTAGACCCGGTGGGCGCCGTACTCGTCGAACGCCTTGGCGATCGTCAGAGCCTCGGCGCGACGGCCGACGCCCTTGCCGCGCACGTCGTCGCCGATCAGCGCTCCGAGCTCGGGGGCGGTCTGCCTGAAGAGGCCGTAGAGGGCGGTGAAGCCGACCGGCTCGTCGTAGCCCTCGACGACGATCGCGAACTTGCGGTCCTCGCCCGAGCCGTCCATCGCCCGACGCGTCCATCCTTCCGCCTGCTCGAGCGTGAACCCGTCCCGCTGCTCCATCAGCGAAGCGACCGCCGCCGGATTGTTGAACCAGCGGTGCACGGCGGGTGCGTCGCCCTCTTGGAAGGGGCGCAGGCTGACGGCGGGGCGGTCGGCGCTCACGCGGGGAACCCTAATCAGTCCGGTGCCAGGCCCTGGCCGGTGAGGACCAGCCAGGCGGTTTTCATCAGGATGCGGAGGTCCAGCGGGAGGCTGCGGTGGTCGACGTACCAGACGTCGAGCTCGATCCGCTCCTCCCACGGAATGCCGGCGCGGCCCTGGACCTGGGCCCAGCCGGTGATCCCCGGCAGGACCTCGTGGCGGCGTTTCTGGTGGGAGGTGTAGCCGTCGACCTGGGCCTTGATCGTCGGGCGCGGCCCGACGATCGCCATCTCGCCGCGCAGGACGTTGACGAGGTTGGGGATCTCGTCGAGTGAGGTGCGCCGGAGGAGGCGGCCGGGGGCGGTGACGCGGGGGTCGTCGCGGTAGACGACCCTGCCGATGCCGACCGGGTCGGAGCCCTGGACCATCGTCCGCAGCTTCCACATCTCGAACTCGCGGCCGCCGAGGCCGACGCGCCGCTGGCGGTAGACAACCGGGCCGGAGCTGGTCAGCTTGATCGCGACGGCGGCGATGAGGAGGACCGGCGAGAGGATCGCGAGCGCGAGCGCGGCGACGAGGACGTCTAAGGCGCGGGGCATCAGCGGGTCCCTGCTGCCTTCTCCCAGCGCCCACCAGGGCCATGGCGGAGGCGGTCCCAGGTGCCGAGGGCAATCGAGGCGGTGGTCAGTGCGTAGTAGCGGGCGATCCGGAACGGAGCGATCGGCAGTGAGCGGCCGAGCAGGGCGGCGGCGAGGAAGGCGACCTGGAGGACGAAGGTGAGGCCGTAGGGCCAACCGCTGCCGAGCAGGGCGGCGTTGGCAGCCAGGGCGACGAGGTGGAGCAGCGGGCTGAGGTAGCGGAGCAGCCGGTGGGAGGCGATCTCGAAGGCGTAGAGCGGCGGGTAACGGCGCGGCGAGAGCATTCCTTCGCCCACGACGATGTCCCAGAGCCCGACCATCATCCGGCGTTTGCGGGCGAACTCGCCCTCGATCGTCGGCACCATCTTCTCCTCGGCGCGGGCGGTGGGCGCGTAGACCGAGTGAAGGCGGCGCTTGGCGAGCCGGAACGGGAAGCTGAGGTCGTGGCTGCCCGAGGCGGCCAGCGGGATGTAGGCGTCGCGGCGCACCGCGTAGATCGCGCCGTTGCCGGCGGTGACCCCGGCCAGCGCCGACTCCGCTTCCCGCACCGCCATCTCGTAGCGCCAGTAGGCGCCCTCGAGGTTGTTGCCATCGGGATCGAGGAACCGGACCTGTCCGCAGACGTAGCCGACCGCGGGGTCGGCGAAGGGGGCGGCGAGGCGGCGCAGCGCGTCGCGCGCCCAGATGCTGTTGGCGTCGGAGAAGGCGAGCACCTCGCCGGCGGCCTGCCCGGCGGCGGCGTTCAGGGCGGCGACCTTGCCGCCGGGCGGCAGCTCGAGGACGAGGGACGCGCCGGCGGCCCGCGCGCGCTCGGCGGTGGCGTCGGTCGAGCCGTCGGAGGCGACGATCACCTGGAGGCGGTCGCGGGGGTAGTCGAGGGCGAGCGCGTTGGCGACTTTGTCCGCGATCACGTCCTCCTCGTCGTAGGCGGGGACGATCAGGGAGACAGTGGGCAGCTGCGCGTCCTTTCCGGCCCTTTGGGCGCTATAGCCCCGGAAACGGCGTTGGCTTCGGCCGGTGAGGCGGGTCACCGCCATCAGCAGCAGCGGGTAGCCGAGGTGGGTGTAGGCGATCGCGCCGGCGCTCAGCCAGAAGAGGATCGCGGCGAGGGTGGTCACTGGCGGGCCTCCAGCAGCTCGCTGTAGAGATCCATCGTGCGGCGGGCGGCCTCGTCCCAGGAGAAGGGGCCGGCGGCGGCGTGGGTCGCGGCCGCGGCGAGGTCGCGGCGGGCGGCCTCGTCGGCGATCAGCTCCTCCAGCGCTGCCGCGAGCGCCGGCGTGTCGCCGGGCGGGACCAGCCGGGCCGCGCCGGCATCGGCCACCTCCGGGAAGCCGCCGACCGCGCTCAACACCATCGGCTTGCCGAATGCGAGGCCGGTGTAGAGGACGCCGGAATGCTCGGCGTCGAGATAGGGCAGGACGAGCACGTCGGCGCGGCGGAAGATCGCCGGGATCTCGGCGTCCTCGACGAAGCGGGTGACGAAGCGCACCCTCCCTCCCGCCTGCATCGCCAGATCCTGCAGCGGCTCGACGTCCATCCGCGGGTTGCCGACTATCCACAGCTCGACCGGCCCGGGAACGGCGACCATCAGGCGCCGGTAGGCCTCGAGCAGGTGCTCGATTCCCTTGTAGGGGCGGAGCAGGCCGAAGGAGAGGATCACCGACCCCTCCGACCCCTCCAGCTCGTCGGGCAGCGGCATCTCCTCGGGCAGCTGGGTCAGGTAGTCGAAGGCGCCGTGGGGGATCACCCGGACCTTCGCCGGGTCGAGGCCGACCTCGTCGCGGAGGCGGGCGGCGCCGTGCTCGGAGTGGGCGACGACCGCGTCCATGGCGTCGAAGACGCGGCGGGCGGAGCGGACCTGCCGGCGGTGCGGATGCGGGGGCAGGATGTAGTGGGCGGTCATCAGCCGCGGCCGCCGGGGCGGCAGCAGCCTGACGTCGAGGGGCGGAATCGTCAGCCACTGATAGTGGACGACGTCCGCATCGGCGCTGCGGCGGAAGCGCAGCATGTCCGGCAGGTGCTCGGCGGCCTTGAAGGGGAGGCGGGCGGGCGCGTCGAGACCGCGGGCCGCGGAGCGGCGGTAGAAGGTCTCCTCGACCCGATAGCCCTCGGGCGGAGGCACTGGTCCGTAGAGGAAGCGCGTCGTCAGCAGCTCGACCTCGGCGCCGGCGCGCGCGAGCGCCGCCGCGAGCGCGCGGTCGTAGGGCGGCGTGAATGCCGAGGGATCGACGATCTGGACCTTCATATGCGAGGGCGCCCTGCGCTATGCGCAGGCGCTTCGGGCAGGATTATCGTGACCGCCTTGGCACCGCTGCTCTCCTACTGCGTCGTGAACACGAACGGCCGCGAGTACCTGCTCGCCTGCCTGGCCGCGATCGAGCGCGCCCACCCGGAGGGGGTCGAGGGCGAGATCCTCGTCCTCGACAACGCCTCCGAGGACGGCTCGGCGGAGGCGGTGCGGCAGCTCGGCGGCGCGATCCGCCTGATCGCGCTCGAGCAGCGAGCCGGCAAGGCGGAGAACGATTCGACCCTGATGCAGGAAGCGAAAGGCAGGTACTGCCTGCTGCTGAACGAGGACTCGGAGCTGCGGCCCGGTTCGGTGGAGGCGCTGCTGGAGGTGATGGAGCGGGAACCGAGGGCGGCGGCGGCCGCCGCCCAGCTGCTCGACTCAGACGGGAGGCCGGTGCCCTGCGCCTGGCGCTTCCCCGGGGTCGGCACCGCCCTCGCCGGCGCCCTCTTCCTCCACCGCCGGCTGACCGTGCAGAGCGGGGGCGGCGAGGTGCAGCGGGTCGACTGGGCGCAATCGAGCGCGCTGATGGTCCGCCGCGAGGCGGCCGCCTCGGTCGGCTACATGGACCCCGAGTTCTTCGTCTACTACGACGAGTGCGACTTCGCCAAGCGCCTGCGCGAGGCCGGCTGGCACTCCCTCTACGTCCCCGGCGCCGAGGCGGTCCACCACGACCAGCTCTCCACCGACCTCGCCAAGGGCCTCCCCCGCATCGTCGAATTCCACCGCAACCGGGACCTCTACATGCGCAAGCATCACCGGCGAGCAGCAGCGATCGCCGTGCGCATCCTCACCGCCTGGTCCTACGCCGCGCGGGCGATAGCCGCAGGCCTCCTGCCGAGGCAGCCGGCACAGGTCTACTGGGCCCATGCCCGCCAGGCGCTCTTGCCCAACCGCGGCGAGTCCCTCCGCGACCGCGCCAATTCCGTGGTTCCTTAGTCCGGATATCCAGGACAAAGGAACCACGCGTCAGGTTCGCGCGTCCTCGTCCATGCGCTCGACCTCGTAGACCTCCGGGATCTGGCCGTCCACCGCCGCTGGCCGGGTGCGGAGGGAGACCAGGGCCGCCATCACCGCGCCGGGATGGCGCAGCTTGGCGAGCCAGACGCGCTCGCCTTCGCTGAAGAAGCCGGTCGCCAGGAGCGCGAGCGGGTAGGCCGCGAAGAGGACCGCCCGGACCGAGAGCCCGGCCGCACCGGAGGTCGGGACGAACAGCTCGGCGGTGGCGACCAGCGCCGCCACCGTCAGCACCACGCGCAGCAGCCTCCCCCACTCGTAGGGGACCGGGAAGAGGCGCTGGGTGAAGGCGTACATCAGGACCAGCACGACGAGGTAGGAGGCGACGAGGGCGAGACCGGCGCCGACGATTTCCAGCGAGGGCACGAGGAGGAGGTTGAGGACGACGTTGGCGACGAGGGCGCCGATCGCCGCCGGGAAGTTGAACTCCGTGCGACCCGTCCGGCCGAGGATGACGACGAGGACGAGGTAGAGCGCGTAGAGGGTCACGGCGGTGGAGATCAGACCGATTGCTTCGTAGGATTCGAAGAACTTGGGGGCCGCCAGGGCGCGGACGATCCAGCGCGAGAACAGCCACATCCCGGCGACGACCCAGGCGCAGCCGGCGACGAAGAGGGTGACGACGACGGCGTAGGCGCGCCGGGCCTCCTCGTCGTCGCGGATCGAGTAGGCGAGCGGCGGCCAGGCGAGCTGGAAGCCGCGGACGAGGACGTTGACCGCCTGGGCGAACTTCGCCGCCAGCGAGTAGAGGCCCGCCTCGGCGAGCCCGAGCGTGCGGGTGATGATCAGGCGGTCGACGAAGTTGAGCAGGTAGAGCGAGGCCTCGGCCGGCATCGTCGGCAGGCCGAAGCGGAAGAGACGCCGCATCAACCCGCGGTCGAAGCGCAGCGAGAGCCGGCGCCACTGCAGGGCGATGAGGACGGCGAGGAAGGCGGCGCCCGCCCCGTAGCTGCCGACCAGCAGCCCGCGCGCACCCTCTTCCAGGCCGACGACCAGGACCACCGTCAGGGCGATCGCGGCGAGGACGTTGAGGATCGTCGTCAGGAAGTAGGCCCGGGCCCGCTCCTCGAGCCGGAACAGGGTGAGCATGAACTCCCACATCGTCAGCACCCAGAGGCCGCCGATCGCGATCCGCACCAGGTCGGGCGCGGAGGCGCCGAGCGCTTCGGGTTCCGGGAGCAGCGCTTCGGAGATCGGGCCCGCGAAGGGGAGCAGGACGAGCGCGCCCAGCGTCGCGAGCCAGAAGAGGCCTGCGAAGCTGCTCCTGACGACCTCCGCCGGGTTCTCGTCCTCGCGGTAGTAGAAGCGCAGGATCGCCTCGATCAGGCCGAAGCGGACGACGATGCTGACGGAGACGACCGCGGCGAACAGCACTTCCGCGGCGCCGTAGTCGGCCTTGGACAGGTACCGCGTGTAGAGCGGCAACAGGGCGACCGCGATGACTTTGGAAGCGATGCTCGCCGCCGTGTAGGCGGCTCCGGTCGTCGCCAAACGGCGCAGGTATCCCGACACGTCAGGCCTCAGAGCCTACGCAGGGTCGCGGACCGCGGGTTCCGCCCAGGCGAGCGAGGCGCCGATCGCCAGCAGCACCCAGGTCAGCGGGTCCTCGAAGAAGCCGGCGTAGGCGAGGGTGTGGACGAGCAGCGCGACGAAGGCTGCGAGTACTGCCGCGCGGGCCGCAAGGGTCGCAGGACTATGCGCCCGGCCGGCGGGCCCTGTCGCCGATTTGGTTCCACCGCCACTCGCATTTGGCGAGTGGCGGTCCCCCAAATCCGGGCCACCCGCCGGAGGAACGTTCCAAAGCCCACGGCCTAGGGTCCATAGCGCTACTGCGATGAGAGTTAGGTAGACGAGCAGGCCGATGAGCCCCTGCTCCGCGGCGACCGTTACCGGCTCGGTGTGGCTGACGGTTACCGGGGCGTCTTTGTTTTCTCGGTGGTCGCGATAGGCGGCTTGGAAGGAGCCTGCGCCATACCCCTGGATCGGGCGTTCGGTGAAGAGGCCGACGCCGCCCGAGATCAGGCTGCCGCGGCCGCTCAGGTCGACGTTGAGGCGGTCGGAGGTGATCTTGCCGGAGCCGCCGACCAGGAGGACGACCAGGACGGCGCCGATCGCGCCGACGACGACCGCCGCCAGGGTCCAGCGCCAGCTCCAGCGGATCGCCGCCAGGACCGCGAGGCCGGCGAGGAGGGCCAGGAAGCTCGACTGCGAGTAGGTCGGCACGAGCCCTATCCAGAGGACGAGGATCAGGCCCCCGAGGAGCCAGAAGGCCTGGCGGGTCCGCGCCCACAGCAGCGCCGCGGTCGCGACCACGGTCACCAGCGCCAGGTAGCGGCCGTAGACGTTCGGGTCCCAGAAGACCGAGTTGACGCGGAAGTAGGTGTGGAATTCGTTCGAGCGGATGATCTGGTCGTTCCAGAAGAGGCTGCGGCT
>DASTAR010000151.1:0-3913 GCA_035712505.1 Solirubrobacterales bacterium
CATCATCGGCGAGAAGCCGCAGGACTAGCCGCTTCGGCCGGCGGGTCCTGTCTCCGATCGGGGGCTCTCCCTACCGGGAGAGTCCTCCCGATCGTCGCCACCCGCCGGAGGAGCGTCTACCGGGGCTCGCCCTATTCGTTCTGAAGCTCAGTTGCCTGTTCTGCGAGGCGGGCGTAGGTATCGGGCCGGCGCGTCGTCAGAAACGGGAACAGCTCCAACCAGTCTCGGCGTTGGTCGAGGTCCAGATCAGCCACCAGGACGGCCGGTTCGTCCCTCGGGGCCTGGGCGAGGATGCGGCCGTAGGGGTCGCTGATGAAGGAGGAGCCGTAGAAGGTGAGGGGGGGCTCGGAGCCGATGCGGTTGACGGCGACCATGAAGACGCCGTTGGCGATGCCGTTGCCGGCGATCACCTGCTGCCAGAGCGGCTGGGTGTCGAACTCGGGATGGTCGGGCTCGGAGCCGATCGCGGTCGGGTAGACGAGCACCTCGGCGCCCTCGAGGCTGTAGGCGCGGGCGACCTCGGGGAACCACTGGTCCCAGCAGGTCGGCAGCCCCAGGCGCACCTCCCCTCGAACTGCATCAAATTTCCCCTCTGCTGGGGGGGAAATTTGATGCAGTTCGAGGTTGACGAGGGGGAAGGCCTCGGAGTCGCCGGGGCCGGGGCGGAAGTAGCGGTCCTCGTGGTAGCCGGCGGTGACCGGGATGTGGAGCTTGCGGGTGCGGGCTACCAGCTCGCCTGCGGGCGAGACGACGATCGCGGTGTTGAAGCCGAGGCCGTCGTCGCCGTCGGCGCGCTCGTAGAGGGAGGCGTGGACGTGGATTCCGCGCTCCTGCGCCTGCCGGGCGGCGAACTCGAAGGTGCGGCCGCCGGGAAGCTCCTCCGGCTCGGCTCCCACCGCTTCCGGGCCGCCCGGGTCGACGGCGAAGTAGCGGCTCAGGGTCAGCTCCTGCAGGCAGACGAGCACCGCCCCCTCCCCGGCGGCGATCCCGATGCCCTCGGCGAGGGCTGCCTCGTGCTCGGCGGGGTCGGGGTGCCAGCGGTGCTGGACGGCGGCGATCCGGAACGGCGGACGGCTCGGCGGCCGCGTTCGGGCGAGGGACTCGGGCGGCTCTGCGGCACGGATCAGGCGGATCTCCTCCACGGGTGTTCAAGATAGAGGGCGGTGAGCGCCAGCCTCGAGACCACCCCCGCCGCCGACGGCTTCCGCATGCCCGGGGAGTTCGAGCCTCACAGCGGCTGCTGGATGGCTTGGCCGGAGCGCCCAGACAACTGGCGGCTGGGGGCGAAGCCGGCGCAGGCGGCCTACGCCGCCGTGGCGGCGGCGATCGCCCCCTCAGACCCGGTGACGATGGCGGTCTCCGACGCCCAGTTCGAGAACTGCCGGTCGATGCTGCCGCCCGAGGTGCGCGTGGTCGAGCTCTCGACCGACGACGCCTGGATGCGGGACACCGGTCCGACCTTCGTCGTCGACGGCGACGGCAGGCGGCGCGGAGTCGACTGGCGCTTCAACGCCTGGGGCGGGACCGAGGGCGGCCTCTACTTCCCCTGGGACCGCGACGACCGGGTCGCGGCGAAGGTCCTGGAGATCGAAGGGGACGATCGCTACCGGGCGCCGATCATTCTCGAGGGCGGGGCAATCCACGTCGACGGCGAGGGCACCGTGCTGACCACCGAAGAGTGCCTGCTCAACCCGAACCGCAACCCGGAGCTCTCGAAGGAGCAGATCGAGCGGGTCCTCCTCGACTACCTCGGTGCCGAGAAGGTGATCTGGCTCGGCGCCGGCATCTTCGAAGACGAGACCGACGGCCATATCGACAACCTCGCCTGCTTCGCCCGCCCGGGGGAGGTCCTGCTGAGCTGGACCGACGACGAAGACGATCCGCAGCAGCGGATTTCCCTCGACGCGCGCGAGCGGCTGGAAGCGGCGACCGACGCGCGGGGACGGTCGCTCGAGGTGACGCCCCTCCCCTCCCCCGGCCCGCTGCAGATCTCGGCCGAGGAGGCGCAGGGGGTCGACGCCGCCGAGGGCACCGCGCCGCGTCGCGGCGGCGACCGGATGGCCGCCTCCTACGTCAACTTCTACCTCGGCAACTCGCGGATCGTCTTCCCGCTGCTCGATCCGCGCCACGACGAGGAGGCCGCGGCGATCCTGCGCCGCGCCTTCCCGGAGCGCGAGGTGGTGGGCGTGCCGGCGCGCGAGATCCTCCTCGGCGGCGGCAACGTCCACTGCATCACGCAACAGGTGCCGGCGGTCTAGTCGTGGTTCCTTTGTCCGCTATAGGCGGACAAAGGAACCACGAGATCGTCAGGCGGGGCCGGCGAGGCTGAGCGCGTAGTCGCCGGCGGCGTCGGTGAACCAGCCGCGCAGCTCGAGGCCGGCGCCGTCGTAGGCGGCGGCGATCCGCTCGCGGGTGAACTTGGTCGAGATCTCGGTCCGCATCTCCTCCTCGGCGGCGAAGTGGATCTCGAGGTCGAGGTCGTCGAGGCGAACGTCCTGGTCGGCCAGGGACCGCAGGCGGATGTCCATCCGCTCGGCCTCCTCGTCGTAGCGGGCGACGTGCTCGAAGGCATCGAGGTCGAAGTCGGCGCCCAGCTGGTCGTTGAGGACCGCGAGCACGTTCTTGTTGAACTCGGCGGTGACGCCGGCGGCGTCGTCGTACGCGGCCTCGAGGCGGGCCCGGTCCTTGATCAGATCGGTCCCGAGCAGAAGGTGGTCGCCCGGCCCCAGCAGCGCCCGGATCCGCTCGAGGAAGGCGTGGCGCTCGCGCGGGTAGAGGTTGCCGATCGTGCCGCCGAGGAAGGCGATCATCCGCGTCCCGGTGCCGTGCGGAACGCGCTCGAGGTGCTGCTCGAAGTCGCAGACCATGCCGTGGACGTTGAGGCCGGGGTACTCGTCGACCAGTTCGGCCGCGGTGCGCTCGGTGATCTCCTCGGAGATGTCGACCGGCACGTAGGTGTGGAGGCTGTCGCAGGCGCGCATCGCGCTCAGCAGGTGGCGGGTCTTCGCCGCCGAGCCGGAGCCGAGCTCGATCAGCGTCTGCGGGCAACCGGCGGCATCGTGGATCTCGGCCGAGCGGGTTGTGAGGATCTCGCGCTCGGCGCGGGTCGGGTAGTACTCGGGCAGCTCCATGATCCGCTCGAACAGCAGCGAGCCGCGCTCGTCGTAGAAGTATTTCGGCGCCACCTCCTTCGGATAGGCGCAGAGGCCCTCGCGAACGTCCCGCGCCATCTTCGCGGCGGCGTCGGCGTCGAGGTGGACGTCGATCGCGATCATGCGTCCCTCGCGCAGCGCAGGCCGGCGAAGATCTGGCGTCGCTCCGGCAGGTCCCAGTTGCGGAAGGTCGGCCGGGCGACGCGCGGGTGGGTGGCCCAGGAATTGCCGCGCAGCACCCGGTACGCGTCGCCGAAGAAGACCTCGGAGTACTCGCGGTAGGGGAAGGCCTCGAACCCCGGGTAGGCGAGGAAGTGCGAGGCGGTCCATTCCCAGCCGTGGCCGACGCCGTCGAGCCGCTCGCACGCCGCCTCCCACTCGAACTCGGTCGGCAGCCGCTTGCCGGCCCAGCGGGCGAAGCCCTCGGCCTGGTCCCAGGAGACGTGGATGACGGGATCGGAGGGATTGATCGGCTCGCGGCGGCCGCGGGCGGTGTGGACCCACCCTTCTCCGTCGCGCTCCCAATAAAGCGGCGGCTCCGCGCCAGCGTCCTCCATGTATGAGAGGTACGCCCCGTTGCTGACGGGGGTTCGATCGATCTCGAAGGCCTCCAGCTCGACCATGTGGCGCGGCCGCTCGTTGTCGTAGGCAAAACCTCTCGCAGGAGCCCCGACCTCATAGCTTCCGCCGTCCACTGCGATCGTGTCCGGGGTGTCGGGCATCTCTCGAACGGGCGGATACTCAAAGCGTCGGGCCAACTG
>DASTAR010000152.1:0-3358 GCA_035712505.1 Solirubrobacterales bacterium
CACGCCTTCAACGAGCTGGTCAGCTTCGTCGCCGCCTGGGGGCAGATGCTCAACTACACGATCACGGTCGCGATCTCGGCCTTCTTCGTGCCCCACTACCTGGCCGTCTTCTGGCCCTGGCTCGGCGACAGCCCCGGCGACATCATCGGCGGCGCCGTCCTGATCGCCGGCCTCGCCCTGATCAACATCCGCGGCACCGAGGAGTCGGCGAAACTCAACTTGATCCTCGCCGTCGCCGACCTCGCCACTCAGGTCGTCCTCGTGGGGATCGGCGTCGTCCTCGTCCTCAGCCCGTCGATCCTGGTCGACAACGTCCACCTGGGCGTCGCCCCGACCTGGAGCGACTTCTCGCTCGGGATCGCGGTGGGGATGATCGCCTACACCGGGATCGAGACGATCTCCAACATGGCCGAGGAGGCCAAGGACGCGGCCCGCACGATCCCGCGAAGCGTCGGCTTCGTGGTCGTCGCCGTGCTCGGCCTCTACCTGCTGATCCCGATCGTCGCCCTCTCGGCGATGCCTGTCGTCCAGGACTCCGCCGGCCACTACGCAACCGCGCTCGGCTCGACGTTCGCCGACGACCCGATCCTCGGCATCGTCGAGAACCTCGGTCTCTCGCACACGCCGACCGAAGTCCTGCGCTACTACGTCGGCGTCCTCGCGGCGGTGATCCTGCTGATCGCGACCAACGCCGGGCTGATCGGAGTCTCCCGCCTCACCTACTCGATGGGTCAGCACCGCCAGCTGCCCGAGGGGCTGCGGCAGGTCCACCCGAAGTACCGCACCCCCTACATCGCGATCCTGATCTTCAGCGCGATCGCGATCGTCACCCTCCTGCCGGGCAAGACCGACTTCCTGGCGACGATGTACTCGTTCGGGGCGATGCTCTCGTTCACGATCGCCCATGTCGCGGTGATCCAGTTACGGCGCAAGGAGCCGGATCGGGAACGCACCTGGAAACCGCCGGTGAACATCCACGCCTTCGGCTTCGAGGTGCCGATGACGGCGGTGCTCGGGGGCCTCGGCACCTTCGCCGCCTGGATCGTCGTGATGGCGCTCAACCCCGGCACGCTCTTCGTCGGCACCGGCTGGATGGTCCTCGGGATCGGCGTCTACGTCCTCTACCGGCGCAACCAGCGACTGCCGCTGACCCAGACGGTGAAGGTGGTGCTGCCGGAGCCGCTCGGGGTCGAGGAGGTCGAGTACCGGAGCGTGCTCGTCGCCTTCGAGGACGACGAAGAATTCTCGCCGGAGATGGTCGCGACCGCGGTCAAGCTTGCGGGCAAACGACGCCGGGGCATCCACGTCCACTCGATGATGACCGTGCCGAGCAACCTGCCGCTGAACGCGGAGCTGCCCGAGCGAGAAGGCGAAGCGCAACAGCGGATCGAGGAGGCGAAGCTGATCGGCGGCCAGCGGGTGACCGGGCACGTGGCGCGGGTGCGACCGGGCCAGGCGGGCTATTCGGTCTCCGAGGAGGCGGCCGAGATCAAGGCGGAGGCGGTCGTCGTCGGGCTGCGCTACCGCAACGGCGTGCCGCTCTACGACAAGACCCTGCAGACGGTCCTCGGCGAGCGCCCCTGCCGCGTCATCGTCGTCTCGGACCCGAGCGAAAAGGCGCCGGCGATCCCCGGCGCGGCGCTGGCCGAGGCGACGCCATGAGCAGCCGGCGCGTCTACCAGGGTGCCGTTCGCGCCTTCTCCCTCACCTTCGTCGCGGTCGGGGTGGCGGTCCTGATCGTGACCCTGGCGAACGGCGGCGGGCCGGCCTCGGTCGGTTTCCTCCTCGGGCTCGCCTTCGCCGGTATCGGGATCGGCCGCCTCTGGGCGGGCGCGAGGATGAGCCGTGGCCGCGAGTAACGGCACCGGAGACGGCAGGTCCGGCGCCGGGGCGCCCGCCCCGGGCGATGACGGGCGCCCGCGCCGGCCGGAGGAGCCGCGGGCCGAGCCGATCCTCGAGCGCGGCCTCGGCGTGCCCTGGCTCTTCGCAGCCGCCTACTCGGCCGTCGGCTTCTCGATCTACTTCGCGCTCGGGGTCGTCGCCGACCGCGGCCTCGGCCTGACGCCGCTGATCTTCCTCGCCGCCGGCCTGCTCTTCGGCCTGACCACGCTGACCTACGTCGAGGGCGGGGCGATGTTCCGCGAGCGCGGCGGCTCCTCGACCTTCGCCCGCCACGCCTTCAACGAGCTGGTCGCCTTCGTCGCCGGCTGGGCGATCCTGATCGACTACCTGATCGTGATCGCCCTGGCGGCGATCTCGGTGCCGCACTACCTGGAGCCGCTGACCGGGGACTTCGCCGATCCGGGCTGGGAGGTCGCGATCGCGGCGGCGGTGATCGTCCTCGTCTGCGTCCTCAACATCCTCAACGTCACCGGCCGCGAGCGGCAGGCCTCGCTCGTCTTCCTCGCCCTCGCCGACCTCGGGCTGCAGCTGGCGGTGATCGTCGTCGGGGCGCTGGTGGTGATGCATCCAGACCGCCTCACCGAACACGTCCACCTCTTCTCCGAGCCGAGCATCAAGAGCATCGTCTATGCAGCGGTGGTGGCGATGCTCGCCTACGCCGGGATCGAGGCGGCCTCGGACCTGGCGCCGGACATCGACGTCGGCCGCGCGGACCTGAAACGGGTGGCGACGATCGGCGCGATCGGGGTGCCCTTGGTCTACGCGCTGATGGCGGCGGTGGCGCTGATGGCGCTGCCGGTGGTCGGGGGTCCGCACGGACCCCACACCGAGCTCGGAGGCAAGTTCGTCGAGGAGCCGGTGCTGGGGGTCGTCTCCCAATACCACCCGGTCTGGGTTGCCGACTCGATGCGCTGGCTGGTGACGGCGATCGCCACCCCCGTCCTGATCTGGGCCGCCAGCACCTCGATGCTCGGCGTCTCCCGCCACATCTACACGCTGGCGATCAACCGCCAGATCCCCAGCTGGCTCGGCAAACTCGACCGCCACAACGCGACTCCCTACGTCGCGATCGTGATCAGCGGCATCATCGCGATCGGCCTGGTCGTCCCAACCAACGTCAAGCTGCTGGCCAGCATCTACGCCTTCGGGGCGACCCTGGCGATCACGATCGCCCACCTCTCGATCATCCGCCTGCGGGTCAAGGACCCCGACCGGCGGCGGCCGTTCCGGATCCCCGTCGGCTTCCACTGGGGGGTGGCGACGGTGCCGCTGCCGGCGATCGTCGCCGCCCTGCTCAGCGGGCTCGCCTTCCTCAGCGTCCTCGCCTTCCACACGACCGCGCGCTGGGTCGGCCTCGGCTGGATGGCCTTCGGGCTGACCTTCTACGTCGTCTACCGCAAGGCCTTCGAGGGCACGACCCTGACCAAGCGGGTCTCGGTCACCGAGCGGGCGCTGA
>DASTAR010000153.1:0-18247 GCA_035712505.1 Solirubrobacterales bacterium
CTTGTACGGGTCGCCGACGGTGTCGCCGGTCACCGAGGCGGCATGGGCCTCGGAGCCCTTGCCGCCGTGGGCGCCGTCCTCGATCAGCTTCTTGGCGTTGTCCCAGGCACCGCCGCCGGCGGTCATCGAGATCGCGGCGAAGAGGCCGACGACGATGACGCCGATCAGGAGGCCGCCGAGCGCGTCGACGCTGAGCAGGCCGACGATCACCGGCACGACGATCGGGATCAAAGCCGGCAGGATCATCTCTTTCTGCGCGGCTGCGGTGACGATGCTGACCGTTTCGCCGTACTCGGGTTTCTCGGTCCCCTCCATGATCCCGGGGTGCTCGCGGAACTGTTTGCGCACCTGCTCGACGACCTGGCCGCCGGCTCGGCCGACCGCCTCGATCGCGAAGGCCGAGAACAGGTAGACCATCATGCCGCCGATGATCAGCCCGATCAGCACGTCAGGGCTGGTCAGGTGGAAGAGGCCGTTGAGGTCGAAGCCCGCCGGGGCTTCGTCGGCCAATTCACTGCGGAAGGCGGCGAACAGCACCAGCGCCGCCAGCGCCGCCGAGCCGATCGCGTAGCCCTTGGTCACGGCCTTGGTCGTGTTGCCGACCGCGTCGAGCGGGTCGGTGATGTTGCGGACGTCCTCCGGCAGCTCCGCCATCTCGGCGATCCCGCCGGCGTTGTCGGTGATCGGCCCGAAGGCGTCCAGGGCGACGATCAGGCCGCAGAGCGAGAGCTGGGCGACGACGGCGATGCCGATGCCGTAGATGCCGGCGAGCTCGTTGGCGCCCAGGATCGCCAGGGCGATCACCAGCGCCGGCGCGGCGGTCGCCTGGTAACCCTGCGAGAGCCCCTGGATGATGTTCGTCGCGTGGCCCGTCTCCGAGGCCTGGGAGATTGACTTCACCGGCCGGAAGCGGGTCGACGTATAAAATTCGGTAATCCCGAACAGCAGCGCGGTGACGGCGACGCCGATCACGGCGCAGAGCCAGAGGTCGCTGACGCTGACGGCCTTGGCGGCGGTGTCGGCGAAGCCGAGCCGCACCGGATCGCTCATCAGCCAGTCGGTGATCGGGTAGAAGGCCGCGATCGAGAGGATCCCCGAGATCAGCAGGCCGGTGTAGAGCGCGCCCTCGACCTTGTCGGATTTGGTCCGCACGCAGAGGGCGCCGATGATCGAGGCGACGATCGCCACGCCGCCGAGGACCAGCGGATAGATCGCGACCTCGCGGGCATATTCGCCGGTGAAGGTGAGCACGCCGAGGAGCATCACGGCGACCGTGGTCACCGCGTAGGTCTCGAAGAGGTCGGCCGCCATGCCGGCGCAGTCGCCGACGTTGTCGCCGACGTTGTCGGCGATCACGGCCGGATTGCGGGGGTCGTCCTCGGGGATCCCCGCCTCGACCTTGCCGACCAGGTCGGCGCCGACGTCGGCGGCCTTGGTGAAGATGCCGCCGCCGAGGCGGGCGAAGACCGAGATCAGCGAGCCGCCGAAGCCGAGGCCGATCAGCGCGTCGACCGCCTCCTTGTCGCTGGAGCCGGTGAGAACGAGGATGCCGTAGTAGCCGGCGACGCCGAGCAGCGCCAGGCCGACCACGAGCAGGCCGGTGACCGATCCGCCTTTGAAGGCGACGTCGAGCGCCGGCGGCACGCCTCCGCGAGCCGCCTCGGCGACGCGGGCGTTGGCCCGCACCGAGACGTTCATCCCGATGAAGCCGGTGGCGCCGGAGAGCGTTGCGCCGATCACGAAGCCGAGCGCGGTCTTCCAGTCCTGCAGGACCACCAGCAGGATCGCGATCGGCACGGCGACCGCGGCGATGATCGTGTACTGGCGACTGAGGTACGCCTGGGCACCCTCCTGGACGGCGCCAGAGATTTCGCGCATGCGGTCGTTGCCCGCAGATTTCGAAAGCAGGCGCTGGGTGACGAGAAGTCCGTAGATGACGGCGGCGCCTGCGCAGACGAGCGCGACAACCACGCCGTATTCGGTCAGAAAGTCGGTCAAGTTCCTATTCCTCCGGTGGTTTTAGCGGCGCGGGAGTCTATAGACGAAGGCGGCGACACCGCTGCTAGCCCGCTCTGGAAGCTCGATTACCCGCCTCTTGGCACTCGGTTACGCCGACTGCCGAGCCGCGCCGACGTAGGTCCGCCGCGTCTCCGCCACCGCGTCGCGGTAGACGTCCTCGATCGAGACGCCGCTGTCGAGCGCCTCGCGGGCCCGCTGCGCCCCGTTGCGCTCCGGCAGCTGCAGATCGAGCCCGAGCTGGGTCCGCGCCGGCTCGGTCCAGACCAGCACCTGCTCGAGCAGGGAGCGCGTCGCCACCTCCTCACCGCGCCGAAAGTCGATCATCCGCCCGCCGGCCCCATAGCGGATCGCCCGCCAGAGGTTCTCCTCGATCTCGCGGTCGGCCAGCGGCGGCCCCTTGCCTTCGTAGCCATGCTCGTCGTAGTCGAGCGCGGCCTGGGCGATGCAGGCCGCGATCAGCCCGGCCAGCGCAAAGGACTCCTCGCCGCGCGTCTGCGCATCGCAGATCCGCACCTCGACGGTGCCGAAGCTGTGGTGCGGCCGCACGCTCCACCACAGCTGCGTCGACTCGACCACCGAGCCGAGCCGCTCCAGGGTGTCGACGAAGCCGGCGTAGGTCGCCCAGTCCCGGAACGGCGAGGGCACGCCGCAGCGCGGGAAGGTGCGGGTGAAGATCTCAGAGCGGACGCTGTGCAGCCCGGAGTCCCGGCGGTCGAGGAAGGGCGAGTTGGCCGAGACCGCCAGCAGCAGCGGCAGCAGCTCGCGCAGCCGGTCGCAGACGGCGATCGCCCGGTCGGCGCCGCGGACGCCCATGTGCAGGTGCATGCTCCAGGTGTTGTTGCGCTGGGCGACCCAGCCGAGTTCGTTGCGCAACCGGTTGTAGTGCGGCGTGTCGATGATCCGCTGGTCGAGGTAGTTCGCCCACGGGTGCGTCCCCATCGCCCCCAGCGTCAGCCCCATCCCGCCGACCAGCTCGAACAGGCGCGCCCGCCGCTCGCGCTGCCTCTCCACCGCCTCGGCGAACGTCTCCGACCGCCCGGAGCGGATCTCCACCTCGGCGGCGATCAGCTCCCCCGCCGCCGCCTCCGCCAGCACCTCGTCGCGCCGGCAGGCGGCGATCACGTCCTCGAAGCGGTGCTCCAGCTCCAGCGTCTGCGGGTCGAGGATCGCGAACTCCTCCTCGAGGCCGATCGTGAAGTCCTGCGAGGACTCGAACTTCTCGCGGGCGAGATCGAGGTCCAGGGCCAAGATCGGAGGCTGGTCGCCCTCAGGCGAGGTAGAAGTAGAGCGCGTAGAGCAGGTCGACGGCGGGGCTGGAGGTGTGGACGGTCACCTCCGGCGGCACTTGCAGCAGCTGCTCGGAGTAATTGAAGATGATCTTCACGCCCGCTTTGACCAGCCGGTCGGCGACGTCCTGGGCCGCGTCGGCCGGCACCGCCAGCACGCCGACGACGATCTCCTCCTCGGCGACGACGTCCGGCAGGTCACCGATGTCGCGCACCTCCAGGTCGCCGATCGGCCTGCCGACCACGCTCGGATCGGTGTCGAAGACGGCGACGACCTGGAAGCCGTGGTCGGCGAAGATCGGCGAGTTGGCGATCGCCTGACCGAGGTTGCCGGCCCCGAACAGGGCGATGTTGTGCTGGCCGGAGGTGCGGAGGATCTTGCGGATCTCCGAGACCAGCGAGTCGACGTTGTAGCCGACCCCGCGCTTGCCGAACTTGCCGAAGCCGGAGAGGTCGCGCCGGATCTGGGTGGGATTGATGTGGGTGTACTGGGAGAGCTCCTGGGAGGAGATCGTCTCCTGCCCCATCTTCCGCGCCTGCGTCAGCACCTGCAGGTAGCGCGAGAGCCGCGCCGCGACGCCCAGCGATAGCCGCTCGCCTTCGACCGGGAACGCCCCGGCGGCGTCGAACTCCTCGATCACCTCGACCATGCCCCCACAGTATCGAGCCTGGCTCTAACGGCGGCGGGGTCCAAGACGAGCTCGGAGACCTCGAGCCCGTCGACCTCGACCACCGGGATCCGCTCGAGGTAGCGCCGCAACAGCAGGTCGTTGCTCTCGATGTCGATCTCGTGCAGGTCGAAGCGGTAGCCCTCCTCGTGGAAGGCGACGATCTGGGCGAGCGCTTCCTCGCAGAGGTGACAGCCCGGACGGGAGTAGACGACGACGTCGGCCATGGTTTTCAGTGCGGGACGGCGGCGGCCTTTTCGCCGCTCGCGAAGGCGTCGTAGCCGAGGTAGTCGGGGTACTGGATCGGCTCGGCGTATCGCGCCGCCGAGCCGATCATCGCCGCATTGTCGGTGCACAGCTGGATCGGGACGAGCTTCAGGCGCACGCCCATCTCCTCGCACAGCTGCGCCACCGCTTCGCGCAGGGGACCGTTGGCGGCGACGCCGCCGCCGAGGGCGACCGCGTCCCAGCCGCCCCCCTTCAGCGCCCGCTTCAGCTTCGTCCGCAGCTGCTCGACGACGGCGGCCTGAAACGAGGCGGCGAGGTCGGCCCGGCGCTCCTGCACGCCCTCCGGCCCGAGTTCCCGGCAGCGGTAGAGGACGGCCGTCTTCAAGCCGCTGAAGCTGAAGTCGAGGCCCGGCCCGCGCGCCATCGCCACCGGCATCTCGAACGCCTCCGGATCGCCGCCTTCCGCCTCCTTCTGGATCAGCGGCCCCCCGGGATACCCCAGCCCCAGCAGCCGCGCCGACTTGTCGAAAGCCTCGCCGGCGGCGTCGTCGAGGGTCTGCCCGAGCAGCTCGTACCCCTCGTGGCCCCGCACCCCCGCCAGCATCGTGTGCCCGCCGCTGGCGACCAGGCAGAGGAACGGCGGCTCCAGCGGCTCGGGCTCGAGGAAGTTCGCGGCGACGTGGCCCTGCAGGTGGTCGACCGGGACGAACGGCAGCCGCCGTGCCGCGGCGATCCCCTTCGCGGCGCTGATCCCGACGAGCAGCGCACCGATCAGGCCCGGGCCCACGGTCGCGGCGACGGCCCCGACGTCGTCCAGGGTCGCTCCCGCTTCGGTCAGCGCCGCCTCGACCACCGGTTCGACCAGCTCGAGGTGATGACGGGCCGCCACCTCGGGCACGACGCCGCCGAACCCCTCGTGCGCCTTCGCCTGCGAGGAGATCACGTTGCTGAGGATGCGCGGCCCGTCGAGGACGGCGGCGCAGGTGTCGTCGCAGGAGGTCTCGATCGCCAGCAGCAGGCTTCCGTCCCTCGGGTCCAGCCGCTTCAGTCGAGCCACCTCAGTCCAGCCACATGATCAAGGCGTCCTCGCCGTTGTCGTGGTAGTAGCGAGGACGTACCCCGGCGGAGCGGAAGCCGAAGCTTTCGTACATGCCGATCGCCCGGTGATTGGAGACTCGCACCTCGAGCGTGAACGGGAGCTCTCCCCGCGCCTCGGAGATCAGGCGCCGCATCAACCGCCCGGCGATGCCGCCGCCGCGGTGCTCGGGGGAGACGGCGATGTTCATCAGGTGCCAGACCTGGTCGTAGCGCGAGCAGACGACGTAGCCGAGCAGCTCGTCGCCGGCACAGGCGGCGAGGCAGATGCCCGAGGGCTTCGAGAGCTCGAGCACGAACATCGCCAGCGACCACGGGGTCGGGAACGAGCGCCGCTCGATCGAGATCACGGCCGGCAGGTCGCTGTAGGCGAGCCGGCGCACCTGGACCTCCTGGGTCAGCTCACTTGGTCTCTTGGAAAGCGTCTCGCTCACGCCACCGCTCCGCGTCGGGGGGTCTGAGGTAGATCGGGGCGAGCTCCTCGCTCTCGTCCTCGCCCGCCGCCGCGGCCGCGAGGGCACAGAGGTGCCGCGCCGCGACCCGGTGGACGGGGTCGGAATCGTCCGCGATGCGGACTCCGTCGCGAGTCAGCTCTTTGCGGAATCGTACCGCCCCCGGACCGGCCACCGACGGGGTTGCGCCGAGCGAGGCGACCCGCTCCGCCAGCCCCTCGGGGCGGAAGACGGCCGGCTCCCAGAGCCGCTTCCCGTCCGCGGCGTAGAGCGCGGCGAAGACCTCGCCCCGCCAGCCGTCGAGCACAGCCAGTGCCGGGGCGCCGGCTGCGGCCTCCGCGATCCCGCGACCGAGGACGTCGAGCGTGCCGATGCCGCGCAGCGGCAGGCCGAGGCCGACGCCGAGGCCGCGGGCGGTCGCGATCCCGACCCGGATGCCGGTGAAGGTGCCGGGGCCGAGACCGACCGCGATCACGTCGACCGCCTGCCAGCCGCCGGCCGCGGCGGCTGCCCGCTCGACCTCCTGCAGGAGCCCGGTCGCGTGGAGGGGCCTCCCCCGCGGGGAGAGCCCCAGTTGCGACTCGTGGAGCACCTCGCCGTCGCGCCAGGCGCAGGCGACGGTGTCAACCGTCGCGGTATCGAAGCCGACGACGATCAGCGGTGCGCTACCCCGTGACCCGGAAGGCCCACGACCCGACCTTCCGGCCTTTCACGTACCAGCTGACGACGTGCTTGCCCGGGATGGTCGAGGTGATCTTGTTGACGTAGAGCGTTTCTTCCTTTGCTTCCTGAGCCTGGGCGCAGAGGTTTTTCCCGCTCGGGAACTTGACGCAGACGGTGTACATGACGTCACCGTTTCGGCTTTTGAAGAAGGCGCCCTTCTTCGACTTCTTCGGGCAGGAGTGGGAGCGCTTGGCGTTCTTGGAGAGGCCGCAGCCGACGTAGTGTTCGTAGGCGGCCGCGCTGGCGGTGGCGGGCACGATCGCCGCCAGCAACCCGGTTACGAGCACCAGTGCCGTAAGCGTCTTCAGTCCCTTCATCCGTCCTGCCTTTCTGGGTCGAAAGATTCCGAGCGCCGATGCTACAAGCTGGGCTCGCCTCTACCCGAACACCGCAGGGCGGTACCGGGTGCGCTGCTTCACTCGACTTCTATCCGACGGCTTTCCCCTCCGGCGTGCGCCAGGCGAACCCGCAGAGCGGGACGGCCGAGCCGCCCCTCCCCCGCCCCCGGCCACTCGACGAAGGCGACCCCCTCGGCTGAGAGGTAGTCGTCGAGGAGCGCCGGATCCTCGTCCTCGAGGCTCTCCAGGCGGTAGAGGTCGAGGTGGGAGACCGGCATCCGGCCGCCCTCGTAGCGCTGCCCGATCGTGAAGGTGGGAGAGGTGACCGGCCCGGCGATGCCGAGGGCGCGGCAGGCGCCGCGGATCAGGGTCGTCTTGCCGCTGCCGAGGTCGCCGGAGAGGAGGACCACGTCGCCGGGCCGCAGACGGCCGGCGATGGAGGCGCCGAGTGCTTCGGTCTCCTCCGCGGACCCGGAATCGACGACCTCCGCCGTCCTTCCCTCCTCCACGCTCATCCGAAGAAGCCGAGCTGGTCGCTTGGCGGCGGCGGAGTCGTCCCGCCTTCCTCCTCGGCCTCGGCGATTTCCGCGGCGCTGGGGACGGGGTCCGGCAGCGGCCGCCGCAGGAGCTCCGGGAGCGTCGCGAAATCGGCCCGCAACGTCTCCTTCACCGCCGGCGTGCGCAGCGCCGCGGCGGGGTGGAAGAGCGGCAGCAGATAGACCATGCGGCCGCCGAGCTCGTGCACCTGCGGCGTGCCGCGGACCTTGGTGATCCCGGTCTGGCTGCCGCTCAGCAGCTTGGTCGAGAAGTTGCCGAGCGTGCAGACGACGCGCGGCTCGATCAGCTGCACCTGCTGCCACAGCCACGGCTCGCAGGCCTGGATCTCAGGTGGCAGCGGGTCGCGGTTGCCCGGCGGGCGGTTCTTGAGGACGTTGGCGATGAAGACCTCCTCGCGGGAGAGCCCGATCTCCTCCAGCAGCTGGTTCAGCAGCTGTCCGGCGCGACCGACGAAGGGCAGCCCCTGGCGGTCCTCTTCGGCCCCCGGGGCCTCGCCGACGAACATCAGGTCGGCGTCGGCGTTGCCCGCTCCGAAGACGACCTTCGTGCGGGTCTCGTGCAGCGGGCATTTCTCGCAGCGCTGGACTTCCTTGTAGAGCTCGACCAGCTTCTCCCGCCGCTCAGAGGCGCTCCCGCTCAAGGCTTCTCCCCCAGCGCCCGCCGCCTGCGCGACTCGGCGAGCCGGTCCTGCCGCGCCGCCTCCCGCTCCCGCCGCTGCGCTTCGTCGGAGCGGACACCGGCACCGCGGGGCTGGCGGCCCGGCGGCGCCACGCCGGAGTAGAGCCGGCGCGCCCGCTCCGAGCCGCACTCCCGGCAGGCGACCGCAGCCCCCGCCGCGACCAGCTCCTCGAACCGCGCTCCGCACGCCTCGCACTCGAACTCGTAGATCGGCATCCGCACCCATCGTAGTTCGCCGCTTGCAGGGAGAGGAAACGGAGGGGGAAGCGCGAACGCTCTAGATCAATGAGTGCAACTTCGCGTCTACAGCGCGCCAGGCGCGCCGCCGGTTGCACGATCGGGGTCGCGGCGACGGTCTCTCTGCTTGCCGCCCCGGCCGGCGCCGTCACGCGCCCAGGCGACGAGGTCCGGCCGCGCAGCCTCCACCTGACGATGTCCGCCACCGGGACGCGCGGCTACGAGGTCACCGTCGACACCCTGGGCCATCACCGCGTGACGCTCACCGTCGCCAGGCACGGCCAGCTCGCCTCCTACACGACCAGGGGCGAGGTCAGCCGCCATCGGGTGAAGGCCGACTTCGGGCGCTTCGGCAAGGTCTCGCTGCGGTTCCACGGCAGGCGGCGCCCCTTCCCCGCTGTCGCGCGCAAGAGATCGAGGCCACCGACCAGGCGCACCGTCTGCCGCGGGCGCCGGCCCCAGCGCGAGGTCGGCCGCTTCCACGGGACGATCGAATTCGACGGTCAGCACGGCTACACCCGGCTCGCTGTCGGCAAGCTGCGCGGCGAGGTCCGCCGCTCCTACCGGCAGGTCTGCCATCAGGTCCGGATCCGCAAGCACAGGCACCGCCACCGACGGGAGGCGGTCGCCAGCAGCACCAGCGCCGACCCCTTCGGCTTCAACCTCACCCTGCTCTCGGCCCGCTCGCGAGTCGGTCGCTCGCTGACCCGCTTCACCGCGATCAGCCTCGAACCGCCGCGCGGCATCCCGGTCCCCGCCAAGGACCTCTTCTCGGTCATCACCGCCTCGCTGCAGGAGCGGGTGGGAAGGGTGCGGGTCTACCGCTCGGCGATGCAGCTCGCCGCTCCGGCCAGGGTCAGGATCAGCCGCCGCGGCCACGAGCCCGCGACCGCCCGCCTCGCCCTCGCCGCCCCGTTCAGCGGCCGCGCCCGCTACGAGGGCGCCGCGAAGGACTCCCCCGCCTCCTGGACGGGAAGCCTCGGCGTGCGGTTCCTCGGCAGCAACCTCGTGCCGCTGACCGGCCCCCGCTTCCACGCCGTCCTCTGCCGCGTCAGCGCCTTCAACCCGCGCCGGTCCTGCTTCCGCCGGGCGGAAGCCAGGGCCGCAAAGGCTTCGGGCTCACTGCGCAAGCAGTCTTAGGCCCGCCCTACTAGGGCAGCGGCTCCCACTCCCAGCCCTTGGCGCTGGCCAGGCTCTCCTCGTTGAGGTAGCGGCGGAACTCGTCGAGCTCGGCCGGCTCGACGCTGTAGACGTGCTCGGGCTCGGGGAACTGCCGGCGGCGGACCTCGTCGCGGTAGCGCTCGACGGCCGCGACCATCGTCTCGTGGACGTCGGCGTAGCGCTTGACGAATTTGGCCATGTGGCCGGTGGTGATCCCGAGCAGGTCGTGGAAGACGAGGACCTGGCCTGAGGTGCCGGGACCGGCGCCGATGCCGATCGTCGGCACCTCCAGCTTCTTGGCGATCTCGTCGGCGATCGCCGAGGGCACCGCCTCGATCACGATCGCGAAGCAGCCGACCGACTGCAGTGCCAGGCAGTCCTCGAGCAGCTTGATCGCGCTCCTGGCGCTCTTGCCCTGCGCTTTGTAGCCGCCGATCGCGGTCGCGGTCTGCGGGGTGAGGCCGACGTGGCCCATCACCGGAATGCCGGACTGGACGATCGCCCGGGCGCGCTCGACGATGACGCCGCCGGCCTCGAGCTTGACCACCTGGCAGCCGGTCTCCTTGACCAGCCGCTGGGCATTGCGGATCGCTTCCTCGTTGGAGGCCTCGTAGCTGCCCATCGGCATGTCGCCGACCATCAGCGGCGTCTTCAGACCGCGCCGCACGGCCTTGCCGAGGACGAGCATCTCCTCCATCGTCACCAGCTTCGTGTCCGGGTAGCCGAGGACGACGTTGGCGGCGGAGTCGCCGACGAGGACGACGTCGACGCCCGCCGCCTCGGCCACGGTCGCCGACGGGTAGTCGTAGGCGGTGACCATCACGATCGGCTCGCCGTTCGCCTTCATCTCGTTCAGGCGGGGCAGGCTGACCGGGCGGCGCCGCTCGGCGCCGGCGGTCTCGGGGGCGGTGTGGGACCGGGCTCCGGAGCTCATTTGAGGAGCACCTCCGGGTGGCTGTCGACGGCGATCGCCTTGTTGTCGTCGTCGACGTGGACGACGACCGGGGAGTAGCGCTCGAGGTCCGCCTCGTCGTAGGCGCCGAAGGAGGCGACGATGATCTTGTGGCCGGGCTCGACCAGGTGGGCGGCGGCGCCGTTCACCTGCATCGTTCCCGAGCCCGGTTCGCCGTCGATCACGTAGGTGACGAAGCGCGAGCCGTTGTCGACGTCCCAGACGTGGACCTGCTCGTTGGTGATCAGGTCGGCGCCGGCCATCAGCTCGGTGTCGATCGTGATCGAGCCGATGTAGTCGACGTCGCAGTCGGTCACCGTAGCCCGGTGGATCTTCGACTTCAGCATCTGCCTCTGCACTATTTCTCCCCTTTCGCGGGCTTGAGTTGGGACTGCTGGCTGGTGTCGGTCGGGTGAATCAAGACGTTGTCGATCAGCCGCGCCGCGCCGACCGGCGCGGCGACGAGGACGAGGACCGGCCGGTCCTCGAGCGCGTGGACGCACTCGAGCGTCTCCGCGTCGCGGGCCTCCAGGTACTCGGGCTCGATCGCGACGGCCGCGAGCTCGCGGCGGGCGGCCTCGAGGCCCATCCCCAGCGAGCCGGCCCGGGCGCCCCGCTCGGCGGCCGCGAGAGCGCGGGAGAGCGCGGTCGCGCGGTCGCGGTCCTCGGGGCCCAGGTAGGCGTTGCGCGAGCTCATCGCCAGGCCGTCGGGCTCGCGCACGGTCGGCAGCACCTCGATCCGCACCGGGAAGTCGAGGTCGCGGGCCATGCGGCGGACCACGACCGCCTGCTGGGCGTCCTTCTGGCCGAAGTAGGCGACGTCGGGATCGACCAGGTTGAAGAGCTTGGCGACGACGGTGGCGACGCCGCGGAAGTGCTCTGGACCGCGGCGGGAGGGATCGCCGTCGAGGACCCCGGTCAGCGAGCCGACCACCTCGACGCGGGTTGCGAAGCCATCGAGGCCGTCCGGGTAGACCTCCTCGACGGCGGGCGCGAAGACGAGGTCGGCGCCGGCCTCGCCCGCCAGGCGCAGGTCGCGTTCCTCGTCACGAGGGTAGCGGTCGAGGTCCTCGCCGGCCCCGAACTGGGTCGGGTTGACGAACAGGCTCATCACCACCAGGTCGCATTCGGCGCGAGCGGCCTGGATCAGCGAGAGATGGCCCGCGTGGAGGCAGCCCATCGTCGGCACGAACCCGACCGTCTGCCCTTCGCGCTTCGCCGCGGCGACGGCAGCGCGGAGCTCGGCCTTCGTGCGCAGGGCGGGAGCGGCCACGGTGGGACGAGGGTTATCGGCGAGGAGATTCGTGTTCATGGGTCCATGCCCGAGGGGTCACGGCCGTGCGAACCAAAAATTATAGGCACGCTTTGTAGCGCTTCTGTGACAAGGGGAACAGAAGCGCCTGCCCGTCGAACGCTGCGGTGCGCCTTTTCCCCGCTATAGGCCGGATAAGGCGCACCGCTAGCCGCCGGCTGCGGAAAAGTCGATCTTGCGAATTGCTTTCGCCGGAGCGCCGGCGGCAAGAGTGCCCGCCTCGACGTCGCGGTTGACGACCGAGTTGGCGCCGATGACGCAGCGCTCGCCGACGCTGACGCCGCTGGTCACCGCGCAGTTGACGCCGAACCAGCAATTAGAGCCGATCCTGACGGGGCCTTTCGAGGTGAAGCCCTGCCAGGTGATCGGCCTGGTCGGATCGTCGTAGCGGTGCTCACTGTCGCCGACGAAGCAGCCGTTGGCGAACATCGTGTGGTCGCCGATCGCGACGCTCTCGTAGGCGGCGATCATCACGTTGCGGTTGAGGAAGCAGCCCTCGCCGATCTCGATCCGCGCCCCCGGCGCCAGCGTCAGCCAGCAGCCCGGCTCCAGCAGCGTCCCCGCCCCGATCGTCAGCCGCCCCTCGTCGAGGGCCTCCAGCACCTCGCCCTCGACGGGATGGCGGACGAAGAACCCACCACGGGCGGCGTGGCGGTTGATCCGCCACCGCCGCAGCAGCCGGCGGTTGCGCTCGTACCAGCGCCGCTTCGCCCACCACATCCTCCAGCCGCTCATCGGCCGTAGACTCGCACGCATGGCGGACTTGCGCGGCGGGATCGACCTCGGCGGCACCAAGATCCAGACGGCGGTGGTCGACGCCGGCGGCAAGGTGGTTGGCGAAGCACGTCACCCGACCCCGACCGAAGGGGGACCGGAGGACGTCGCCGAGGCGATGGCGGCGGCGCTGCGCGAGGCGGCCGAGAGCGCCGGCGTCGAGACCAGTGCGCTGGCCGGCGTCGGGGTCGGCTCGCCCGGCGACGCCGACGAGAAGACGGGGGCGGTCTCCTCGGCCCGCAACCTCCCCGACTGGGAGGGAAGCTTCCCGCTCGGCGAGACCCTGCAGGAGGCGCTCGGGACCGAGGTGAGGATCGGCAACGACGTCCAGGTCGCGACCGAAGCCGAGTTCCACCTCGGCGCCGGTGAGGAGTTCGAGAGCCTGATCGGCGTCTTCTGGGGAACCGGTGTCGGCGGCGGCCTCGTCCTCGGCGGCAGGCCGTGGCTGGGCCGGGGCGCCGCAGGGGAGATCGGCCACACGGTCGTCGAGCGCGGCGGCGCCCGGTGCCCCTGCGGCCGCCGGGGCTGCCTCGAGGCCTACGCGGGGCGCAAGGCGATGGAAGCCGAGGCCCGTAAGCGGCACGACGAAGGTGAGAAGACCGACCTCTTCAAGCTGATGGAGAAGCACGGCAAACCGCGGCTGACCAGCGGAATCTTCGAGCGGGCGCTCGACCACGGGGACAGGCTCACCGAAGAGCTGATCGAGCGGGCGGTCGAGGCGCTCGGCACCGGGATCGCCTCGGCGATCAACCTGATCGACGTCGAAGCAGTGATCCTCGGCGGCGGTCTCGGCATCCGCTTCGGCGAGCGGCTGATGGAGCCGCTGCGGAAGGAGATGGACAAGCACCTCTTCGTCAACGAGCGCCCGCCGGCGATGCGGGTCGCCTCGCTGGGCGACCTCGGCGGCGCGATCGGCGCCTCCCTGCTGGTCTCCCGCTAGACGCGACCGGACGTCTGCCGCTGCTGGCGCGCCACGGCGTCGACCAGGACCGCGAGCAGCAGGACCCCGCCGGTGACCATCAGTTTCACTGCCGAGGAGAGCGAGAGCAGGTCCATCCCGTTGGAGATCGACCCGATGACGAGCGCACCGAGCAGGGCCGTCCAGACCGAGCCGCGGCCGCCGAAGAGGCTGGTCCCGGCGATCACCGGCCCGGCGATCGCGAGCAGCAGCAGTTCGTTGCCGCCGGAGTTCTGGTTGACCGCGAACAGCCGCGAGGCGGCCATCACGCCGCCGATCGCGGCCATCGAGCCGGAGATCGTGAAGACGGCGACCCGGACCGCGTTGACGCGGATGCCGGCCCGCCGCGCCGCCTCGGCGTTGCCGCCGACGGCGAACACGTGCCGGCCGAAGGTGGTGCGCTTGGCCACGTACTCCATCCCGACGACGAATCCGAGCAGGATCATCACCGCCAGCGGCACCCCGCGGTCGGAGTTGAGGATCGCCACGGCGGCGATCACGATCGCGGCGAGGAAGACGAAGCGGACTACCAGCGGCAGCGGCCCGCCGTCGGCGAGGCCGGCGGAGACCCGCTTGCGGTACCCCGTTGCGAGCACCGCGCCGTAAGCGGCGATGATCACCGCCGCGAAGATCCAGCCGACCGTGTCGGAGTAGAAGGTGTTGGCGAGGCCGGTGATTTTCGGATCGTTGATGTTCAGCGATCCGGTCTTGCCCAGGACCTGCAGCAGCGCCCCTTCCCAGGCCAGCAGGCCGGCCAGGGTGACGACGAACGAGGGCACGACGAAGCGGCTGAACAGCGAGCCCTGCAGGAACCCGATCGCGGCTCCGACGGCGACCGCGGCGGCGATCGCCAGGTACGCGTTCCAGCCGTGGTTGACGCTCAAGACCGCCATCACCGCCGCCGAAAGGCCGCTGACGGCGCCTACCGAGAGGTCGATCTCCCCCAGCAGCAGCACGTAGACGATGCCGACCGAGATCAGCCCGATCGTGGTGATCTGCAGCATCAGGTTGGTCAGGTTCTGAGCCGAGAGGAAGCGTTCTTCCTGGACCTGGAAGATGATCGCGATCACGACCAGGCCGAGCACGACCCGGACCGACGAGAGGTCACCCTGGACGAGACGGCGCAGGGCCTGTGCGGTGGTCGAGCGGCTCTCCGTGCCCTCCTCGACGGTCGCTGCTTCGGTCGCGCTCATGCCCGCTCCCCTTCTTCTGGATGGCCCTGCTTCTCGCGGCCGTCGCCGACGCCGGTGATCGCGGCGACGACGTGCTCCTCGGTCGCATCCTCGGCCTTGAACTCGCCGGCGGCGCGACCGAGGCGGAGGACGAAGACGCGATCGCAGATCGCGAAGACGTCGGCGAGGTTGTGGCTGATCACGAGGACGCCGAGGTTGCGCTCGCGCAGGCGGCGGATCAGCTCCAGCACCTGCTTGGTCTGCGGCACTCCGAGTGCCGCGGTCGGCTCGTCGAGCATCACGACTTTCGGATCGCCCAGGAGGGAACGGGCGACGGCGACCTGCTGGCGCTGTCCGCCCGAGAGGGTGCCGACCTCAGAGCGCAGGCTCGGGATCGTCACCGCGAGGTTCGAGAGCAGGTCCGCCGTCTCGTGCTCCATCTTCACCTCGTCGAGTTGGCGGGAGACAGTCCCGGGGCCGGCCGAGACCTCCTCGCGGCCGAGGAAGAGGTTGGAGACGACGTCGAGGTTGTCGCAGAGGGCGAGGTCCTGGTAGACGGTCGCGATGCCGAGTTCGGTGGCGTCCTGCGGTCTGTGGATCCGCACCTCCCGCCCCTCGAAGCGGATCGTGCCCGCGTCGGGCGGGTTGATGCCGGCGATCGCCTTGACCAGGGTCGACTTGCCGGCGCCGTTGTCGCCGACGAGGCCGACGACCTCGCCGGCGCTGACGGCGAAGTCGACCCGGTCCAAAGCCTGGACCGGGCCGAATCGCTTGCTTATGCCCTCCAGCTCGAGGAGCGGAGTGCCGTCCGCGGCCATCTCAGCCCGAGATTCCCGCTTCTTTGCAGGCGGTCTGGTAGGCGCTCGTGCAGAGTTCGGAGGCGGAGACGAACCCGTCCTTGACCACCGTTGACTTGACGTTGCCTTTGGTCACCGCAACCGGTTCCAGCAGCACCGACGGCACTTCGGCTTTGCCGTTGTTGACTTCTTCGGTGACTTTTTCCTGCGGGACTTCTTCGCCTTCGAGCAGGGCGACCGCGATTTCCGCGGCGATTTCCGTCTCTGGCGGGATCGCCTTGTAAACGGTCATGTACTGCTGGCCGGCGAGGATCCGCTGCAGGCCGGCGACCGTCGCGTCCTGGCCGGTGACCGGCCGGTCTTCGGGGTTGATGCCCGCGCCTTTCATCGCCGCGATCGCACCGCCGCCGGTGTCGTCGTTGGCGGCGTAGATGGCCCAAAACCCGTTGTTGCCGAGCGCGGTGATGGCCTGCTGCGCCTCGCGCTGGGCGTTTTCTGCGGTCCAGCCGGGGGTGTCGTATTCCTTGGCGATGTCGACGCCGGCTTCTTCGAAGCCTTTCTGGGCGCCCTTCTTGAAGAGGGCGGCGTTCGGGTCGGCCGGGTCGCCGTTGATCATGATGATCGGCCCTTTGGGTTTGCCGTCTTCTTTCAGTTTTTCCGAGAGGGATTCAGCCTGCAGTTCGCCGACCCGTTCGTTGTCGAACGAGACGTAGGCGGCGACTTCGGAGTTTTCGATCAGGCGGTCGTAGCTGACCACCGGCACGCCCTGGGCGTTTGCTTTTTCGGCGATCGACGCCGCCGATTTGGAGTCCATCGGGTCGAGGATCAGCACTTCGGCGCCCTTGGTCAGCGCTGCTTCTCCCTGTGACTGCTGCTTTTCAGCATCGCCACCGGCGTTGAAGTAGATGACTTCGCATTCGGGGCACTGTTCGGAGATCGCTTTTTCGATACCGGGTTTGTCGTTCGTTTCGTAGCGAGGCGTTTCGTTTTCCGGGAGCAGGAGGGCGATCGTCCCACCACCACCGCCGCCGCCGCCACCGCCGCTGGTGGTGTCGCTACCGCCGCCGCAGCCGGCGGCGATCATGGCGATGACTACCAGGCCTGCTGCTGCGAACCAAACTCGCGAGCCAAGTGCTGACATCGGTTCCCTCCTCTGTTGTTTGCCCCCGCTCCCGCGAGATGCATACCCAGCTTAAGCGCTTCTAAGCGCCCAAACCAGGGATTTCTTCTGGAACCGAGGGCTTAGGCCGCTGCGGACAACGGCCGCTTGCGACTGCGCCTTTTCGGCTTCACCGGCTCGACCAGCCCGGCGAGGAAGCGGCCGGTGTAGGAGCCGGCGGCGGCGGCGACCTCCTCGGGGGTACCGGTGGCGACGATCTCGCCCCCGCCTTCGCCTCCCTCCGGGCCGAGGTCGACGAGCCAGTCGGCGGTCTTGATCACGTCGAGGTTGTGCTCGATCACGACCACCGTATTGCCGGCGTCGACCAGGCGGCCGAGGACGTCGAGAAGCCTCTGGACGTCGGCGAAGTGCAGCCCGGTGGTCGGCTCGTCGAGGATGTAGAGCGTGTCCCCGGTGGCGACTTTGGAGAGCTCGGTCGCCAGCTTCACACGCTGCGCCTCACCGCCGGAGAGCGTCGTCGCCGGCTGGCCGAGGCGGATGTAGCCGAGCCCGACGTCGTTAAGCGTGCGCAGCCGGCGGGCGATCTTCGGCACGTTCTCGAAGAACTCGACCGCGTCGGCGACCGACATCTCCAGAACGTCGGCGATGTTCTTGCCTTTGAAGCGGACCTCGAGCGTCTCGCGGTTGTAGCGCTTGCCATGGCACTGCTCGCAGGGAACGTAGACGTCGGGCAGGAAGTGCATCTCGATTTTGATCTGGCCGTCGCCCTTGCAGACCTCGCAGCGCCCGCCCTTGACGTTGAAGGAGAAGCGACCGGGCTTGTAGCCGCGTGCCCGCGCCTCCTGGGTCTGGGTGAAGAGCGAGCGGATGTGGTCGAAGACGCCGGTGTAGGTGGCCGGGTTCGAGCGCGGGGTGCGGCCGATCGGCGACTGGTCGATGTTGATGATCTTGTCGATCTGGTCGAGGCCGTCGATCCCGTCGTGGGCGCCGGGACGCAGCTTCGCCTGGTGCAGCCGGTTGGCGACCGCGTGGTGGAGCGTCTCGTTGACGAGCGTCGACTTGCCCGAGCCGGACACGCCGGTGACGCAGCAGAAGACCCCGAGCGGGATCTCGACGTCGACGTCCTTGAGGTTGTGTTCGCGGGCGCCGCGCACGGTCAGCTCGCCGGTCGAGCGCCGCCGCTCCGCCGGCACCTCGATCTCTTTCTTGCCGGAGAGGTACTGCCCGGTCAGCGAGCTCGGGTCTTTTGCCACCTGCTTCGGGGTGCCGGCCGAGATCACGTGGCCGCCGTGCTCACCGGCGCCCGGACCGAGGTCGACGAGGTGGTCGGCGGCCATCATCGTCCCCTCGTCGTGCTCGACGACGATCACCGTGTTGCCGAGATCGCGGAGGCGGTCGAGGGTGGCGATCAGCTTCTCGTTGTCGCGCTGGTGGAGGCCGATGGACGGCTCGTCGAGCACGTACATCACCCCCACGAGACTGGAACCGATCTGCGTCGCCAGGCGGATGCGCTGCGCCTCGCCGCCCGACAGCGTGGCCGCCGCGCGGTCCATCGACAGGTAGCCCACGCCGACGTTGTCCAGGAACTGGAGCCGCTCCTGGATCTCCCGCAGGACCAGCCTGGCGATCCGCCGGTCGTGGTCGGAGATCGATTGCTCGAGCTTGCTCACCCACTCCAGAGCCCGCCGAGCGGAGAGCCCGGTGAACTCATGGATCGGG
>DASTAR010000154.1:0-15158 GCA_035712505.1 Solirubrobacterales bacterium
GACCCTCCCGTCCTTGGACCACACACGCTGCCCGCAGCCGACGGCACAGTAAGGGCAGACCGACCGCGTCATCTTCTCGGCTTCCTGCGTCCGCGGCCGCAGCCCTCTCGTGCGAGGCGACTGCGCAGCCCTCCCCCGCCCCGACGGGTCGCCTTCCGTCAGCTGCCGGACGAGGGGCCATTTCCCTAGCGGACCCAGCATCTCTACCGGGGAAGCTTCCCAGTGCCCGCAGGCACGAAACCTTGGCGTCAGCGCGCGGACCTGCTCGGGCCGTCGCCGGGGTCCAGCCGCGCTAGCGGCCGTAGCGCATCCGCTCGCCGAGCAGTTCGCTGACCGTGACGAAGCCGAAGCCGAGGCGGCGCAGGCCGCGGAGGATCGAGGGCAGCGCCCGCACCGTTTGGGGATGGCGGCCGCCGTCGTGCATGAGGACGATCGAGCCGGGCCGCGCCCTCCCGACCACGCGGGAGGCGATCGCAGCGGCCCCGGGATGGTGGTCGTCGTGGGAGTCGAGGCTCCAGAGGACGATCTGCAGCCCCGCCCGCCGCGCCGCCGCAACCACCTTCGGGTCGAGCAGGCCGTAGGGAGGCCGGAAGAGGCAGGGCTGGAAGCCGGTCGCCCGGCGGATGTAGTCGTCGGCGCGGGCGAGCTGCCCGTAGCCCGGGTCATGAGGATGGTCGAAGGAGTGGTTCCCGATCTCGTCGCCGCCGGCGAGGACCTGCCGCATCAGCGCTTCGCGGCCGTAGACGTGGCGCCCCTCCTCGAAGAAGGTGGCGCGGGCGCCGAACCTGTCGAGGATCGCGAGGATCTCCGGCGTCTGGATCGGGCTCGGGCCGTCGTCGAAGGTAAGCGCGACCTGGCGGGGGTTCGAGCCTCCCGCCGAGGCGACGCTCCCGGGTCGCGACTCGCATCCGAGCACCTGGCGCCCGGCGCCCACCGGGGTCCCGCCGTCGGCCCCCGCCGCCGGCGGCAGGGCCCTGCCGGCCGGTCCCGTCGCCGGGCTGGCCTGGTCGATCCAGAGCAGGCCGACCGACGTCGCCAAGCTGAGGATCACGGCGACCGCGCGGCGACGGTTGCCGATTACTGGGGACATCTGTGAGTTTTTACACGACGCCGCGTCAGGCGCCGACGACGGCGTCCTGCCAGGCGTCGATCGCCGGCAGCAGCGCCAGGGCGAGGACCAGCCCGCTGCCGAAGGCGGCGCCGACCAGGCTCGCCCGCAGGCCCGCGCCGCCGACCGCGCGGCGGCGGCGGGCGCTCCAGTCATCGCGCAGCGAGCGCAGGACGCGGGGCAGGTAGGCGAGGAAGTGGATCGCGAAGGCGGCCCCCCAGACGACGAAGCTCGCCTTGTGGAGTAGGAGCAGCGTGCCCGACCTGCGCCCCTCGGCAAGCAGGGCGACGCCGGTGCCGAAGACGCCGAGGGTGGCGGCGACCAGGACCGGGGCCAGCAGGCGCAGGGGCAGCAGCGGCGGCCCCTTCTCGCGATAGGCAGGCGCGCGGCCGTAGTAGCGGGCGAAGCGGTAGCCGGTGGCGGCGAGCTTCAGGCCGACCAGCGGGATCAGCATCAGGCCGACGACCATGTGCGGGACCAGCAAGGGGCCGAGCTGCAGGATCGTCACGCCCTCGGCCACGAGCAGCACGGTCAGCACCGCCGCCACCGAGCTGGTGAGGATCTCGTTGCCGGCGACCCCGCCGAGCGCCCATCGCCGCTCCATGCCGCGGCAGGCTAGGAACCGAACCTGAACGAGAACTAAGGCCCCTCGCACTGCTGCGTTCTCCTGGCGTCCCTGGAGCGAGAGGCGATCCTCGCCAGAGGCCTGTCAGGGAAAGGACAAAAACTGCGTCCCGCCCTCTATTGCGGGTAGTGAGGGAGCATGAGCGAAGCTGGTTCGCGTGGAGCGATCGGGGCTCGGACCTGGGCGATCGCCGAGGGCTACATTCCCTCGGCGAGCACCGGAGACGGCCCGGCGCTGGAAAGCCACGAGGCGGCCTGCCTGCTGAACGTGGGCGGAGGCCCCGCCGAGGTCGAAGTCACCGTCTTCTTCTCCGACCGCGATCCCGCCGGCCCCTACTCGACCGTCGTCCCCGCGCTGCGCACCGTGCACATGCGGTTCAACGACCTCGAAGACCCCGAGCCGATCCCGCGGGACACCCCGTACTCGGCGGTGATCGAGTCAGACCGGCCGATCGTCGTCCAGCACACCCGGCTCGACTCGCGCCAGCCGGCGCTCGCTCTGCTTTCGACCATCGCCCACCCCGCCTGAGGAGGAGCTTCCATGTCCGAAACCGTCGGTGCCTACGTCCTCAAACGCCTTCACGAACACGGGATCGACCGCGTCTACGGCTATCCGGGGGACGGCATCAACGGCATCCTCGGCGGCTTCCACCAGCACGGCGAAGACGTCGAGTTCGTGCAGACGCGCCACGAGGAGATCGCCGCCTTCGCCGCCACCGCCCACGCCAAGCTGACCGGCGAGGTCGGCGTCTGCCTGGCGACCTCGGGGCCGGGCGCGATCCACCTCCTCAACGGGCTCTACGACGCCAAGCTCGACCACCAGCCGGTGGTCGCGATCGTCGGCCAGCAGAAGACGATGTCGCTGGGCTCGAACTACCAGCAGGAGGTCGACCTCGGGGTCCTGTACAAGGACGTCGCCTCCGAGTTCGTCCAGATCTGCATGTCGCCGATGCAGGCACGACACCTGGTCGACCGCGCGGTGCAGGTGGCGAAGGCCTCGCGCTCGGTGACCGCGGTGATCATCCCCGACGACGTCCAGGAAGCCGAATTCGAAGAACCCGAACGCGTCCACGGCGCGGTCTACTCGAGCCTCCAGGAGCCGGCCAAGCCGCGGCTGGTGCCGGCGGAGGCCGAGGTCCGCCGCGCCGCCGAGGTCCTCAACTCGGGCGAGCGGGTGGCGATCCTGGTCGGGCAGGGCGCCCGCGGCGCCGCCAAGGAGGTGGAAGAGGTCGCCGAGCTGCTCGGCGCCGGGGTCGCGAAGGCGCTGAACGGGCGCGACGTCCTCCCCGACGACCTCCCCTACGTGACCGGCCCGATCGGCCTGCTCGGATCGAAGCCGAGCTACGAGATGGTGGACAACTGCGACACCTTCCTGATGATCGGCTCGAGCTTTCCCTACGCGGAGTGGCTGCCGGAAGAGGGGCAGGCGCGCGGGGTGCAGATCGACATCGACGGCCGCCTGGTCGGGATCCGCTACCCGATGGAGGTGAGCCTGGTCGGCGACGCCCGCGACACCCTGCTCGAGCTGATCCCCCAGCTCGAGCGCAAGGAGGAGCGCGGCTGGCGCGAGGAGATCGAAGGCGAAGTCGAGCGCTGGTGGGACATCCTCGGCGAACAGGCGATGGTCGAAGCGCAGCCGCTGAACCCGCTGCGCGTCTTCCACGAGCTCAGCCCGCGCCTCCCCGACGACTGCATCCTCACGGCCGATTCGGGTTCGGCGACCAACTGGTGGGCGCGCCACCTGAAACTGAGGCGAGGGATGCGGACGGCGCTGTCGGGCACCTTGGCGACGATGTGCCCGGCGGTGCCCTACGCCTTCGCCGCGAAGATGGCCCACCCGGAGCGGCCGGTGATCGCGGCGATCGGCGACGGCGCGATGCAGATGCTCGGCATCAACGCGCTGATCGACATCGCCGCCCGCTGGGAGGGCTGGTCCAACAAGCAGCTGGTCATCTGCGTCCTCCACAACGACGACCTCAACCAGGTGACCTGGGAGCAGCGGGTGCTGGCCGGCGATCCCAAACTCGAGGTCTCGCAGAGCATCCCGGACTTCCCCTACGCGGACTACGCGCGCTCGCTCGGGCTGCACGGGGTCAAGGTCGAGGGTCCCGACCAGGTCGGCGAGGCCTGGGACGAGGCGCTCGGCGCCGGCCGGCCGGTGCTCTACGAGGCGGTGACCGATCCCGAGGTGCCGCCGCTGCCGCCCCACATCAAACTCGAACAGGCGACGGCGCTGGCGAAATCGCTGCTCAAAGGCGACCCGCACGGGGGCCGCGTGGTCACCCAGTCGCTGAAAGGGAAGCTGAAGGAGATGACGACCCGCTGATGGCGGTGGCAACCCGCCAGCGGGCGGCGATCGAGGCGCCGGTGACCGAAGTCCGGATCCGCGCCTTCACCGTCCCGACCGACGAGCCGGAGTCGGACGGGACGCTGGAGTGGGACGCGACGACGATCGTCGTCGTCGAGCTCGAGGCCGAGGGCGAGTGCGGGCTCGGCTACGCCTACGGCGATCGCAGCGTCGCGACCTTCGTCGACTCGATCTTGCGGCCGTGCCTCTACGGGGCCGACGCGATGCGTCCGGCGGCGGCCAACGCGGCGATGCGGCGGGCGATTCGCAACGCCGGCCAGCAGGGCGTCGGGGCGATGGCGGTCTCGGCGGCCGACATCGCGCTCTGGGACCTGAAGGCGCGGCTGCTCGGCCTCCCCCTGGCCGACGTCCTCCCCCGCGTCCACGACGCCGCGCCGGTCTACGGCAGCGGCGGCTTCACCTCCTACAGCGAGGCGCGGCTGCGCGGGCAGCTCGAGGGCTGGCGGGCGGCGGACCTGCCGCGGGCGAAGATCAAGGTGGGCCGGGACCCCGAGCGCGACCCGCAGCGACTGGCGCTCTGCCGCGAGGTGCTGGGCGAGGAGGTGGAGCTGATGGTCGACGCCAACGGCGCCTTCGCGCCGAGCGAGGCGCTCGGGCGCGCGGCCGAATACGCCGCCTTCGGCGTCGCCTACCTGGAGGAGCCGGTCAGCTCCCGCGACCGCGCCGGGCTGCGTGCGGTGCGCGACCGCGCGCCGGCCGGGATGGCGATCGCGGCCGGCGAGTACGAGTGGGACCTGGCGGGGCTGGGCGAGCTGGCGGGGTGCGTCGACGTCGTCCAGGCGGACGTGACCAGGATCGGCGGGATCACCGCGATGCTCCGCGCCGACGGTCTCTGCCGGGCGCTGCAGCGCCCCTTCTCCGCCCACTGCGCGCCGGCGATCTCCGCCCACGTCTGCTGCGCCATCGAGTCCCTGGTCCATCTCGAGTACTTCCACGACCACGTGCGGCTGGAGCGCATGCTGTTCGACGGCACCCTCGACCCCGAGGGCGGCGCGCTGCGCCCCGACCCCGCCCGCCCCGGCCACGGCCTCGCGCTCAAGCCCGAAGCGGAGCGCTGGCGAACTGCATCAAATTTCCCCCCTGCTGGAGGGGAAATTTGATGCAGTTCGCATTAAAGGCTCGGCGGGCCGGCAGCGCTGAGATCGGCCACGAGACGCTCGCGCCCGAGGGAATCGAGCGAATCGACCGCCGGGCCCTGAAGCGGGCGCTGAAGGACGCGGTCGAGGGCGAGGTGCGCTTCGACCTCGGGACCAGGGCGATCTACTCGCACGACAGCTCCAACTACCGCCAGCCGCCGCTCGGAGTGGTCCTCCCCCGCGACGCCGATGACGTAGTCGCCGCCGTCGCCGCCTGCCACGAGCACGGGGCGCCGGTTCTCGCCCGCGGCTGCGCGACCAGCCTGGCCGGGCAAACCGCCAACGTCGCCGTCGTCCTCGACACCTCGAAGTACATGCGCGAGATCCTCGAGGTCGACCCCGAGCGGCGGATCGCGCGGGTGCAGCCGGGGGTGATCCGCGACCAGCTCGCCGACCTCACCGAATCGAAGTACGACCTCACCTTCGCGCCGGACACCTCGACGCACGAATACGCGACCTTCGGCGGGATGATCGGCAACGACTCCTGCGGCGTGCACTCGGTGATGGCCGGCCGCACTGCCGACAACCTCGAAGAGCTGGAGATCGTCACCTACGACGGGCTGCGGATGCGGGTCGGGGCGACCTCGGATGAGGAGCTGGAGCGGATCGTCGCCGAGGGCGGCCGCCGCGGCGAGATCTACGCGGCGATGCGCGATCTCCGCGACCGCTACGCGGCGCTCGTCCGCGAGCGCTACCCGGACATCCCCCGCCGCGTCTCCGGCTACAACCTCGACGAGCTGCTGCCGGAGAAGGGCTTCAACGTCGCCCGGGCGCTGGTCGGCTCGGAGGGGACGCTGGCGACGGTGCTGGAGGCGACGGTACGGCTCGTCCCCGCGCCGCCCTACCGCTCGTTGCTCGTGCTCGGCTATCCGAGCGTCTACGAAGCCGCCGACCACGTGCCGGAGGTCCTCGAGTACGGGCCGACCGGGCTCGAGGGGCTCGACCGCTGCCTGGTCCAGGACATGGAGGGCAAGGGCCAGCACACCGGCGAGATCCCGCTGCTGCCCGACGGCGACGGCTGGCTCCTGGTCGAGTTCGGCGGCGAGACCAAGGAGGAGAGCGACGAACGGGCCGAAGAGTGCATGGTCCGCCTGCGCAAGGACAAGCGGGCGCCGGAGATGCGCCTGTTCGACGACAAAGCCGAAGAGGACCGGCTCTGGGAGGTGCGCGAGGCGGGCCTCGGCGCCACCGCCTACATCCCCGGCGAGCGCGACAGCTGGGAGGGCTGGGAGGACGCCGCGGTCCCGCCCGAGCGGCTCGGCGAATACCTGCGCGGCTTCCGCGACCTCCTGGACCGCCACGAATACCGGACCGCGCTCTACGGCCACTTCGGCGACGGCTGCGTCCACTGCCGGATCACCTTCGACCTGACCAGCGCCGGCGGCATCCGCGAGTGGCGCACCTTCCTCGACGAGGCCGCCGACCTGGTCGTCGAGCACGGCGGCTCGATCTCCGGCGAGCACGGCGACGGCCAGTCGAAGGCCGAGCTGCTGCCGAAGATGTACGGGCCGGAGCTGGTCGCCGCCTTCGAGGAGTTCAAGCGGATCTGGGACCCCGGCAACCGGATGAACCCGCACAAGGTCGTCGACCCCTATCCGATCGTCTCCAACATGAAGCTCGGCAGCGGCTACTCGCCGCCCGAGGTGAAGACCCACTTCGCCTTCGGCGAGGACGGCGGCAGCTTCGCCCACGCGGCGCTGCGCTGCGTCGGCGCCGGCAAGTGCCGCAACGCGCAGACCGGGACGATGTGCCCGAGCTTCTCGGTCACCAAGGACGAGGAGCACACGACCCGCGGCCGCGCCCGCATCCTCTACGAGATGCTCGAGGGCGAGACGATCCCCGACGGCTTCCGCTCCAAGGAAGTGAAGGAGGCGCTCGACCTCTGCCTCTCCTGCAAGGGCTGCAAAGGCGACTGCCCCGTCAGCGTCGACATGGCGACCTACAAATCCGAGTTCCTCTCCCACCACTACAAGGGAAAACCGCGGCAGCTGCCTGCCTACTCGATGGGCCTGATCATGTTCCACGCCCGCCTGGCGCGGCTGGCGCCGCGGCTGGCCAACGCGCTCACCCACGCGCCGGCGATCTCGCGCCTGGTCAAGCTCGCCGGCGGCCTCAGCCCCCACCGCGAGGTCCCGCCCTTCGCCCACGAGACCTTCAAGGAGTGGTTCCGCCGGCGGGGCGCGGTCAACCCCGGGGGCAAGCCGGTGGTCCTCTTCCCCGACACCTTCAACGACTTCCTCCACCCCGAGGTCCTGAAGGCGACGACCGAGGTGCTCGAGGCGGCGGGCTTCCGCCCGATCGTCCCCGAGCCGGCGCTCTGCTGCGGGCGCCCGCTCTACGACTACGGGATGCTCGACACGGCGAAGCTGTTCTGGCGGCGGATGCTCGACGTCCTCGCCCCGCAGATTCGCGAGGGGATCTTCCTGGTCGGCGCCGAGCCGAGCTGCGTCGCCGCCTTCCGCGACGAGCTGCCGGGCCTGATGCCCCACGACGAGGACGCCAAGCGGCTCTCGCTGCAGGCGCTGACCCTGGCCGAGCTGCTGCAGCAGCACGCCCCCGACTGGGAGCCGCCGCGCCTCACCGCCAAGGCCCTGGTCCACGGGCACTGCCACCACGAAGCGGTGATGGGGATGAGCGCCGAGAAGGAGCTCTACGAACGGATGGGGCTCGACTTCGAAGTCCTCGATTCCGGCTGCTGCGGGCTCGCGGGCTCCTTCGGCTTCGAGCGCGACCACGACGAGATCTCGCGCGAAATCGGCGAGCAGCGGCTGATGCCGGCGGTGCGCGAAGCGCCCGAGGAGGCGATCCTCCTCGCCGACGGCTTCTCCTGCAAGACCCAGATCGAGGAGATGACCGACCGCCGCGCGCTGCACACCGCCCAGGTGCTGAAGCTGGCGATGGAGCGCGGGCCGGCCGAGGAACCGGGGAAGCGCCCGGAGCAGGACTTCCCCGACGTCGTCCTCGACGAGCAGGCGGGCCGCCTGCGGGAAGCCGCGACCCTCGGCGGCGTCCTCGTCGCCGGTGCCGGGGCCGCCGCCGCCCTGGGCGTGCTCCGGGGGAGGCGCTGATGAAGGAGACCTACGACAAGGAGGTCGACTACATCTCCGGCGAGACCGTGGTCGGCGGCGCCTACCGCTGCCCCGAATGCGGCTACAGGCTCGAGATCGAAGAGGGCAAGGTCACCAACCTGCCGGTCTGCCCGGTTTGCCAGACCCAGCACTGGGACGCCGCGCGCTGAAGCGACGGGCCGCGTTCGGATCGCGAGGAGCTTGGCCGCTGCTTTTCCGCACGACTGGAGAGTTGAGCTGCCTATAGCCGTGTTAACTCACCAGTCGTCGCCCCGCCAGAGTCGATCGGCTGGAATACACGTCCCGTCCTTCGCGCGCCAGTCGCCGTGCTCACCGCGCTTCCCGGACCAGGCTCGCCCCGACCCCCGTGAGCAGCGCCAGGCCGGCGCTCGCCAGCAGCCCCCGGTGCTTGCTCGCCCACCACTGGGCGCTGCGGGCGTGGGCCTTGTCGTCGAAGCGGCCGTGGGCGCCGGGGTCGCCCGGCTGGGGCTCCATCAGGTTGCCGGCCCGGTTCTGCTCGTCGGGCGGGCCTTCGGTCTGCTGTCCGGAGACAGCGGTCTTCGCCAGGTAGCGCTCGGCGATCCAGGGGGCGAGTTTGCTGCCGAGCACGGTGTAGGCGGTGGAGATGCCGACGTAGGCCTGGCGCCGCCGGTGGTGGGCCGCCCAGTGGACCGCGTCGGCGGCGACCTCGGGCTGGTAGACCGGCGCCACCGGCTGCGGGTGTCTCGGCATCTTCGAGAGGCAGTGGTCGAACTGCGGCGTGTTCACGCCCGGCAGCTGGACCATCGAGACGCGGACCTTCGAGCCCTTGTGGCGCAGCTCGCTGCGCACCGAGTCGAAGAAGCCCTTGATCGCGTGCTTGGCCCCGCAGTAGGGCGACTGCAACGGGATCCCCTGGTAGGCGAGGGCCGAGCCGACGAGGACGATCCGGCCGCGGTCGCGCGGCAGCATCCGCCTCAGCGCCGCCCGCGTCCCCCAGACGGTGCCGTGGTAGGTGACGTCAGTCGCCCGCCGGTACTCGTCGGGCTCGATGTCCTCGAAGAAGGCGAAGACCGTGGTCATCGCGTCGTTGACCCAGACGTCGATCGGCCCGAGCTCGCGCTCCGCCCGCTCGGCAGCCGCCTCGACCGCCTCGGCGTCGGCGACGTCGGTCGGGATCGCCAGCGCCTGCCCCCCGGCCGCCTCGACGTCGCGCCGCGCCCCCTCGAGCGCCTCCGCGCCCCGCGCCAGCAGCGCCACCTTGCACCCGTCTTCGCCGAACCGCTTGGCGATCGCCCGCCCGATGCCCGAGCCGGCGCCGGTCACGACCACGACTTCGCTTTTCTTGCTCATGGCCGCGAAGTACCCGTGGCGCCGGGCGGAGGAACCCGGCGCGTGTCGCCGCTCTGACAGCGGCCGCGGCGCCGGGCGGGGCCTAGATTCCCCGCCGGGTGGGTATCTGACGCCCGCTGATGAACACGAGGTCCGTGCCTGTCCTGAACGCCGATCCCGACCTTCTGGGCGGGATGGAGGGACCGCGCGCGGCGCGGGCGAAGCAGGTCTGCCAGGCGCAGGTCCTCGACCTGCCGCAGGGCGGGTGGCAGAGCGACCAGGTCGAGCTCGACCGCGAGGGCTTCGGGCTGCTGGTGCTCTCCGGCGTCCTCTGCCGGCGCGTGGTTCAGAGCGAGTGCTACGGCGCCGAGCTGATCGGCCCCGGCGACCTGATGCGGCCCTGGGACCAGCTCTCCTCCTGGTCCAGCATTCCGATCGAATCGAGCTGGATCGTCCTCCAACCGGTCCGCCTGGCGGTCCTCGACAGCGGCTTCGCCCGCCGCGCCAGCCCTTACCCGGAGGTCTCCGCCGAGCTGCTGAAGCGCGCCCTCCTGCGCTCGCGCTACCTGACGATCCTGGTCGCGATCATCAGCCAGCGCCGCATCGACACCCGGCTGACGATGCTGTTCTGGCACCTCGCCGACCGCTTCGGCAGGCTGCGCGGCGAGTGGGTCGAGATCCCGGTCCCGCTCACCCACAGCACCCTGGCCGAGCTGGTCGCCGCCCGCCGGCCCTCGGTGAGCACGGCGCTCTCGGCCCTCAGCGAGCGCGGGGTCCTGCAGCGCACGCGAGGGGGCTGGAACCTGCGCGGCACCGTCCCCCCCGAGCTGCTGGAGGTCAACGGCGCCGACGCAGCCGACCAAGGCGGGATCGGCGACCCGGACGGGGCCCGCGCAACCGCCTGATCGGCCTCATCCCGGGTCGAGCTATGCCGGCGTGTCCTAACCGCCGCCCAGCACCGCGGCGCACTCCAGCAGCAGGGCGTGGACGAAGGCCTGCGGCAGGTTGCCGCGGAGCTGGCGCTGGCGCACGTCGAACTCCTCGGAGAGCAGGCCCGGCGAGCCGCAGGCGGCGCGGTTGCGTTCGAACCAGGCGATCGCCTTCTTGCAGTCGTCCTGCTGGGCGTGGGCGAGGGTCATCCAGAAGCCGCAGAGGAGGAAGGCGCCCTCGGCGTCGCCCAGCGGCAGCCCGTGGGGCTGGTAGCGGAAGCAGTAGCCGTCCTCGGTCAGCTCCGCTTCCACCGCCGCCAGGGTCTGCAGCGAGCGGGGGTCGTCGGGCGGGACCGCCCCGCGCACGGCGCCGAGCAGGAGGGAGGCGTCGAGGCGGGGGTCCGACTCGGCGCGCTGCCAGCGGCCGGAGGGATGGAGGCCGATCCGGCTGGCCTCGGCGAGGAGCTCGTCGGCCAGCGCCAGCCAGCGCGCGCGCTGCTCGCCCGCCGGGGCGTGGGCGGCGAGCGCCCGCAGGCCGGCCGAGCAGATCAGCAGGCTGTGGGTCCAGCGCTCCGGTTCGAGCTCCCAGATGCCCGCCTCCGGCTCGGTGTGGCGCCCGGCGATCGCCTCGGCGGCGATCTCGGCGGCACGCCAGCGGTCGCCGTCGAGCCGGTCGTGATCGGCCGCTGCCGCGAACAGCAGCAGCAGCTCGCCGAAGGCGTCGAGCTGGAACTGGTCGCGGACCCGGTTGCCGACGATGTCGCGCCCGCCGGGGTACCCCGAGAGCGGGATCTGCCGTTCCGGGGGAACCGGCTCGCCGGCGACGGTGTACGCAGGCGCCAGGCCGGCGCCGTGCTCGAGCACCCGCTCGCTGGCGAAGGAGAGCGCCCCGTCCAGCAGCGGCAGGGTGCCGGCGCGGGCCGCCGCCTGTCCGGCGTAGCACTGATCGCGGATCCAGACGTAGCGGTAGTCGTAGTTGCGCCCCTGCTCGGCGCGCTCGGGCAGCGAGGTGGTGGCCGCCGCCACCATGCCCCCCGCCGCGCAGGTGAGGCCGCGCATCACCGCGAACGCGTGGCGGGCGTCGCGGGGGGACGAGGTGCCGCCGAGGTCGGGCACCTGCTCGCGCCACCACTCCTCCGTCTTCCGCCAGAGCAGGTCCGGCGGCGGCAGGGACGGCCGTTCACCGCCCCGCTCGATCGCGAGGACGAAGTCGTGGCTCTCGCCGGCTTCGAGGTCCAGCTCCAGCCGCAGCGCCCTCGGCTCGCCCGCCGCCTCCTCCGGCTCGGCCCGCTCGCCTCCCCACCAGCGCAGGCGCTCGTCGCCGAGCTGGGCCGTCCAGCAACCGTCCTCGCCGCAGCGCAGGCGCGACATCCCGTAGCGGTCGAAGCCGGCGCCGGCCCGCAGGGTCACCTGCAGGTGCGCCGGTCCCTCCACCGCTGTCGCCTGCCGCACGACCAGGGCGCGATCGCCCTCGGCCGGCGCCACCAGCGCCTCGCGGCACTCGACGATCCCGCTCTCGGTGACCCAGCGGCTGCGCCAGATCATCGTCCCCGGCTCGTAGTAGCCACCCCAGACGAAGCGCTCGCGCGGGCAGATCGAGTAGACGCTCTCGCCGCCGATCAGGGCGGAGAAGACCGCGTCGTCGTGCCAGCGGGGGAAGCACATCCAGGCGAACTCCCCGCGCGGCCCGACCAGGACCCCGCGCTCGCCGTCGGCGAGCAGGGCGTAGTCGCGCAGGCTGTGGGGGGCGACGCTCATGAGGCCGACACCAGCCGGCGGCGGTCGGCGCGGTCGGCGCGGAGCCTGCGCAGGGGGGCGATGCTGAGCAGGATCGCCCCGCCCGGGATCCACCAGGCGGCGGCGTATCCGTCGGTGGCGGTGAAGAGCGAGCGGCCGAGCTGGATCGCGATCCCCGCCAGCAGCGGGCCGAGCATCACCCCGACGCCGCGGCTCATGCTGTAGAGGCCGGTCAGCATCCCGTGCTCGTCCTCGGGCATCAGCGGCATCAGCAGCGAGTAGGGAAGGCTCATGATCGTGCCGCCGCCGATCGCGACGAAGGGCAGCGCCGCGACGATCAGGTACGGGGTGGTCGTCAGCCCGGGGACCAGCATCGCCAGGCCGTATACCCAGAGCGCGGCCTCCGTCACCACCAGCTTGCCGAAGCGATCGGCGAGGAAGCCGCTGGCGAGCGCCCCGCCGAGGATCAGCACCGCCACCGCGCCGACGATCAGCGAGGCCTGGCCGAGGCTGTAGCCGAGCCCGTCGGTGACGTAGAGGACGACGAACGTCTTGACCGCCCCGAGCGCCAGCTCCCAGAGCGCGTTGGCGAGCAGGAACATGCGCAGGGCGGCGTGCTCGCGCAGCAGCTCGAAGACCCTACGGAAGGCGCCGGCGATAGGCTCCTCGTCGCGGTGCTCTGCCTCCTCCTCGCGTTCGCGATGCGAGAGCAGCCGCCAGGAGAAGACGGCGACGCTGAGCGTGAGCAGGGCCGCGTCGAGGACGAAGGGCAGGAAGACGGCGATGCTGAGCAGGGCGCCGCCGCTGGCGAGGGCGACGCCGGTGCCGGTCCCGCGCCAGGCCGCCTGCGTGCTCTGCGAGCGGCCCGCCTGCTCGTCGGGGACCAGGTCGGGGTAGAGCGCCCGGTAGGGCTCGTAGGCGACGAAGTACCCCGTGAAGAAGACGGCGACCAGCAGCGCCAGCCCGAGGGTGGACGCGACGAAGCCGGCGGCGCACAGGCAGGCGACCATCACCGGCGTCCCGGCGAGGACGAAGGGCAACCGCCCGCCCAGCGGCGTGCGCAGGTTGTCCGACCAGCGTCCCGCGACCAGCGGCAGCCAGAGCGCCATCAGCCCCTCGGTGCCGATGATGATCCCGATCTCGGTCGTCGAGGCCTGATGCCCGCTCGCCAGCACCGGCAGGTAGGTCGAGATCGTCGTGGTCGAGAGCGCCATCCCGAAGGTCGGCAGCCCGAGCACGAGCAGGCGGAGCTTGTCCCTCCCGCTCAACGGCGCGACCCGTCCCCGCCGGCCGCGGCGGCGTCGGCCGGATAGGTGCGGCGGGCGTAAAGCAAGATCGCCCCGGCGGCCCCGAGCGGCACCAGCATGACGAGGAAGGCGGTCCGCAGCGCTTCGCCGCTGCCGTCGCCGATCGTGCCGGCGAGGAAGCCGAAGAGCAGCGGCCAGGCCCGGGCGAACGGCACGAGGGCGATCGCCGCGGCGCCGCCGAAGGCGGCGGCGGGGACGAGGACCCGGGCGGGGCCGCACACGCCCGCGGTCGGCAGCCGGTCCAGGTTGAAGGGACGGGGCCGGCTGCCGGCGGGCGCAGGGGCCCTACTGGCCCATTCGGACACCGGGCTCGGCGTGTTCGTACTGGATCGGCCGGGTGATCTTCGTCCCCGGCACGTTGGCCTCCCTCTCGACCTTGCCGAGCGGGAGGACCACCTTGCCCCAGGCGCCCTCGAGCATCATCGCCCCGGCGGTGTAGGTCGCCGCCACCGCGGACCCGACGAGGATCCAGCCGCCGGCGGTTTCCCACCAGCCTTCGCCGGTCAGGTAGTGGAGCGCGAGGAAGCCAGATCCCACCGCCAGCGAGGTGAGGACGGTGAACAGCCCGAGGCTCTCCGCCAGCGCCGCGATCGCGCCGAGGGCGGTGATGACGCCGAGCGCCAGGAACCAGAAGCCGAGCTCGGGGAACGAGCCGGTCGGCAGCGTGTAGACGCCGACCGCGACGAGCAGGTTGAGGATCCCGTAGGCCAGCCAGAAGGAGCCCCACATCCCGTGCATGGCGGTGGCGACGCCGTCGCGGGCCTTGAATGCCCACATCCCCGCCAGGAACTGCGCGAGGCCGCCGAACATCGCGGCGAACGGGAAGAGGAACTCGGGCGATTTTTCCGATCCGTACCAGCCGGCGAGATGGGCGGCGACGATGAACGTCGCCCCGGCGAACCCGAACAGGCCGAGGATCGAGGGCGCGGCGATCGGCTGCAGCATCACCCTCGTGTGCTCCCTGATCTCGGCGATCTCTCCGTGACCGTTTCCGTTGTGGTCCATATCGGTGCCTCCTTCTTCGTGGTCCTCTGCAGGTACCCGCGAAGAAGCGGCTTCCCCAGTGGCTGTAAGTGGTCTGACCGGGTGTCAGGAGACGGCGATCTTCGGCTCGCCTGAGACGAGGGTGCCGATTCTCGTGCCGGCCATCTCGGTGCCGGGCGGGACGGCGGCGAGGAGGCCGCCGGAGGTCATCGCGTCGGTGAGGAGGGCGCGGCGGTCCGCGGGCACAGCGTCGCTCCAGGTCGTGAAGCGCCGGGCGTCCTCGGCGTTGCGGCGGCTGCCGCCGGCTTCGGCCCGGCCGGAGCCGGCCAGCTCGAGCGCGCCCGGGAGCGCGGGCACGGCCGCGGCGTCGATCTCAGCGCCCACCCCGCTCGCCTCGCAGACCTCGTGCAGGTGGCCGAGCAGGCCGAAGCCGGTGACGTCGGTGAGGGCATGAGCGCCACCAGCGCGGGCGGCCTCGGCGGCCTCGGCGTTCAGCATGCTCATCGCGGCGACCGCCGACTCGACCCAGGCGGGCTCGGCGATGCCCCGCTTGGCGGCGGTGGTGACCAGCCCTCCGCCCAGCGGC
>DASTAR010000155.1:0-7084 GCA_035712505.1 Solirubrobacterales bacterium
AGGTCGAGGCCCTTCTGGGTGAGGAAGTACTCGTAGCGGGGCGGGTTTTCCGAGTAGGCGCGGCGTTCGAGGATCTTCTCGTCGACCAGGCGCTGGAGGCGGGCGGAGAGGACGTTGCGGGCGATGCCGAGGCTCTCCTGCATCTCGCCGAAGCGGCGGTTGCCGTGCATGATCGTGCGGACGATCAGCAGCGACCAGCGCTCTCCGATCACCTCGAGCGCCTTGGCGACCGAGTTGTCGAGGCCGGGATAGTCGCGACGCAGCACGAGTGTGATCTTCGCACACTCGGTTGCATCAAGCAACTCACTTCGGGTACGCTCGCAGGAGATGAGTTGCTTGATGCAACCAACTAGAGCCGATCGGAGGCAGACCATGAGGCTGATCCCAAGACACAGGCACCAGCAGCGACGGCGGAAGGCGCGGATCTCGATCACCCAGGAGGAGATCAGCGCCGACCTGCACTACCCGGCGGGAGCGCCAGACCGCCAGCGCACGACCGCCTACCGCAGGATCGAGATCAGGTGAGCGGGGACGGCGTCGTCACCGCACCTCGACGCTGATGATCCTCGGGGAAGCCTAGGAGGCGTGATGACGCGCGAGCTCGATCAGCAGCCGCACGCCGAAGCCGCTGGCGTCCTTGCCGGTGTACTCGCGGCCGACGTCCCAGGCGGTGCCGGCGATGTCGACGTGGGCCCACGGCGTCTCGCCGACGAATTCCTCGAGGAAGGCGCCGGCGGTGATCGTCCCCGCCTTGCGGGCTTTGGCGAGGTTGGAGAGGTCGGCCACCGTCCCCTTCATCAGCTCCTTGTACTCGGGGTGCAGCGGCAGGCGCCAGGCCAGCTCGCCGGTCTCCCCGCCGGCGCGGACGACGTCGGCGGCGAGGGCGTCGTCGTTGGAGATCACCGCGGCGTAGGTGCTGCCGAGGGCGATGACGACGGCGCCGGTGAGGGTGGCGAGGTCGACGATCCGCTCCGCACCCAGCTCGACCGCGTAGGCGAGCGCGTCGGCGAGGATCAGCCGCCCCTCGGCGTCGGTGTTGTTGACCTCGACCGTCTTGCCGTTGTACTGGGTGATCACGTCGCCCGGCTTGACCGCGCTCCCAGAGGGCATGTTCTCGGTCGAGGGGACGACGGCGAGGAGGTCGAGCGGCAGGCCGAGCTCGGCGATCGCCGTGACCGCCTCCAGCACCGCGGCGGCGCCGGACATGTCCATCTTCATCTCGTGCATGCCGGCGCCCGGCTTGAGCGAGATGCCGCCGGTATCGAAGGTCACCCCCTTGCCGACGAAGGCGAGCTTCGGGCTCGAGCCGCCGCCGGCGTAGCGGAGGACGATCAGCTTCGGCTCCTGGGGGCCGCCCTGGCTGACCGCAAGCAGGCCGCCCATCCCTTTCCGCTCGAGCTCGGCGCGGCCGAAGACATCAACGGTGAGTGCTTCAGAGGTAGCGGCGATCTCTTCGGCCCGCGCGGCGAGATCGGTCGGGGTGGCGAAGTTGGCGGGAGTGCTCTGCAGGTCGCGGGCCCGGTTCTGGGCCTCGGCGGCGACGCGGGCGCGCTCGGCTGCCTCGGCGATCTGGTCGGGTCCCAGCAGGGTCAGCGACTCCAGCCGCGGCGAGTCGTCGCCGTCGCCGGACTTGAAGCGGTCGAAGCGGTAGGAGGCGAGGATCGATCCCGTGACCAGGGCATCGGCGGCGGCTTCGGCGTCGAAGCCGTCTGGCAGGGCCCACGCGAGCGAGCGGGCCTCCAGTCGCCCCGCCTCCTTGCCGGCAACCGCGGCGGCGACCCGAAGGCGCTCGACATCGATCTCCTCCCGGTCTCCGAGGCCGACGACCAGCAGCCACTGGGGGTCGTCGAAATGGAAGGTGGACACCTTCTTGAAGCTGCTCTTGGCGTCCCTTACACCGGGAACGATTCCGATCCCCTCTGGTTCCGGGTCTCCCTGGTAGAGGCCGACGACCACCACGTCGACTCCGGTGTCCCGCGGTCTGCTCTGCCTCACCTCGACCTTCATCGGATCGCCACTCTACGCCCTGTCGGTATCGTCAACCGCTGGACTTGACCTGGACGGGCCAGGCCTGGCGAAACTTGGAAAGGAAAGGCAGTAGATGCCCAGCTCAGTGATTCTCGGAACCGCGCGCACCCCATTCGGAAAGATGGGCGGCGGTCTCTCCTCCCTCGACGCCACCGACCTCGGCGGCACCGTGATCGAGGCCGCGCTCGACCGCTCCGGCGTCGCCCCCGAGCAGGTCGAGCAGGTCGTCTTCGGCCAGGTCCTGCAGGCCGGCCAGGGCCAGATCCCCTCCCGCCAGGCACAGATCAAGGGCGGGATCCCGAAGGAGGTCCCCTCGGAGACGATCAACAAGGTCTGCGCGTCGGGCATGCGCTCGCTCGGCCTCGCCGACACGGCGATCCGCGCCGGCGACTCGAAGGTCGCCGTGACCGGCGGCATGGAGTCGATGAGCCAGGCGCCCTACCTGCTGCCGAACGCCCGCTTCGGCTTCCGGATGGGAGACGTCAAGGCGCTCGACGCGATGACCCACGACGGCCTCACCAATCCCTTCACCGAAAAGCAGATGATCAACGAGGCGAGCGAGGTCGGCAACGAGCTCGAGATCACCCGCGTGGACATGGACCGCTTCGCCGAGCGCTCGCACCGGCTCGCCCACGAGGCGACCGAAGCCGGCCGCCTCGCCGAAGAGATCGTCGGCGTCACCGTTAAGTCGCGCAAGGGGGAGAGCACGGTCGAGGCCGACGAGGCGATCCGCCCCGACACGACCCTCGAGACGCTGGCGAAGCTGAAGGCGATCGGCGGCGAGGACGCCACCCACACCGCCGGCAACGCTCCGGGCGTAAACGACGGCGCCGGCGCGATCGTCGTCGCCTCTGAAGAGTGGGCGGAAAAGGAAGGCAAGACGCCGCTGGCGCGGATCCTCTCCTACGGCACCGTCGCCGACGACTTCCCCTACCTGGCGAAAACGCCGGCCAACGCCTCGAAGCTGGCGCTGGAGAAGATCGGCAAGAGCCCCGAGGACGTCGATCTCTGGGAGATCAACGAGGCCTTCGCCTCGGTCGCCCTGAACTCGGTGCGGATGCTCGGGGTCGACGAGGAGAAGGTCAACGTCAACGGCGGCGCGATCGCCCTCGGGCACCCGATCGGCGCATCCGGCTCCCGCATCGTCGGCGCCCTCGTCCACGAGCTGCGCCGCCGCGGCGGCGGCCTCGGCGTCGCCGCGATCTGCTCGGGCGGCGGCCAAGGCGACGCGATCGTCGTCGAGGTCGACGGCGCCTGATCCGGGGCCGGATCTCCAGCGTGCAGCCCGCGAGCGGACAATCGCCGCGGGCTGCCGCCTTCTTCGACTTGGACAAGACCCTGATGGCGGGGTCGAGCGGGATGCAATTCGCCCGGATCGCCGCCAAGCAGGGGATCGTCGGCAAGCGCCAGCTCGCCGGCTGGGGCTTCGAGCACTTCCGCTACCGGCTGCGCGGCACCACCGACGAGCGCACCGCCGAGGTGCTGAAGGTGGCGCGGGAGCTGATCCGGGGTGTCTCGGCCAGGTCGATCGACCGGATGGGCCCGGAAGTGATGGCGGCGATCCTGCCGCGGATCTTTCCGCAGATGCTGGAGGAGGTCTACGCCCACCAGGACGCCGGCCGCCCGACCTTCATCGTCTCCGCCGCCGGCAACGGCGTCGTCGAGCAGCTCTCCCACGTGCTCGGGATGGACGGCGGCATCGGCACCCGCTACGAGGTCGACGAGGCCGGCAACTTCACCGGCCGCCTCGACGGCCCCTTCGTCTACGGCGAGGGGAAGGTGACGGCGATGGAGGAATTCGCCGCCCGCCACGAGATCGCGCTCGCCGACTCCTACGCCTACTCCGACTCGCTCTCCGACCTGCCGATGCTGCGCGCGGTCGGCAACCCGGTGGCCGTCAACCCCGACCCGCCGCTGGCCCAGATCGCCCGCGCCGAGGGCTGGCAGGTGATGCGCTTCGAGCGCCTCGGCCGCCGGCTCGTCGCCCTCGCGGCGATGCTGCTGGCGACCGTCGCCGGCTTCGGCGCCTCACGCGTGGCGGCGCGGCGCAGGATGCCTGCGCCGCGCCGCTTTCCGATGCGCGCCGGCCGCCGCTGAGGCGGCCGGCGCGGCCGGGGACCCTCTCCTCTAGCTCGGCTGGGCGGTCGGCTGATGCCGCCGCAGGTGCAGGAACTTGAGGACGGTGTCCGGGTTGCGGACCGCGCCCCCGGCGACGAGGACGGCGAACCCGATCCCGGTCAGCAGCAGGGCGATGCCGATGACGATCCCGAAGATCGAGAGGCGGTCGGCCATGTAGCTGGCGTTGAGGGCGGTCGAGAGCGCGGTCTCGGTCACCCACACCTGACGGGCTCCGTTTTCCACCGGGAGCTTGGTTTCCGGGTCGGTCACCGCGAATCTTTCGTTTTCGGTGCCCCCGCCCGGCGCCAGTTCGCCCTTCGGCGTCTTCGGCAGCGCTTCGAAGCGGCCCATCTGCGAGTACGTGTAGCCGCCGGTCGCAAGCAGGGCGTGGACACGCATGTACTGGGCGAAGCAGCGGGCGCTGTCGCCGCTGTCGATCGCCACGTCGGCGACGCTGCAGCTGGGCAGGTCGGTGACCTTGTTCGCGAGCCCGGCTTCCTTCACCTCGGCCTTGATCAGTTCGGGGGTCATGTCCGGCGTGCCGACGATCTGTTCGCGGGTGAGGCTGTGTTCGACGGTCGACTTGCCGCTCGCTCCCATCACGATCGCGGCGATCCCGAATGCGATCAGCACGACCGCGGCGACGACGCCTCCTATCTCCAGTCCTTTGCGCATCTCTTGCCTCCCTACAGTTGGCTCATGAGCCCCCGCGGGCCCGCTTGTCGGGAGCAAGATCCCAGCGGCAGTGCGCTGCGACTTCCGTAGCGACTCCCACACTCGGCAGGTGATTTCCCGCAACCACCCCTCGCGCACCCCCCCTGCCGAACTGCATCAAATTTCCCCTCCAGCAGGTCGGAAATTTGATGCAGTTCGAACCGGAGGCGGCAGCGCGCTAGGGTTTCCGCCCGATGGAGGCTGCAACCGCCCGCAAGATCCGCGTCGTCGTCGCCAAGCCCGGCCTGGACGGGCACGACCGCGGCGCCAAGATCATCGCCCGCGCCCTGCGCGACGCCGGCATGGAGGTCATCTACACCGGCTTGCACCAGACGCCGGAGCAGATCGCCGAGACGGTGATCCAGGAGGACGCCGACGCCATCGGCCTCTCGATCCTCTCCGGCGCGCACATGACCCTGGTGCCGAAAGTGGTCGAGCTGCTGCGGGCGCAGGGGGTGGACGACGTGCTAATCACGGTCGGCGGCACGATCCCGGCCGACGACATCCCCGAGCTGAAGAGCCTCGGGGTCTCCGAGGTCTTCACGCCCGGCTCCGGGACCGACGACATCGTCGCGTTCATCCGCGAGCGCGCCAGCGCCCGCCACGCCGAAGACTGAGGGACGCAGGCGCCCTGTCTATCCGGAAATCGGCCCGTCGCCAGACGATCTGCGTGACATCTGACACGGATCGGTGCATAGGTACGTCCGATCCGGGTATCATCCTGATTGACTCGTCAGTCAACCGCCGACAGGCGTTAGTATCGCGCCCCGCGAAGACCTGAGAATCACCCCTAAGGAGGCTTTGTCTTGAAGATCTGCGTCCTGGTCAAGGAGGTCCCGGACGCCGCCGTTCAGAAGCGCATCGATCCCAACACGATGCGGCTGGACCGCAGCGGCGAGAAAAATCTCAACCCCTTCGACACGCACGCCCTGGAGGCGGCGATGCAGATCAAGGAGGGTGGGGCGATCCCGGTCGAGGAGGTCGTCGCGGTGACGATGGGGCCGAGCTCCGCCGTCCGCGCGCTGCACAAGGCCGTCGCGCTCGGCGCCGATCGCTCGGTGCACCTGGCCGACGACGCGCTGGCCGGCTCCGACGTCTGCGCCACCGGCTACGCGCTGGCGAAGGTGCTCGAGTCGGAGAGCCCCGACCTGGTCCTGCTGGGCCAGCAGTCGGATGACGGCGAGTGCTACACGATCGGCGCCGTCGTCGCCGACCACCTGAAGATGCCGTCGCTGACCCAGGTGATCCAGATCGACGTCGCTGACGGAAAGCTGCGCTGCGAGCGCCAGGCCGAGTACGGCTACGACACCGTCGAGGTCGAGCTCCCGGCCGTGATCAGCGTCGGCGACGCGATCAACGAGCCGCGCTACCCGAGCCTGAAAGCGATCATGGGCGCGAAAAAGAAGCCGCTCGACTCGAAGGCGACCGGCGACGTCGGCATCGACGCCGGCAACGTCGGCGAGGGCGGCTCGAAGACCAAAGTGCTCGGGCTGAACCCGCCGCCGGCCAAGGAAGCGGGCGAGATCATCGAGGACGAGGACACCAACGAGACGGTCGAAAAGATCGTCGCCTGGCTCGACGAGAGGAAGCTGATCTAAATGGCAGGGATCCTGGTTTACGCCCTCCACGACGACGAGGGCAACTTCAACAAGAACTCGCTCGGGGCGATCTCCGAGGCGGCCAAGCTGGCCGGCGAAGTCGGCGGCGAAGCGGCTGCGCTGGTGGTCGGCGCCGTCGCCGACGACGCCTGCGCCTCGCTCGGCAACTACGGCGCCGCCAAGGTCTACCGGGCCAAGAGCGTGCCCGAGGGCCTCGCCCAGCCGATCGTCGACGCGATGGCCAAGGTCATCCAGGACGAGGGCATCTCCTACGCCCTCTTCGGCGGCGGCCTGCTCGGCTTCGAGATCGGCGCCGGGCTCACCGCCCGCCTCAATGCCGGCGTGACGATGGAGGTCACCGCGGTCAAAGTCCAGGACGGGAAGCTGGTCGTCGAGCGGCCGATCCTGCAGGACTCCGAGATCGCCGACGTCGGCTACGTCTCCGAGCCCGGCATCATCATCGGCCGCCTCAACGCCTTTGACGCCACGGAGTCCGGCGGCACCGCCGAGGTCGTCGACGTCGACGTCGAGCTCTCGGAGTGGTCGACCAAGGCAACGCTGGTCCAGCGCGGCGAGCAGCGCGGCGCCGACGTCAACATCGAGGACGCCGACATCCTCGTCGGCGG
>DASTAR010000156.1:0-5936 GCA_035712505.1 Solirubrobacterales bacterium
CGCCGTCGAGCCGCCGGTCGTGACCGTGTCCTCGACGACGAGGCACCGAACCCCCGCCTCGACCGGCCCCTCGACCCACCGCTGCAGCCCGTGCTCCTTGCGCGACCCGCGCACGAAGAAGGCCACCAACTGTCCGCCGGCGGGGACGGCGATCGCCGCGCAGGCGGGCGGGATCGCCGCCGTCGCCGGCCCGCCGACGGCATCCGCGCCGACGTCCGCCGCGGCCGCCGCGAGCAGCTCGCCGGCCGCCCGAAACCCCGCGGGCCGCATCAGCGCCCGCCGCGCGTCGACGTAGTACTGCGCGATCGCGCCGCTGGCCAGCGTCACCTCCCCCAGGATCAGCGAGTGCTCCACCAGCTCGGCCAGGAGCGTCCGCTTCGCCGCGCCAAGGTCCGTCACCGGCCGAATCCTAAGCGCCCCTCCCACCCCTCGTCTTCAACGGCTCGCCGGCGACGCACCACACGTCTTCGGAGGAGCCCTCAGAAGACGAAGATGGACTCGCCGTAGTGCAGCTGATCGTAGATCCGCGGCTGGTCGGCGATGAAGGTGCGGACGCAACCGTGGCTGGCGGCGTAGTTCGGGACTTCGGCGTAGCCGTGGACCGCGTAGCCGTTGTGCCAGTAGAACGAGTAGTACATGCCCTCGGAGTTGTAGCCCGGTTCCTGGCGGTAGAAGCGGTAGTGGCCGGTGATCGTCGGCGTCGAGGGCTTGCCGGTGGAGACGGGATAGGTGGCGAACGGCTTGCCCTTCTTGATCAGGACCAGGACCTGCTTGCCCAGCGGCACCTCGGCGTGTTCGCCCGCGTTCGGGTACCTGGGGCGGTAGCCGCCCTTGTTGCCGAAGACCTTCTTCACGAGGCCCGCGCCGGCCTTCTGGCTGCGGTCCATGTCGTTGACCTTGCGGTAGGCGAGCACCTCGCGGCCGAGGCGGCCGTTGAAGCACTTGCCGCCGCCGGCGACGTAGCCCAGCTTCGCCATCGCCTTCTTGAAGCCACCGACGACCTTGCCGCATTCGCCCGGATGCAGCGAGGGGAAGCTGACCTTCCAGCTCTTGCGGACGGTGCTGTCGCCGCCGAGCGCCGCGTTGGCCTTGTGCTTGGCCGCGACCGCGTACCTGCCGTCTTCCTTGACGACGATGCTCGTTTCGAAGGTGCCTTCTTCGCCGCCGCCCTTCTGTACCGCGAGCTTGCGGCTGAGCAGCCGGTGGCCGTCGACGTAGAAGGTGACTTCGACCTTCTGCCCGGGCACGAAGGGCGAGAGCGTCCCGCGCACCGGCACCGTGTCGTAGATGTCGGCGCGGCCGCCGTGCAGGTGGCCGACCTCGATCTTCACCGCCGCGCGCGGGATCGGCAGCGGCTTCGGCGGGGTCTTCGGCGCGGCCGTGGCGGCGGCGGGCAGAGTGAGGGCTGCAGCGGCGACGAGCAAGGACGAGAGGCGCTTCACGGAGCGGGAACTCTACTGCCCGAGTAGGGCGACGGAATTGTTCAGCATGTGCAGCATGATGCCCGGCACGATCGAGCCGGTCCTCTCGTAGAGCAGGCAGAGAAGGAAGCCGAAGACGATCAGCGGCGGCACCGCGGTGACGCCGGTGAAGGCGTGCAGCCCGCCGAAGACGAGGGCGCCGATCAGCGCCGCCGGTAGCCTCGGCAGGCGCTCGCGGAGGCCGCCGTAGAGCATCCCGCGAAAGCAGGTCTCCTCGCTGATCGGCGCGGCGATCACGATCAGCAGCACCCGCACGGGGACCGCCCCGAAGCCTTCGGCGATGTCCTTCTGCTTCGGTTCGACGATCAGCAGCGAGTAGAGGGTGGCGAAGAGGAGGTAGGCGCCGATCGCCGCCGCCATCCACTTGAAGGCGGAGGGGCGGAACGGACGCAGGCCGAGCCGCCGCAGGATCTCCCCCATCCCCTTGGCGCCGTTCTGGGCGGCGATCGCCATCGGCACCATCAGGAACCCCAGCGCGGTCGCCAGCTGCGTGCCGACGTTTCCGAACGTGGTCAGGTCGCCGTTGCTCTTGTGCCCCGCGATCGCCGCCGGCACCCCGAGCACGATCCCGGTCCCGAGCGCGAGGACGACGCCGAGCAGGGCCGTTCCCGCCCCCCAGTTCGCGTAGGGGAACTTCGACGGGCGGGGCTCGGGAGGCTCGGCGACGGGAGCGGCGGTTAACTTGCTCTCCATGTCGCCCGCAGTCTCACAGGTCTCGCGCACGACCCGGACGCGGCTGCGGATCCTCCGCCGGCTCGTCTTCGTCGCCGTCTTCCTCGTCGTCGCGATGCTGGTGCTGAGTCAGTTCACGGAGCTGAAGCGCCTGGCGACCGGCGTCCTCGCATCGACCGCGCTGGTCGTCGCCGTCGTCGGCTTCGCCGCCCAGCGCACCCTCGCCAACATGATCGCCGGGATCCAGATCGCGGTCTCGCAGCCGATCCGGATCGGCGACCGGATCGAGTTCGACGATTGCGAGGGGCGGGTGGTCGACATCACCCTCTCCTACACCTACCTCGACCCGGGCGACGGCAGCTCGGTCGTGATCCCCAACCAGCTCCTGGTCGAAGGCAAGGTCCACAACCTCTCGACCGCCGACACGATCGAAGAGAGACCCGCCTGAGCGCAGGAGGGCGCGAAGTACCCTCTGCCTGATGACGCAGCGCAACCGGCGACGCCGGCGTCCGCACGGGGGGATCGGGGCGAAGCTCCTGCTCGTCTTCGGCAGCGTCCTCGTGCTGCTGGCGATCGGCGCGATCGCCGTCACCTCCTGGGTGCTGAACGTCGCCGCCGAGGCGCCTTCGCTGGCCTCCTGCAAACGGATCGCCAAGGGCGGCGACTCGGTCCTCTACGCCGCTGACGGGACGAAGCTGGGCCTGGTCCGCTCGCCGGTGGCGCGCCAGCTGGTCTCGATCGAGCGGGTCCCCAGGAGCCTGCAGTTGGCGACGGTGGCGATCGAGGACCAGCGCTTCTACCAGCACGGCGGCGTCGACTACGAGGGCATCCTGCGGGCGGCCGTGAAGGACCTGGAAGCGGGCGAACCGGTGCAGGGCGGCTCGACGATCACCCAGCAGCTGGTCCGCAACCTCTGCATCCGCAAGCCGCAGCGCAACCTCGAACGCAAGATCGTCGAAGCGAAGCTGGCGGTGGAGTACTCCGAACGCCACAGCCGCAAGGAAATCCTCGGCTCCTACCTCAACGTCGCCAGCTACGGGACGGTGGAAGGGAGCACCGCCGTCGGCGTCGGCGCCGCCTCGCAGATCTTCTTCTCGAAGCCGGTCTCGAAGCTGGGGCTGCCGGAAGCGGCGCTGCTGGCGGGACTGCCGCAAGCGCCTTCCGAGTACAACCCGCTGCTGAACCCGGCCGCGGCGAAAGTGCGCCGCAACCAGGTGCTGAGGCAGATGCGCAAGCTCGGCTACATCAGCGCGGCGAAGGCGAAGCGGGCGATCGCGAGCGGCCTGCGCGTCGATCCCTCGAGCAGCTACTTCGAGCACCGCGACCCCTACTTCTTCGACTACGTCGAAAACAAGCTGATCGAAAAGTACGGCGCCGACCTGGTCCGCCACGGCGGGCTCGAGGTGCACACGACGATCGACCCGAGGCTGCAGCAGATCGGCCTCGAAGCGATGCGCTCGACCCTGCCCTACTCGACCGACCCCTCCTCGGCCATGGTCTCGATCGACCCCCGCAACGGCCACATCGAGGCGATGGTCAACAGCTCCTACTACGAGCAGAGCCAGTTCAACCTCGCCGCCCAGGGGCACCGGCAGCCGGGCTCGACCTTCAAGACCTTCGTGCTGACGACGGCGATCAAGCAGGGGATCGACCCCTACACGACCTACTACACCTCCAAACCGCTCGACCTCTACCTGCCGAAGTGGGGGCACTGGACGGTGCACACCGCCGACGAAGGCTATCTGGGGACGGTCAACATCAAGGAGGCAACGGTAGCCTCTGACAACACCGTCTTCGCCCAGCTCGATCTCGACGTCGGCCCCGAAGCGGTGGCGGCCACCGCCCACTCGATGGGGATAACCTCACCCCTCGACGCCATCCCCGCCGAGGGGATCGGCGGCCTGCGGATCGGGGTGTCGCCGCTGGAGATGGCGAGCGCCTACGGAACCCTGGCGGCGGGCGGGGTCAGGCGCAACCCGGTGGCGATCACCAAGGTCGTCTTCCCGAACGGGAAGGTCGACCATCCAGAAGCGGCGAACCCGCGGCGCACGGTCTCGCGGCCCGTGGCCTACCAGGTGACCCGCCTGCTGCACGACAACATCGTCGAAGGCACCGGCACGGCGGCCTACACCGGCTGCCCGGGACAGGCCGGGAAGACCGGCACCACCGACGGCTATACCGACGCCTGGTTCGCCGGCTACCAGCCGAACCTGGCGACGGTGGTCTGGGTCGGGTACCCCGAATCGAACGACGTCTCGATGTCGGACGTGCACGGCATCATCGTCTTCGGCGGAACCTTCCCGGCCGAAATCTGGCACTCGCTCTACAGCGGCGCCGGGGTGCCCTGCGAGGAATTCCACGAACCGAGCCAGAAGATCAGCTGGGCCCCCTTCTACGGGCGCTACGCGCGCTCGAGCCCGCGCGACAGGGCGAGCCTGACCGGCAAGGGCAGGAGCGGAGGGAGGAGCGGTCAACCCCCGCCTGGGTCGGCCGCGGTCGGCGGCTACGACCCGAACGCCTACGCGCCGGGAGCCGGGCAGGAACCGATGCCCCTGCCGCCTCCCCCTCCGCAGAGCGGCGTCAGCGGCGGCGAATCCGCAGGCAGGTAGCCGCGATCGATCCCGGGCTCGCCTATGGCCTGATGTGGGCCGGCTTCGCCGCCTACGTCGGGGTGGTGTGGAAGGCGCCGCAGCTGGGGAAGCGCGTCGTCTGGGGCCTGATCCTGGTCCTCGTCGCCGCCTTCGCCCTGGCGCCGGTGATCCTCTCCCACGACGTCTACAGCTACGTCGACTACGCCCGGCTGGGCGTCCGGCACGGGCTCGACCCCTACGTCTACGAGCCCGACTCCGCCCCGGGCGACGCCGCGTTCGTCCACGTCACCTGGATCGACGCGAAAAGCGCCTACGGCCCCCTCTTCACCCTCCTCACCTACCCGCTCGCCTGGCTGCCGCTGGGAGTCGCGGTGGCGGCGCTGAAGGCGGTCGCGGCAGCATCCGTCCTCGGCATCGCGGCACTGGTCGCGAGGATGGCCGCCTGGCGCGGCGTCGACCCGCTGCGGGCTGCCGCCTTCGTCGCCCTCAACCCGCTCGTCCTCGTCCACGTGGTCGGCGGTGCCCACAACGACGCCCTGACCATGCTCCTGGCGACGCTGGCCGCAGCCGCCATCCTCACCCGCCGCGAGACGATCGGCGGCGCCGCCCTGGTAGCCGCCGCAGCCACCAAGCTCTCCGCCACCTTCCTGGCCCCCTTCGCCCTAGTCGCCACCGCCACATCCCCGCTGACGGGACGAAAACCGGTCCACACAACCGGTTTTCGTCCCGTCGTCAGGATTTTGGCGGGGGCGCTGGGAGGCGCACTCGCGATTGGGGTTGCTGCCTACCTCGCGTTCGGATGGGACTGGCTTCGCGGCTTCAGCCTGGCCGGGGAGAACCAGAGCCGGACGAGCCACCTCAGCATCCCCACCACCTTCGCCCGCATCAGCGGCCTCGATTCCAACGGCGTCCGCCTGGCGGCGGCGGTCCTTTTCGCCGCCCTGGTCATCTATCTGCTCGTCTGGACCGCCCGCGGCAACGACTGGATCCGCGCCAGCGCCTGGACCGCCTTCGCGCTCCTAATAGCCACCGCCTGGCTACTCCCCTGGTACCTACTCTGGCCACTCCCGTTAGTAGCCATCTCCAGAGACCGAACCCTCCAGCTCCTGACTCTCGGCCTCACTGCCTACCAGTTAGGAGCCCGCATCCCCCTGTGACGACCGGCCGGGGAGTCGGGGTGGGGCCTCCAGAC
>DASTAR010000157.1:0-3473 GCA_035712505.1 Solirubrobacterales bacterium
GGTTGGCGGTGTCGACGCCGACCGCGCGGCCGGCGGTGAATACCGTTTTGACGTCGTCGGGCTCGGCCAGCAGCACCCCCTCGCCGTAGTGGCGGATGCGCAGGGTGAAGATGTCGCCGTAGCGGCGGTGGCAGCGCTCGAGCCAGGGCAGCGGCCGCTGCGTCCAGCCGACCGCCTGCAGGGCGCGCGGCATCCGGGGGCCGGGCGGCCTGTTGCTCATGGGGCGGCCGATGCGGTGGCTCACGCCGCGTTCCTCTCCGCGTCCCTGGAAGCGGCCAGCTCGTCCATCAGGTCGTCCTCGAGCTTGCAGGTGGTGGCGATCAGCAGCTCGAACAGCTGCGCGGTGAACTCCTCGGGCAGCCCGACCTCGGCGCCGCGGTCGAGGTAGCGCTCCCGCACCAGCTTCACCCGGTCGGGCTGCATCATCGGGATCTCGTGCTCGCTCTTGTAAACGGCGACGTCGCGGCAGATGTCGAGGCGCTCGCCGAGCAGCTTCGCGATCCGCTCGTCGATCTCGTCGAGGCGTCGGCGGAAGGGCTCGAGGCCGTCGGCGGCGCCGGCGCTGTTGGTGGGGTCGGTGCTCATCGACCCTCCCCTCCCAGCAGTCCGGTGGCGAAGGCGTGGCTGCAGGCGGCGAGGTCGCCGAGCGAGTAGCCGCCCTCCTGGATCACGCAGACCGGCAGGCCCGAGCGGGCGAGCAGGCGACCGATCTCGGCGAAGATCTCCGGCTGGAAGCTCCAGGTCCCGTGCGGATCGCCCGCCACCGTGTCGTAGCCGAGCGAGACGACCAGCGCTCGGGCGATCTCCGCGAGGTCGTGGATCGAGTGGGCGACCTCCTGCAGGTACCGGTCTTCCGAAGGGCTCTCGGCGAAGGCGACGGCGCGTTCGCCCGCGAGGCGCGGCAGCGGCGTGCCGGGCGGCAGGTTGGTCACCGGCGCGGCGTGCAGCGAGTGCAGGGCGACGAACGGCCCCATCCGCTCGACCAGCGCCGAGGTCCCGTTCGGGTAGTGGAGGTCGAGGTCGATGATCCCGACCGGCTTGACGCCGCCCTCGGAGAGGCGGCGGACCGCCGCGGCGGCGTTGTTGAGGTAGCAGTAGCCGGCGTGGAAGGCCGGACCGGCGTGGTGGCCGGGCGGGCGGCAGACCGCGTAGGTGAAGCGGGCGCCCTCGAGGACTCGCTCGGCGGCGGTGATCGAGGTGCGGATGCCCTCGCGGGCGGCGGCGACGAGGTTGGCGTTGACCGGGATGTCGGGTTCCAGCCCGGGCGGGGCGAACTCCGGCATCACCACCGGCTCGTCGGAGCGAACTTCCGCAAGCGCCTGCAGGTACTGGCCCTCGTGCAGCGCCGCCAGCGTCCGCTCGACCTCCTCGTCGGGAGCGTCGGCGGTCACCGATCGCACCCGCGAATGGCGGACCAGGCCGGCACGCAGCTCCACGAGGCGCCGGTTCCCGTCCTGCCCCGGGATCCGCCGGTCGCCTTCCCGCACCCAGAAGGCGTCGTCGTCGCGCCCCTGCCGCTGCTCGACCATCAGGAGCTCAGGACTCATCGCCCAGCTTCCCCCACCCGAACTGCATCAAATTTCCTCCCTGCGAGGTAGGAAATTTGATGCAGTTCGCCGGTCACAGGAGCCTCCGCATCCGCGGGCCGAGGTGCTCGAACCCGTTGCGCTCGTAGAAGGACTCGGTCGAAGCGATCGCCGCGAAGGTCTCCCGCGGCAGGCCGACCTCGAGCCGGCTGACACCGCGGGTTCGCGCCTGGGACGCGATCGCCTCGACCAGTTCCGCTCCGACGCCGCGACTGCGCCAGGCCTCATCGACCCAGAGGTCCTGCACGGTCGCGTAAACGCCGGGAACGTGTATCGCCCGCTGCCAGCTCGCGGTGAGGACGCCGACGATCCCCCCGCCGGCTTCCGCGATCAGCACCGACCCGCCCTGCGGGTCGTCGAGCAAAGCCTGTACCTCCGCCTCCATCTCCGCACGCGTCGGCATGCGGCCGCCGAGCTCGGCGAGGAGGCTTTCGACCGCGGTCGCGACCCCCTCGACGTCCCCGGCGCCCGCCTCGCGGACCCCAAAACCGTCTGGCGTTCGTCCTTTGTGCGCGTTACGGGGTACAAAGGACGAACGCCGCTCGCTGGCCGCCGGCTCGGTCATGCGGCCTCCGCGTGGCTGACGACGGGCTCGAGCTCGACGCTCCAGGCGTCGGCGCCCTCGCTGCCGGTGACGGTGCGCGCGATCGCCGCCATCGGGGCGCGCGCCTTCAGCAGGATCTCGTCGAACTCGTCCTGCGGGTCGGACTGCATGACGATCGCGCCGCCGGCGCCGATCGTCGTCCGGCCGGGTCGCATCACGATCGTGCGGATGACGATGTTGAGGTCGGTCGACCCGTCGGCGCCGAAGTAGCCGATCGAGCCCGAGTAGACGCCGCGCGCCTCCTCCTCGAGGTCGTCGATGATCTCCATCGTCCGCTGCTTCGGGGCGCCGGTCATCGAGCCACCGGGGAAGGTCGCCCGCACGCAGTCGATCGCGCTGCGGCCGTCCTCGAGCCGGCCGACGATCGTCGAGACCATCTGGTGGACGGTCGCGTAGGGCTCGATCACCATCAGGTCCGGCACCGCGACGCTGTCGACGTCGCAGACGACGCCGAGGTCGTTGCGCAGCAAGTCGACGATCATCAGGTGCTCGGCGTAGGTCTTCTCGTCCCCCGCCAGCTCCTCGACGCGCGCCGCGTCCTCGGCCGGGTCGTCGACCCGCGAGATCGTCCCCTTGATCGGCCGCGCCATCACCTGGCGGTCGCGGTCGACCGAGAGGAAGCGCTCCGGCGAGGAGCTGACGACCGCGTGCTCGCCGAGACGCAGGAAGGCCGCGAAGGGCGAAGGGTTGCTGCGGCGCAGCTGCCGGTAGAGGTCGAACGGCTCCGGGCTGGCGTCGGTCGAGAACTGGTCGGTGAGGCAGACCTCGTAGGACTCGCCGGCGAGCAGTTCGGCCTGGGACTTGACGATGTCGGCGAGGTAGCGCTCCCGGCCGCGGCCCGACCGGAAGCTGACGTGGCCGCCGGGTTCGCTCGGCGGCGCCGGCGGCCGCTCGGCCGGCGGCTCGGCGATCGCGGCCTCGATCAGGTCTCGCGCCGCCTCTAGCCACAGCTCCGCCTCGGGATCCTCCCCGCGGCAGAGGGCGAAGACGTAGGTGACGTCCCTGGTGTGGTCGACGGCGACGACCCGGTTGGCGAGCATCATCGCCGCATCGGGCATGTCGGAGCTGTGGACGTTGGTCGCGCCGCAGTCGGCCTTCAGCTCGTAGCCGAGGTAGCCGACGTAGCCGCCGAGGAGGCCGCGGTCGATCCCCTCCGGCGGCTCCACCGCGATCCGCTTCAGCTCGCGGTCGAGGAAGTCGAAGATCGACTTGTGGTGAGTGCGGCGCAGGCCGTCGCGCTCGACCGTGAGCTCACCGGCGTCGACGTCGTATTCGACCAGGGC
>DASTAR010000158.1:0-2720 GCA_035712505.1 Solirubrobacterales bacterium
GCTCGGCCGGAAGGTAGGGCTCGAGCACTTTGGTGTCGACCTTCTGCAGGGCGATGTAGCTGTTGAAGGCGAAGCGGCGCCAGCCGAAGGAAATCGACTCGGGCTCGGCGCTCGACTCGACCGTGCGCAATCCCCAGCCCCAGGCGTTGGAGAGGAGCTCCTCGCCGCCTACGCGACGCTGCTCGAAGCCGGCGTCGCGGAGCAGGCGGCGCAGGTCGGCGGGGGCGAAGGCGTGGACGTCGACCTCGCCCTCCAGCGAATGGCCCTCCGACTGCTCGTACTCGGCGACGGCGCGTTCCCGGGCGCCGATCGCCCGCCGCCAGACCGGCGCCAGCGCCAGACCGGCGCGCTTCGGCAGCGCCGCCAGGGTGTCGCCGTAGCGGGACGGCTCGCCGGCGAAGGCGATCACCCCGCCCGGTCGCAGCACCCGGCGGAATTCGGCGAAGGCCTGGCCGAGATCGGGGATGTGGTGGAGGACGGCGTGGCCGAGGACGAGGTCGAAGCTCTCGTCCTCGAACGGCAGCTCCTCGGCCTCGGTGGTGACGGTGGTGACCTCCTCGAGCCCGAGCGCCTCGGCGGTGGCGGCGAGCCGCTCCAGCATCCCCGGCGAGATGTCGGTCGCGGTCAGCCGCTCGATCACCCCGAGCTGCACCAGGTTGAGCGAGAAGTAGCCGGTGCCCGAGCCGATCTCCAGCGCGTCGCCGAAGCTGCGGCCCTTGAGGCCGCCGAGTGCCTTGACCAGCTTCAGGCGCACCTGGCGCTGGCCGATCTCACCGAAGTCGATGCCCCACTTGGCGTCGTATTCGTGCGCCGCCGCGTCGTGGTAGCGGGTGTTGACGTCCTTGATGTGCTCCGGGGTGGCGGAGGGGGAGGCCGGCATCGGGCGGGAACTCTACGCGGAACGGCGCCATCGGCGCTGCGGTGGGAGTTTCCATTGATATGCGGCGATAACTCCCACTGCAATACGGTCCGGGCCGTGGAGCGCCGCTACCTCCAGGAGAACCAGCCGCCGGGAGTGCCGCCGCTGCCCCTGACCGGGGAGCGGACGCTGCCCGACGTCCCGGAGGAGAACTACTGGTTCCGCCGCCACCTGGTCGTCTACGAGTGGATCGCGGAGCGGGTGCGGGGGCTTCGGGTCGTCGACATGGCCTGTGGCGAGGGCTACGGCTCCGACGTCCTCGCGCGGAGCGCCGCCGCTGTCGTCGGCGTCGACGCCAATCCCGAAGCGCACGAGCATGCGCGGCTGCGCTACCAGCGGCCGAACCTGCGCTTCGAGCGCGATCTGGTCGAATCGTTCGCCGAGCCCTGCGACGCGGTGGTCTTCCTGCAGACGATCGAGCACGTCCAGGACCCCGGCGCGATCCTCGAGCACTTCAAGTCGATGCTGGCGCCGGGCGGCATCGCCTACGTCTCGACGCCGAACCTCCTGACGCTGGCGCCGGAGGGGGCGGAGAAGTCCGACAACCCCTGGCACGTGAAGGAGTACCGGGCCGACGAGTTCCTGGCGCTCTGCGAGGCGCACTTCGAGCGGGTAGAGATGCTCGGCCTCTTCCACGCCCGCAAGCTGCGCGCCCACGAGCTGGCGATCAAGCTCGGCTGGGACAGCGTCCACAAGCGCCTCGGTCTCACGAAGCCCTTCTACGACCGCTTCACTCCGGCGATCGCCGCTTCGGATTTCGCGTTGAAGTCGGGACCCCTGGATCGAGCGCTGGACTTCCTCGCGGTCTGCCGTGCCCCCTGAACCCCGAACTGCATCAAATTTCCTACCTGCCAGCGGGGAAATCTGATGCAGTTCGAGAACGAGTCCGTCGGCGATCTCGCGATCGTCCTGCACAGCCACATGCCCTACGTCGAGGGGTTCGGGACCTATCCGTTCGGCGAGGAGTGGTTGTTCGACGCGGTGATCCGCTCCTACCTGCCGGTGCTGGAGGTGGCGCGGGACCTGACGGTGACGGTGACGCCGGTGCTCGCCGACCAGCTCGAGGACGCGGGCGCGGCCGAGCGGCTGCGGCGCTTCCTGGTCGAGTGGCGGATCGGGGCGGCGGAGGCCGACCTGCCGCAGGTGCCGCCCGAGTGCCGCGCCGCCTGCGAAGGCGAGCGCGAGCGTTACCGGCAGGCGCTGGAGCTGCTCGACGCGGCCGGCGCCGACCCGCTGGCCCCCTTCCAGCGCGCCGCCCGGGAGGGGCGGATCGCCCTCGCCGCCTCCTCGGCGACCCACGCGGTCCTGCCGCTGCTGGCGACCCGGCAGGGGCTGCGGCTGCAGCTCGACGCCGGCATCCGCTCGCACCGCCGCCGCTTCGGCTGGGACGGAGGCTTCTGGCTCCCCGAGTGCGCCTACGAGCCGGGACTGGAGTGGGAGCTGGCGCGGGAGGGGGTGCGCTGGTTCTGCGTCGACCAGAGCTCGCACGCCGAGCCGCTGGACGCGCTCGCCCCGGTGCGCACCGCGGCGGGCCCGGTGGCCCTGCCGATCGACTGGGAGGCGATCGCCTGGCTCTGGTCGCTCGACGGTTACCCGTCCGACCCGGCCCACGCCCAGTTCGCCGGCAAATCGCTGCGAGGGATCCGCATCTGGCGCGTCGGCGGCGGCGCCTACGACCCGGCGGCCGCCGAGGCCGCCGCGCGCCGCCAGGCGGGGGAGTTCCTCGCTGCCGCGGCGCGGCGGCTGCGCGCCTACGCCGAGGGCCGCGGCCGCCGCGGCCTGCTCGTCTTCGCGATCGACA
>DASTAR010000159.1:0-8776 GCA_035712505.1 Solirubrobacterales bacterium
CCTGGCAAGGACGCAGGGATGCTCTGCACGCGAGCGACCGAGGACGCCGCCAGGCGCCGGTTACGGCGCCTTAGACGGGTCGGGGACGATGCGGATGTAGGGCTTCGGCGACTCCCAGCCTTCGGGCCACAGCTCTTTCGCCTCGTCCTCTTTGACCGAGCCGGAGATGATCACGTCGTCGCCGCGGTTCCACTGCGCCGGCGTCGAGACTTTGTGGCCTTCGGTCAGCTGCAGCGAATCGAGCACCCTCAGCACCTCGTCGAAGTTGCGGCCGGTGCTCATCGGGTAGACGAGGATGAGTTTGATCTTCTTGTCGGGGCCGATGACGAAGACGTTGCGGACCGTCTGGTTGTCGGCCGGGGTGCGGCTGCCCGGATCGCCGGAGACGTCGGCGGGCAGCATCCCGTAGGCCTTCGAGATCTCGAAGGTCGGGTCGCCGATCAGCGGGTATTCGGGGCGGGCGCCCTGGGTCTCCTCGATGTCCTTCGCCCACTCCTCATGCTGGTCGATCGGGTCGACCGAGAGGCCGATGATCTTCACGCCCCGCTTCTCGAACTCCGGCTCGATGCGGGCCATGTAGCCGAGCTCGGTCGTGCAGACCGGCGTGAAGTCCTTCGGGTGGGAGAACAACACCGCCCACGAGCCGTCGATCCAGTCGTGGAATTTGATCCGACCCTGGGTGGTATCCGCCTCGAAATCGGGGGCTACGTCACCGAGCTGTAGAGCCATCGTCCCGCTCCTCTCGCGCTATTCCTCAATTACCTGAATCCTTATCCGAGTTTAGCTCTTTGGCTTCGCCGGCCAGAAGGGCTTCCACCTCCCGCACCAGCCTGTCTCCGGCTCCGCCCCGCGGACCCCGAGACAGACTCGGAGAGATCGTCCGCACCGGGATCCGCCAGGTGCGGCCGGCGGCGCGCACAACCTCTCGGCCCTCCTCGGTCCCCTCATAGGCGACGCCCCGAACCGGCGTTTCCACCAGGTGTTCCATCAACCGCTCCAACCGCGGGCCGTGAATCGCCGCCAGCTCCTCCTCGCTGCCGCGGGCGCTGCCGAGCAGGAGGACCAGGACCGCGACGTCGTTCACCAGCTCGAGGATGGTCGCGGGCCGATCGGGATCGGCGGCCGCCGGCTCGATCCCGGCGGCCTCGATCTCCGCCAGCCCCTCCTCGCGCCGGCTGGTCCCGCGCACGGCCCAGCCGTCGGCCAGCAGCCTTTCCCCCAGCCCCCGGCCGCGACAGCCGCAACCAACGATCAACGCCCGTGCCACGCCCTCGGACTCTACGAGGGGTCGAAGGGCCCGCGACCGCGCATGCGCAGGCGTTCGTCCTCGGCGACCCCGCGGTGGAGCTCCTCCTCGGTCATCTCGGGAGCGCCGCGCCGCCGCCGCATCTCGTTCTGGGCCTCCAGCATCTGGCGGACATCGTCGATCTCGTTCTGCGCCTCGACCTCCGGGGACCGGGTCGGGAACCAGTCGACGAGACTTGCGGAGCTGCCCGGGTAGTAGTGCCCGACGATCAGCAGCACGCCGACCATGAAAGCGATGACTCCGACGGTCCCCAAGACGAAAAGCACCCGCCAAGGATACGGTTCATTCCCATGCCCGACGCCTACGTAGTAGAAGCGCTGCGCACCCCGAGGGGCGCCTACCGGGGCGCCCTCTCCGGCGTCCGCCCGGACGACCTCGCCGCGCACGTGATCCGCGCCGCGGTCGCGCGCAGCGGCGTCGACCCCGAGCGGATCACCGACGTCTACTTCGGCGCCGCCAACCAGTCCGGCGAGGACAACCGCGACGTCGCCCGGATGGCGGCCCTGCTCGCCGGGCTGCCGCAGAGCGTTCCCGGCGCCACCGTCAACCGCCTCTGCGCCTCCGGCCTGGAGGCGGTCAACAACGCCGCCCGCGCGATCAAGGCCGGCGAGGGCGACTTCTATCTCGCCGGCGGGGTCGAGTCGATGAGCAGGGCGCCGTGGGTGATCGAGAAGCCGGAGCGCGGGCTGCCGCGCGGCCCGCAGACGATGCACGACACGACGCTCGGCTGGCGGATGATCAACCCGCGGATGGCCGGGCTCGGGGTCTCCACCGAGTCGATGGGCGAGACCGGCGAGAACGTCGCCGAGCGCTACGGGATCAGCCGCGAGGACCAGGACGCTTTCGCCCTGCGCAGCCATCAGCGCGCCGTCGCCGCGCGCGAGTCGGGCCGCTTCGACGAGGAGATCGTCCCGGTAGAGGCCCGCCAGGGGCGCGAGACGGTGACCGTCGAGGCCGACGAGGGGCCGCGGGCGGAGACCTCGATGGAGAAGCTGGCGAAGCTGCGACCCGCCTTCCGCGAGGGGGGCACGGTCACCGCCGGCAACGCCTCCAGCCTCAACGACGGCGCCGCCTGCCTCCTGCTCGCTTCGGAGAAGGGCGCCGAGGAGCTCGGCGCCGAGCCGCTGGCGCGGGTCGTCACCACCGGCGTCGCCGGGGTCGACCCGGCGGTCATGGGCGTCGGCCCCCTGAAGGCGATCCCGAACGCGCTGAAGAACGCCGGCCTCTCGCTCGAGGACATCGACCTGATCGAGCTGAACGAGGCCTTTGCCTCGCAGGTCCTCGCCTGCGCCCGCGAGCTCGGGATCGACGAAGAGCGCCTCAACGTCAACGGCGGCGCGATCGCCCTCGGCCACCCGCTCGGCTGCTCCGGCGCCCGCCTCGCCGGCACCCTCAGCCGCGAGCTTCGCCGCCGCCGCGGCAGGTTCGGGATCGCGACCCTCTGCGTCGGCGTCGGCCAGGGCCTCGCCACCGTCTTCGAAGCTGTCTGACCTTTACAGCGCCAACCTGACTGCTCAGGATCAATAGGCTGCAGGAGTGACGGCATGGGGAGACCTCCGCAGGCGCGCTCCGGCACTCGGCCTCGCCTGCATCGCGCTTGCGGCCCTGGCGCTTCCGGCCGCCGCCGCGGCCGAACCCATCGCGCAGGCGTCGATCGTCGGAGGCCGGGCCGGCTCGATCAGCGAATTTCCCTTCCTCTCCTTCATCGAAGCGCGGGAAGGGGAGCACGGCTTCGCCTGCACCGGCAGCGTCGTCGCGCCCCGGGTGATCCTGACGGCCGCCCATTGCGCCGACGACCTCGAGCACGGGGGCCTCACGCCCGCCAGGGACTACGCGCTGGCGACCGGCGTCACCAGCCCCGGGGAAGCCCAGCCCGAAAACATCTTCGCGGTCACCGAAACCCACGTCTTCCCCGGCTTCGACCCCGGCACCCTGCACGGCGACGCCGCCATCCTCATCCTCGACCGCCCGACCTCGGTGCCGGCGCTGGCGCTCGCCGGCGCAGGGGACGCCGCCCTGTATGCCGGAGGCGCGACCGTCCAGCTGGCGGGCTGGGGACTGACGGCACCGCACGCGAAAGAAGAGCCCGACGGCCTGCGGACCACCTCGATGGTCGTGCAGGCGCCCTCGACCTGCAAGGCGAAGACGCAGGGGTACTTCAGCCCCTTCTCCTCCGCCGCCCAGATGTGCACGCTCGACCTCCCGAGCAAGAAGAGCGGCGGCTGCTTCGGGGACAGCGGCGGCCCGACGATCGGGCTGCGGCCCGACGGAACCGCTGTGGAGCTGGGAATCATCAGCACCGGCGGCGACTCCTGCAGCACCGTCCGCCCGAACGTGATGACCCGGACCGACTTCGTCTCGAGCTGGGTCGCGGAATGGATCGCGGCGACCGAAGCCGGCGGGCCGCGCCCGGCCCTCGCCCCCGGGACGCCCTTCCCCCAGATGACGAAGCCGGCGGCGGAGACCTTCGCTGTCAGCACGCTTCGCGACCGATTCGGTCAGCGCTTCGAACGGGCGAAGAGGATCGTCGGCAGCTGCCGTCGCGCCGCCCGCAGCCGCTACAGGTGCGAAATCGCCTGGATCGCCGGCCGCTTCGTCTACGGCGGCACCGTCTCGCCCTTCTACGTCCGCCGCGACGACGCCGTCGTCTGGGACAGCCACTTCCGGATTCGCTTCGGCGTGCTGAAGTGCCTGCGGGACCGCTCGCGGCACTGCCCGATCCAGACCAAGAGCGGGTAACGGCCGCGGCGGGCAACAGGTAGCCTCGCGCCTGTGAGCGAGGGCTTCGCAGAGCTGGCCAGCGTCGACGGTGCGATCACGGCGACCGTGGAGGCGACGATCGGGCTCAAGGACGACGGGCTATACCGGGGCGACGGCGCCTTCGAGGTGATCCGCCTCTACGGCGGCAAGCCGTTCGCGCTGGTCGACCATCTCGATCGCCTCGGCCGCTCCGCGGCCGCGATCGAGCTCGAGTTCGACCGCGCGGCCCTGGAGGGGGAGATCGAGGCGCTGCTCGGCGAGGCGGGTCCGGTAGAAGGGCAACTGCGTCTGATCGTCACCCGCGGCGGCCGCCGGATCGCCGCCACCGAGCCGATCCCTCCCCATCCCGACGCTGTCAGGCTCCTCACCGTCACCTACTGCCCGACGGTGATCCTGAACGGCGTCAAGTCCCTCTCCTACGCGGCCAACATGCAGGCGACCCGGATCGCCAAAGGCAAGGGGGCTGACGAGGCGGTGCTGATCCGCCCTGACGGGACCGTGCTGGAGCCCCCCACCTCCTCGATCTTCTGGGTCTCGCCGGAAGGCGAGCTGCGGACGCCGGCGCTGACCGACGGCGTGCTGGAGTCGATCACCCGCGACCGGATGATCAAGGCGCTGCACGTGGAAGAGGGCAGCTGGCACGTCGACGATCTGCGCGCGGCGAGCGAGGCCTTCCTCGCCTCGACCACCCGCGAGATCCAGGCGGTTGCGGCGGTCGACGGGCGCGCCTTCGAGGCGGCGCCGGGTCCGCGCACCCGCGAGGCCCAAGACGCCTTCGCGGAGACGCTGGGTAGAGAGCTACGCGAGCTTTGACGCCGAGACGAGGGAGGAACGGAGGCCCATGGATTTCCAGCTGAGCGATGAGCAGAAGTTGATCCGCGAGACCGCACGTGAATTCGCCGAGCGGGAGGTCCTGCCGTCGGCGCGCGAGAACGATCGCGCCGGCCGCTTCGACCGCGAGCTGGCGCGGAAGCTCGGCGAGGTCGGCTTCCTCGGCGCCCCGATCGCCGAAGAGTACGGCGGGCGCGGCCTCGACTACATCGGCTACGGCCTGATCGCCGAGGAGATCGGCCGCGCCGACTCCTCCGCCCGCACGGTCGTCTCCGTCTGCACCTCGCTGGTCGGCGGACCGATCGAGAAGTGGGGCACCGAGGAGCAGAAGAAGAAGTGGCTGCCGCGGCTCTGCTCCGGGGAGGGCCTCGGCTGCTTCGGCCTGACGGAGCCCGATACCGGCTCGGACGCCGCCAACCTCCGCACCCGCGCGAGGAAGACCGAGAACGGCTGGTCGATCAGCGGCCAGAAGATGTGGATCAGCCTCGGCAACGTCTCCGACTTCGCCCTGATCTTCGCCCAGACCGACCCGGAGAAGAAGCACCGCGGCCTCGCCTGCTTCATCGTCCCCACCGACAGCGAGGGGTTCACGACGCAGGAGATCCACGGCAAGCTCGGCCTGCGCGCCTCCGACACCGCGGAAATCTCCCTCGACGAGGTCGAGGTCGGCGAGGACGCGATGCTCGGCGAGGTCGGCGACGGCTTCAAGGTGGCGATGAGCGCGCTCGAAAACGGCCGCTACAGCGTCGCCGCCGGCTGCGTCGGCATCTGCGAAGGCTGCGTCCAGAGCTCGATCGAGTACGCCAAGGAACGCAAGCAGTTCGGCGTCCCGCTGGCCCGCTTCCAGCTGGTCCAGGAGATGATCACCGAGATGATCCTCAAGCGCGACGCCGGCCGGATGCTGGTCCTCCGCGCCGGCCTGCTGAAGGACGAAAAGAAGCCGAACGCGACCGAGACCTCGATCGCCAAGCTCTTCGCGACCGAGGCGGCGGTCGAGTGCGCGAACCTGGCGATCCAGGTCCACGGCGGCTCCGGCTACGTCGACGACTACCCGGTCGAGCGCTACCTGCGCGACGCCCGCGTCACCACCCTCTACGAGGGCACCTCGCAGATCCAGAAGCTGATCATCGGCCGCGCCGCCACGGGGGAGAACGCGATGACGCCCCTCAAAGAAGGCTGACGCGGTGGCGCAGGTCGAGGTTTCGGTCGACGAGCACAAGGCCGGGCTGGTGCAGCTGAACCGGCCCGAGGCGCGCAACGCGCTGTCGCCCGAGATGCGGGCGGAGATCGCGGAGGCGCTGGAGCGCCTCGATGCCGACCCGGAGGTGCGCTGCATCGTCCTCGCCGGCCACGACGAGTTCTTTGCCGCCGGGGCCGACATCCGGGCGATGGCCGAGCGCCCGCTCGATGCCGCGCCCGATCCGGAGGGGATGCGGTTCTGGACGCGGATCAGCGCGGTCGGAACGCCGATCGTGGCCGCCGTGTCCGGCTACGCCTTCGGCGGCGGCTGCGAGCTGGCGATGGCCTGCGACATGATCGTCTGCGACGAGAAGACCCGCTTCGGCCAGCCTGAGATCACCCTCGGGATCATCCCGGGCGGTGGCGGCACCCAACGCTTGGCGCGAGCGATCGGCAAGCGGCGGGCGATGGAGTACGTCCTCACCGGCCGCCGCTGGGATGCGCAAACGGCGGAGCGTTGGGGTCTCGTCAACAAAGTGGTCAGCGGCGACGGTGCCTGGCTGAACGAGGCGATCGAGCTGGCGCAGGAGATCGCCAGGCGCCCGCCAGTGGCAGCGCGGCTGGCCAAACGGGCGGTCCAGGTGGCCGAGGAGACCGGACTGGCCGAGGGCCTGCGGGCCGAGCGCGTGCTCTTCGATGAAGCGATGGCGACAGAGGACCGGGTCGAGGGGATGACCGCCTTCCTCGAGAAACGCGAGCCGCAGTTCAGGGGCCGGTGAGCGTCTCCCGCGTCGGCGTGGTCGGGGCGGGGACGATGGGTCGCGGCATCGCCCAGATCGCCGCGCTGGGCGGTTACGAGACCGTCCTCTACGACCCGCTGCCGGGGGTGGCGACCCAGAGCGCGGAGGCGCTGCGGCAGGCGCTCGAAAAAGGCGCCGCGCGCGGGCGCTGGAGCGAGAAGGATGCCGCGGCGGCCGCCCAACGGGTGCAGCCGGCCGAGGACGTCGAGCAGATGGCCGGTGCCGAGCTGGCGATCGAGGCGGCGCCGGAGCGGCTGGAGCTGAAGCGCGAGATCTTCAACCAGCTCGCCGAAGTCCTGGGGCCGGAGGCGACCCTGGCAAGCAACACCTCCTCCCTGCGCGTCTCGGAAATCGCCGAGGGAGTGCCGCAGCCCGAGCGGGTCGTCGGCATGCACTTCTTCAACCCGCCGCCGCTGATGAAGCTGGTCGAGATCGTCGCCACCGAGCGCTCCTCTGAGCAGGCCCTTGCCGCGGCGACCGAAGTAGGCGAGCGCATGGGCCGCACCCCGATCCGCGCCAAGGACTCCCCCGGCTTCGTCGCCAACCGCCTCGCCCGCCCCTTCTCGCTGGAGTCGCTGCGGATCCTCGGCGACGGCGTCGCCGACGCGGCGACGATCGATCGCATCGTCCGCCTCGGCGGCGGCTTCCGCATGGGCCCGTTCGAGCTCCTGGACCTGATCGGCCTAGACGTCAACCTGGAAATCGCCCGCTCCTTCTTCGCCCAGAGCGGCGAAGTCGAGCGCTGGCGCCCCAGCCCGATCCAAGAGCAGCTGGTCGCCGAAGGCAAGCTCGGCCGCAAGAGCGGCCACGGCTACCACGACTACAGCGAGGGCAGTCACCGCGAGTCCGATCCCGACCTGGGCATAGACGCACCCGTCCTGGATCCCGACCAGCTTGCCAAGATCGACCCGGTCGCCGAGCAGGTCCTACCCCGCCTGATCGCGCAAATAGCCAACGAGGCCGCCTTCGCCCAAGAAGAGCAGATCGGCTCGCCCGAGGACATGGACACGGCAATGAAGCTCGGCTTCAACTGGCCCCTCGGCCCGGTGGAGTTCACGGAGCTGATCGGCGCCTGCCGCGCAGTCGGTCTGCTCGAAGGGCTGGAGCGCGAGAAGGGCGCAGCTTACGAGCCGGCGCCACGACTACAGGCCGAAGCCGATGAGCACGCCAAGTCAGTCGGTCCCGAAACGCTGGGAAACGCAGCGGCTCTAAAAGAGGGGCTTCGCGCAAATCCACCAGACAAGGCTTGGTCAAGGGAGCTGAAGGAACTTCGTAGCCATTTGAAGGCTGAAACCGACTGAATGCCGGAAGTTGGGCGGCCTATCACTTCTCGAGTAGCTGAACCGTGCGTGCGTGGTGCCGTGCTCAGCCGAACAGGTCTCCGTGTCGCCTCTGTCCGATAGTTAGGGAGGCGTCCTCCCCCTTAGGAAGGATCGCCATCCCCATGACGAGGAGGATGATTGAAGCTCGGCTTCAACTGACCCCCTCAAGCCGCTCAAGCATGGCCCACACCGCGCAATAGGCCACTTAGAGGCCATATACGCCGCGAAAACGGCGCTGCCTCACGTTGACACGGCAGCTTCGCACTGAACCTGAGCGCCTCACGAACCCGATGAGGATCATCTGACTGCAGATCTATGTCCAACCGGCGCCTTGGAGCGTCTTTTCGGCAGTTTTCTGCGACACTCGCCTTCTGATGGCAGAAACAGAGGCTCTACAGACGCGCGGCGCATCCATGCTGCTGGGGTTCCGCGCTCACAACGCCCGCTCATTTCTTGAGCCCTTCAACTTCTCACTCGAAGCAACTCGCCTCTCCAAGCCTGAAGTAGCGCGAGACATTCCTTGGAGGGAGGGCGGTAAACCGATTTCCGTGCTTCCTGCCGCAGGAGTCTTTGGCGCA
>DASTAR010000160.1:0-5300 GCA_035712505.1 Solirubrobacterales bacterium
GCTCGTGGTTGAGTGTCTGGAGAGGGTGGCCCGACCCCTACTGCGACACGGTCATCGTCACTATTGCGTTGCTAGTTGGAGTGTCGCTGCCGCCCTGCGGCTCTTCGGTGACCATCACCGTGTCGACGCCGTTCATGTCGGAGATCGTCGTCTCTGCTTGGCCCTTGCGATCTGGGACCATCAGCGCCGGCACCGCTTCGACCGTGCCTTCGCGCCGCACCCACGCCTCCAGCACCTTGCCGGGCGGCAGCTGGTGGACGTTGGCGAGGTGGAGCGTGCCGCCGTCGCCTTCGCGGACCATCTTCATGGCGATCCCGTGTTGGCGGGAGCTCAGGGTCACGCCACCGCTGTTGCTCGCCGAGCCCCCCTTGCCGATCTCGTAGCCGGCGACCGCGGCGATCGCGAGCGCGAGCGCCGCGAAGCCGCTGGCGAGCCTCAGCCCGCGGGGGCTGAACTTGCCGCGGACCCAGCCGAGCACGGACCCGCCTTCGGGCTCTGCCTCGGCCTCGGCCGCGCGCGCATCCGCCCGCACCTCGGCCATCAGCGCCGCGCGCAGCCGCGGCGGCGGCTCCTGCCGCTCGACCGACTCCGATAGGGAGTTGACCGCCGGCTCGAACCAGCGCACCTCGCTCCGGCAGCGCTCGCATCCCTCCAGGTGCCGCTCGAAGCCCGCCGCCTCGCCGGGCTCCAGCGCACCGAGCATGTAGGCCGCCAGGTCCTCGCTCCACAGCGCGTGGTTGCCGTCGCTCACGTCAAGCCCTCCGCCAGCTCTCCCCTGATCTTCTCCAGGCCAAGCCGCATCCTCCCCTTCACGGTCCCCATCGGCAGGCTGAGGATCTCGGCGATCTCCGAATGGCTGAAGCCGCCGAAGTAGGCGAGCTCGATCACCTTGGCCTGCTCGCCCGGGAGGTTGCCGATCGCCCCGCGCACCTCGGTTGCGGTCTCGCGCCGCAGCGCCTCCTCCTCGGTGCGCTCCGGCGCTGGGCGCTGCTCCAGGGCCGACTCGTCGTCGAAGTCGAGCTTCGGGGCCTTGCCGGCTTTGCTGCGCAGGAAGTCGATCGCCCGGTTGCGGGCGATGCTGAGGAGCCAGGAGCGGACGCTGCCTCGGGTCGCGTCGAAGCGGGCGCCGCTGCGCCAGACCGAGATGAAGGCCTCCTGGGTGACTTCCTCGGCAGCGGTGCGGTCGCCGACGATCCGGTATGCGAGCGAGTAGACAGCCCCGCCGTGGCGGTCGTAGAGGACCTCGAATGCGTCCGGGTCCCTGCGGCTGACGAGGGGCATCAGCTCCTCGTCCGCCAGCCGCTCCGCCTTCTCTCGCCGCACCGCCATCCTCCAAAAGCTACGGGCAGCGGCACGGGGTAGATCAGAATCCCCCGGATGCTCCGAACTTCTCGGATGTCTCGAACTGCATCAAATTTCCCCCCCAGTAGAGGGGGAATTTGATGCAGTTCGGGGGGAGCACAGGTAAGGGCACGCGCGGCGCGGCGCTGCTGACGCTGGCGTCGATCGTCTCGGTGCAGAGCGGCGCGGCGCTGGCGACCGGCCTCTTCGACTCGGTCGGACCGGCGGGGGCCGTCTTCCTGCGCGCCGGCTTCGGCGCGATCGCGCTGCTGCTGTTCACGCGCGGGGCGCCGCTGCGGACGCGGGAGTGGCCGCACCGGGACGTCTGGCTGCTGAGCGTCTCGGTCGCGGCGGTGAACCTCTTCTTCTACGCCGCCCTGGACCGGCTGCCGCTGGGGATCACGGTGACGCTCGAGTTCGTCGGCCCGCTCGGCGTGGCGGTGCTCGGCTCACGGCGGCCGCGCGACGTTCTCTGGGTGCTGCTGGCGGCAGCCGGGATCGTCCTGCTCTCGGATGGCACCAGCGGCGGCGTCGACGGTCTGGGGGTGGTGCTGGCCCTGACCGCCGGCTTCTTCTGGGGCGCCTACATCCTGATGAGCGCCCGCGTCGGCGCCCTCGGCCCCGGCCCCGGTGGGGCGACGATTGCAGCGATCATCTCGGCGGCGATCGTCGCCCCGCTCGGGATCGCGCAGGGCGGGACCGACCTCCTCGCCGTCTCCACCCTCGCCGCCGGCGCCACCGTCGGCGTCCTCAGCACCGCGGTCCCCTACGCCGCCGAGATGGAGGCCCTCCGCCGCCTGCCTCGAGCTGTGTTCGGCGTATTGATGAGCCTCGAGCCGGCGGTCGCAGCCGCGATCGGCTTTCTGGCGCTCTCCCAGGGCCTCGCCGCCCGCGAGGCGATCGCGATCGCCCTCGTGGTCATCGCCTCGGCGGGCGCGCTGCGTTCCGCAGCCGCGCCCGCACCTCACGATTGAGGGTCGTCCGACCAGGCGCCCAGCAGGGCCCTCACTGCTCGCGGGTGGGAGGACTGCGTCCCTGCTCTGCCTGGCCAGCCGACCCTAGAACGCACCGACGCCCAGCGGCGTTCCGACGCCCGTCGGGCCGTCGTAGCCGGCCGCGCCCTTGCACATGATCGTCGAGCAGTTGCCGTTGCCGCCGCTGGTGACGTCGTGCAGGACGGTGCCGTCGCCGAGGTGACCGTAGAGCGCGGAGGCACCGGTGCTGCCCGCCGGCAATCCCCCCGCGAGCGCGTAGACCCCCGCGATCAGCGGCGAGGAGAGGCTGGTCCCGCCGACCTGCATCCATCCGGAGCGGCCCTGGTACTTGACCGAGTCGTAGACGGCGGCGCCGGTCGCCGGATCGGCGTCGGCGGCGACGTCGGCGCTGCCCCGCTTGCCGGCACAGGCGCTGAGGAAGCTCTGCCAGGAGGGCGCGGTCACGTAGAGGCTGCAGCCGCTGCCGGCCCCGCTCCAGACGCTCTCGCTGCCGTAGCTGTTCGCGGCGCCGAGGTTCAGCGTCGTGCCGCCGACCGTGATCACCGAAGAGAGGGCGGCCGGGAAGCCGAACGAGCCGTAGCCGTTGTCACCGGAGGAAACGGTGACGGCGATGCCCGGCTGGTTGTACGGAGCGGCGTAGGTTTCGCTCAGCTCGGAGGAGAACTCGGAGCCCCCGTAGCTGTTGGAGATCTCCGTCGCACCCAGGTTCGCCGCCGTCCGCACCGCGGCTGAGAGGTTGCCGAGGCTGCTCGAGCTTGCCTCGACCAGGAGGATCTTGCAGTTGGGGCAGATCGCGTGCGCGACCTCGACGTCGAGGGCGATCTCCAGCGACCAGCCGCCGTCGGTGCGGGGGAACGGGCCGCTGGCGCTGCCGCTCTGGTTCACCTTCTGGAAGCAGGGGTTGGCGCTGTTGCAGAGGGGCAGGCCGAACTGGCTGCTGTAGGTGTTGAGGTCGTTGGCGATGTTGGGGTCGTCGTAGGCGTCGACGATCGCGATCGTCTGGCTGGTCGCGGCGCTGCTCGGCAGCCCATAGGCCCCGTGGAACTGGGCCGGGCCGTATCCCTTCGGCGCCGTCGTCGCCTGCGGCGCGCCCTGGCCGTCGGTGACGACGCGGGAGCTGCAAAGCGCCTGCCCGGCGGCGACCGGGCCGGGACACACCGGCCGCTGCGACGCTGCTCCCGCGGGTGCGGCGACGACTCCGAAGATCGCGACGGCCGCAGCCGCCACCCATACCGACTTCACCCGCAACATGCCCATCCTTAAGTCCTCTCCCTTGAAGTGAGGAAGGATCGTAGCCGCGCCGGCCCAGGCCGGGGAGATCTTTTCCAAATAATTAGGAGGGCGAGAAGGCGCGCAGCTGCTCCAGTGCTGCGGCGATCCGGCGGACGCCCTCGGCCGCCTTGTCGGCCGGCACCGGCGCGAAGGAGAGCCGCAGGCTGCGCTCGCCGCCCTCGAGCATGAAGTCGGGGCCGGCGACGAAGGTGACGCCGTGGTTCTTGGCCTCTGCCAGCAGGGCGGCGCTGTCGGTGCCCTCGTCGAGGTCCAGCCAGAGGAAGTAGCCGCCGCGGGGGACGACGAACTCGGCCTCGGGAACCTGCTCTTCCAGCGCCGAGACGAGCGCGTCGCAGCGCGCATTCAGCTCGCCCTTGACGAACTCGATGTTGCGGTCGAGCTCGCCGCTGCGACAGAGCTCGAGGACGATCGCCTCGGCCAGCATGTTCGGCGAGATGTAGGTCTCGTTGGCCTTCTTGGCGAGCTTCCCGATCTCGTCCGCCGGCCCGGCCAGGTAGCCGACGCGGACGCCGGGGCTGACCGTCTTGGAGAACGAGGAGGCGTGGATGACCTTCCCCGCCTGGTCCAGCGAGAGCATCGTCTCCAGCGGCTCGCCCTCGAAGGGCAGCTCGCGGTAGGGATCGTCCTCGAAGATCCAGAAGTCGTGCTCGGCGGCGAGCTCGACCAGGCGCTGCCGCTTCTCCGCCGAGAGCGTGCAGCCGGCCGGGTTGTGGGCGTTGGGGATGACGTGGGCGAACTTCAGCGGCCCCTGCTCGAGCGCCGCCTCCAGCTCGGCGAGGTTGAGCCCGTCGGCCTCGAGGGAGACCGGCACCAGCTCGACGCCGAGCTGCTGCAGGAGGAGCAGCGTGCGGTCGTAGGTCGGCTGCTCGACGGCGACGCGGTCGCCGGGACCGAGGAGATGCCCGAACAGCATCGCCCCCGCCTCGAGCGAGCCGTTGGTGATCATCACCTGCGCCGGCTCGAGATGCCCGTGCCGCTCCGCGACCCATTTGCAGAGCCCCGGATGGCCGATCCCGACGCCGTAGGAGAGGGCCGTTTCCCAGTCGGAGGCCAGCGCCCGCTGCGCCGCCTCCCGCACCTGTTCGTGAGGGAGGATGTCGGCGCTTGGAGCCCCCCGCGCGAATGAGATCGTGTCGCTCGCCATCGGTCAACGACCCTAGCAACGCCGCCGAACCCACGAATTTCCCCCCAACGAGCGTGGGCGAACCCCCACCGTCCCCCCACCCCGAGCCGCTCAGGGGGAGAACCACCAGGCGTGCCTGACCCAAGACCCTCGTATGGGGGCAGGAAGTCAGACACGCCGGCCGAGGCGGCAGCTACTGCCTCAGTCACGGCCTAGTGAGCTACAGCGAGCGGAGCATCTCGGCGGCGATCGCTGCCGTCTCGGTCGGGCTTTCGCCGACCCGCACGCCCTTCGCTTCGAGCGCGTCCTTCTTCGCCTGGGCGGTGCCCGAGGAGCCGGAGATGATCGCCCCGGCGTGGCCCATCTGCTTGCCGGGCGGCGCGGTGAAGCCGGCGATGTAGGCGACGACGGGCTTGGAGACCTCGGCGGCGATGAACTCGGCCGCCCGCTCCTCGGCGTCGCCGCCGATCTCGCCGACCATCACGATCAGCTCGGTGTCGGGGTCGGCCTCGTACATGGTGAGGATGTCGATGAAGTCGGAGCCGACG
>DASTAR010000161.1:0-3499 GCA_035712505.1 Solirubrobacterales bacterium
CATGCGTTTGGCTGAAGATCGGTGGCCGCCAGCCCCGCCGCCCGGGGGTCAGGGTGCCGGGCGGCGGAGCGACGGGTACTGGTGAGCGGTTGCGATCGGTCCCGGCCGGAGGGGCGGGGAACCCCCTCGGCGCAGAGGGGAGCGGGCGCATTGCTCGTGGGAGCCGTCAGGGAACCGGCTCCCGCTGCGCCGTCTGCCAGGGAGGGAAGACGCACGCAGATCGGCCGGCCGGCGCGGCGGAGGCCGAAGATGGGTGGCGCGATCGAGTCGATGAGTTTCTCTCCCTTTGTCCCTGAGTCCCGCTGCCTGCCGCACTCCCGTGCGGTCCCTCGTGGAACTCGCTTCCTGTGTCCCTGTGACCTCTGGGTGTACTGCGTTCCCAATGAGTGTCGAACGTTCCGACAGGGGAATGGAAGCATGCGGAAACAGGTCTGTCCAGCAGACGTTCTCAACTGGAGAGGAGAGTTCCTATACTGGAGAGGGCTCTAGCGGGATTCCCGCGCGAGCCGGTGGGCCTCGTCCGGCCCGAGGTACGGCATCAGCACGAACTCGACGAAGTCGGGAAGGAGCCCCGGCAGGCGCTCGGCCTCGCCGGCGGCGACCGAGCGGCTGATCAGGGATGCGAGGGCGCCGATCAGCGAGTCCTCGGTCGAGTCGGGCAGCGGCCGCGGGCTGCGGCGCTCGGCCCGGCCCGGCTCCAGCAGCGGCCTGAAGCCGGCGATCGCCTCGCCGAAGCGGCCGGCGATCGCCGGGCCCGCGCTCAGCGAGTCGACCAGGCAGAGGCGGGCCAGGGCGGGATCGGAGGCGAGGAAGGCGAGCAGGGCGCGGAGCCCGGCGACGACCCGGTGCGGCCAGTCGGGGATCGGCGCGATCGCCTCGGTGATCAGCTCGCCCATGTGGGCGATGACGATCTCGAAGGCGGCGAGGAAGCACTCTTCCTTGCTCTCGAACTGCGCGTAGAAGGCCCTCCGCGAGACCTTGGCCGCCTTGGTGATGTGGCCGATCGTGACGGCGTTGTAGCCGTGCTCTACCACGGCCTCGGCCAGGCCGGCGATCAGGCGCTCGCGCTGATGGGCCGCGACCTGCTCCCGCGAGAAGCCGTGGCGACCCGGGGGGAGGGGACCGAGCTCCTCCTCGTCTTGCACGGGCGCAGGATATCCGCCTCCCCGCGCGAGGAGTCAGGTGCCCGGGTCAGGCCGGTCCCGCCGAGGAGAGTTCCCCGGCGGCGACGCGCACCGCCTCCTCCTCGCCCAGATACGGGGTGAGGACGAACTCGATCGTCTCCGGCAGGCACTGCTCGAGCTCGCCGGCCTCGCCGACGATCAGGCGCTGGTAGGCGACCCAGAGAACGCCGCCGGCGATCGTGTCCTCGAGCGTGGCCGGCAGCTTGTCGCCTCTCGGGTTCAGCTCGCGCCCCGGACGCAGCATCGGGGCAAGGCTCTTCAGCGCCGCCTCGTAGGCGGCGACCGCCGCCGGACCGGCGCTCAGCGTCTCGACCAGGCAGGCTTTGGCGACGACGGGGTCGGCGGCGATCAGCGCGAAGAGGGCGCGGAGGACGGCTGCGACCTTTTGCGGCCAGGCGCCGGGCTCCTGCTCGTAGACCTCCCACAGCCTCGCCTCGATCCGGCCGGAGACCTCTTCGAAGAGCGCCAGCAGGCACTCCTCCTTGTCGGCGAAGTGCTTGTAGAAGGTCGCATACCCAACCCGGGCGCGGCGCACGATCAGCTCGCTCGTCGTTCCCTGGAAGCCGCGCTTGGCGACCAGCTCCGCGGTCGCACGGAGGATGCGGCGCCGCTGATCGGCGGACGCTTCGTCGCGGCTCACCGGCTGAGGGCCCGGCGGAACACGCGATGCCCTGCCTGGAAGTGCCCTCATACCATGAGGATAACGGCCCCTCACGGTGTAGCCGAAAGCCGCTGAGCTTCCTCGGAAGGCTCGGGTGACAGAAGTACCTAAGAATGGGCTAGGGTACCCGCGCGGATGGTGGGGAGAGGCGACCTGGATGGCCGGCACGGGGTAGACGAGGCGTCCGCGAGGCGACTGGGCGACGTCATGCTCCGTACCGCCGGGGAGTCCGGCTACCACCAGACCACCGTCGACGACGTCCTCGAGCGCAGCGGCGAACCCAGCGGCCGTTTCTACCAGCACTTCCGCAGCAAGGACGAGTGCTTCCTCACCGCTTACGAAAGGGTTGCGGGAGAGCTGGCGGAACGGATGCTCGCAGCGGGGCGCAGCGGAGCGACGTGGTGCCACGGCCTCACACGGGCGCTGGGCGAACTGCTCGACTTCGTCACCGCCGACCCCGCGCTCGCCGCGGCGCTGCTCGTCGAGGTCCGAGCGGTGAAGGGCGCAACGGCCGTGCACGACGAGATCTTGAGCCGCTTCGTCCCCGCGATCGAGAGCGCGCGCGAAGAACCCGGGGCGCGCTCGTCCATACCTTATGTGGCGCCTTTGATGATGGGAGCTGTCGAGGGCTACCTGCGCCAGATGTTGGTCCGAGCGGAAACGGAGACTGCCCACGACGCTCTCGCCGGCTTCGTCTACCTCTTCGTCCTCAACTACTTCGGCGAGGAGGCCGCCTTCGAGGCGATGGACAGGGTCAAGGATCGGTAGCTGACGCCGGCAAAGAGGCGTCTACCGCAAGGCCGAGTTTGCGAAGGCTGCTTAGGAGCCGGCGAACGGATCGAGCAGCTCGACGTCCGTGCTCGCAACGTCGGCGACGTTGCGAGTGACCAGCGTCAGGCCCAGGACCCGTGCCGTCGCGGCCAGCAGGCCGTCGATGACGGGCAGGGGGTCCGGGCCGTTCATCCTCCCCCATTCCTCGGCGATCGCGCGGTCGATCGGGACGACGCGCTCGCCGTGGGCCTCGTTCACGAGAATGAGCCAGCGGTCCAAGGTGGCCGCCGAGTCGGGGTCGCGGCGTCGCACGTTCTCGATCCCGCGGCGGATCTCGCCGATCGTCAGGACGCTGAGGAAGATGTCCTCGTCGGCGACACCGGCGAACCAGGCGGTGACGTTGGCATCGGCTCGCTCGCCCTTGCGCAACTCGGAGATGACGTTGGTATCGAGCAGGTAGCTCAAAGCTCGACTGGCCGGCCGAGGTCCTCAGGGGGCTCGAAGTCGCGGTCCTCGCCGACATCGGGCATCTCGAGCAGAAGCTCCTTGAGGGGCTTGGCCCGACCATGGCCGCGAAGCGCATCGCGGAGGATCTGCCGGTGCTCCTCCTCCGCCGATCGGCCGTGTCGTGCGGCGCGAATCTTCAGCTCCCGCACGACGTCGCTCTCAATGTCTCGAACCAGTAACTGCGCCATGGTGATAGCAATGATAGCGAAAGCTTCAGGAGCACCCACCGGCGCTACTAGTGACCTGAGTCGATAGTCCGCAGGCATAGGCTTCCGGCCGTCGAAGTCGTCGCCATCGCAAGCGACGATGGGAGGCCTGATGCCCGTTCGTGTGGATGTGACGCTCAGCGAGGAAGAGCGAGAGGTGCTGGAGCGCT
>DASTAR010000162.1:0-30148 GCA_035712505.1 Solirubrobacterales bacterium
GTCCATGGGACATCTCTCGAAGTTACGGAAGGTGCTCGAGGAGCGGATTGCGCTGCTGGCGCCGTCGCGGCGGCTGCGGCTGGCGCTCGCGGATGAGGTCTTGACCGAGGCGGCCGCGGGGCGGCCGTTGCGCCTGCTCGACGCCGGCTGTGGGGACGGGTTGCTCTCGCTGGCGATTGCGAAGCGGCACCCCGACTGGAGCGTCGTCGGCGTCGATCGCCGCGGCGACATGCTCGAGCGCGCCCGCGCGCGCGCTCGAGAGCGCGGCATCGGCAACGCCGCCTTCGAAACGGCCGACCTGACCCAGCCGCTGCCGAGCTCGGGGTTCGACGCCGTCATCGCCATCGAGTGCCTGCACGAGATCCCCGACGACCGCGCGGCCCTCGCGGCGATCGCTGGCGCCCTGCGTCCAGGGGGAGCATTGGCGCTCCAGGTGCCGGAGCGGGACTGGCGCCCGGTCCTTCCCGGTAGCTCCGGGATCTGGCGTGACGAGGTCCGGCACGGGTACGGCAAGGATGAGATGACGGGGCTCCTGCGCGAGGCGGGACTGGAGCCGGTAGCGATGCGGCCGACCTATCGCAGTCTCGTCGCGGCGGCGCAGGAGGTCTGCGACAGGATCAAAGCCTCGCTGTTGCCGGTCCGAATGCTCGCCTTCCCCTTCCTCGCCGCCGCGGTGCGGCTGGAGCAGTGGCGCCTCACCTGGGGGCGGCCAAGCGCGTTCCTCACCATTGCTCATCGTGGGTAGCCCTGGCGGCTCCGCCGCCATCGCAGCCGTGGGATCCCGCGTCATGCCGGCTCCTTTGCGGCACTCAGGCGCTCCGTGAGGGAGCGGTCGCGACGGACCAGGCGCCGCGCCAGGCGGGGGGCAGCTGCTGCGAGAAGCGCTGTCTCCCGGGCCCGAAGATCGAGCCGGGGAGCGATCACATGCCCCGCGAGCCGACTGCGCGGCGCCGAGCCGTAGAGGGTGTCTTGGACGTCGGCCATGACCGCCCGGGAGCGGTGCATCCGCAGCGCCCGCTCCAGCGCCGGTCGCTCCTCGTCGCGCAGGCCCGGATTCCGGGAGGCGTTTTCGAGCAGCCGCGCCCGCTCCCAAAGGCTCGCCGCCCGGCTGGCCGAGAGGCTGCCCTCGTGCACGACGTAGTCGTAGTAGGCCTCCTGGCAGAAGCCGGCGACGGCGCCGTCGAGCAGGGCCCGCAGCCAGCAATCCCAGTCGTAGGCGATCCGGAAGCTCTCGTCGAAGCCGCCGATCGACTCCAGGCGGCTGAGGCGGATCGCCGGCCAGCCGCCTAGGAAGCAGCTGTCGAAGATCGCCGTGCGCTGGTCGTCTTCGACGAACGGCGTACGGGCGGCCAAGGTGCCCTGCGGCTCGCCTCCGAGGAGAAGGCGGGCGTCGGTGGTGATGAGGTCGAGCTCGGGCCGCCTGCGTGCCAACTCCGCGATCACCTCCAGGCGGCGCGGGTGGTAGCGGTCGTCAGCGTCGAGGACGGCCATGAAGTCGGCATCGCTCGCCCGCCAGCCGGTGTTGCGGGCCGCGGCGCCGCCCCCGTTCTCGCGGCGGATCGTGCGAATCCGATCGCCGAAGGGGCGCAGCGCGGCCTCGAGCTCGTCCTTGGAGCCATCGTCGACGACGATCACCTCGCGGGCTGGGAGGGTCTGCCGCAGGGCCGACTCGACCGCAGCGGCCACGGTGCCGGCGGCTTCGTAGGCGGTGATGACGATCGCGAAGGTCGGCGCTGCGATCCGCTCATCCTAGTCTGAGCTCAGGCATCCAGACCCGGGGATAGGGTTCGCCCGATGGTTAGCCTGGTGATGCCGGTCTGGAACACGAAGCCCAGCTGGCTGCGAGAGGCGGTTGCGAGCGCGCTCGCGAAGGACGGCTGCGAGATCGAGCTGATCGTCGTGGACGACGGGAGCGACGAGCCTGCCGCCGACCTGCTCCGCGACCTGGACGACCCCCGCCTGGACGTGGTCAGGGTGCCCCATGGCGGGCTCTGCGCTGCCCGCAACGCCGGCATCGAGCGGGCGAGGGGCGAGGCCATCCGCTTCGTCGACTCCGACGACGTCCTCGAGCCCGGCAGCACGGCGAAGCTGCTCGAGCTGAGCGGCCCCGACGGCGCGATCTCCTACGGCGACACCCTCGTCTGCGACGACGACTTGCGGCCCCAGAAGACCGTTGGCTCCACGGTGCAGGGGGATGCCCTGGCCGAGTGCATGCTCGGCGACTTCACGGTCTACATCACCGGCATGCTGCTCCCCCGTGCCGTGGTCGAGGCGGTGGGTGGGTTCGACCCCTCCTCGTTCCCCAACGAGGACTTCGACTACGTCCTGCGAGCGCTCGAACGCGCACCGGTCCGCGGCGGCGGCTTCATCGCCTCGAGGTACCGGCGCCACCATGCCTCGATAACGGGCCGGACGTCGGCCGCTGAAGTCAACACGGAACGGGCGCTCGAAAAGCTCTTCGAACGCCGTCCCGACCTGCGGCATTCACCGCTGGGGCGACTGGCGCTTTCCCGCCTGGACCTCCGCGCGGCGACCCGGATGACGCAAGCCGGCCGCCCGGTGTCCTCGGTCCGGTACCTCGGTGCAGCCATCCGCCACTCGCCGCGCTCGGCGGCACGCGAGGCCATCGGGGTCGCCGCCGGCCTGCCCCGCGGGGTGGCGCGCCGGGTCATCGTCGCCCGCAGAGGCGCCTAGGCCGGCAGGCGCCAGGTATGGGCAACCGCCAGGTTGCCTTCGGCGCCGGAGACCGGCATCGGCCGCCCGTCCATCACCCCGGCCTCGACGTCGAAGAAGCTGGCAGCCTGCAGTCCGTCCTGGATGTGGGAGTTCCCCTTGAGGACGACGTCGATCCGGTAGCGCCCGGGTAGGAGGGGCAGGGCGCCGATCTCGCACTCGATCCGGGGCCCCAGCTCGTCGTCGCGGACGTCCTGCTCGGAGGAGATCTCGCTGTCCATCGTCATCAGCGGGTGGCCGAGGCTGTCGACGATCGTCAGCTGGCACTCCATCGCCGGCAGCACCTCGGTCACGTGGACGAGGATCGTCGCCGGGCGTCCGCCGACGACCACGTCCGCCGTGCCCCCCTCCCGTTCCCGCACCTCGATGCGCTTGACCATCGACTCTTCCCAGCCCCCCTCCCGGTCGGTGCGCTGGAGCAGGTCGGCGGATGCGGCGGACTCCAGCTGGCGCAGGTAGCTGTCGATCGTGGAGCGCACCGGACCGTCGGCCATCACCCTGCCGTGCTCGAGCAGCACCACCCGCTCGCAGAGCGCCTGAATGATCGCCAGGTTGTGCGAGACGAAGATCACCGTTCTGCCCTGTCTGGCGACCTCGTTCATCTTCGCCAGCGATTTCCGCTGGAAAGAGGCGTCCCCCACCGCCAGCACCTCGTCGACGAGGAGGATCTCCGGCTCGAGGTGGGCGGCGACGGCGAACGCGAGTCGCACCGACATCCCGCTCGAATACCTCTTCACCGGGGTGTCGAGGAAGCGCTCGATTTCGGCGAACTCGACGATCTCGTCGAAGCGGGCGTTGATCTCCGCCCGCCTCATGCCGAGGATCGAGCCGTTGAGGAAGATGTTCTCGCGACCGGTCAGCTCCGGGTGGAAGCCGGTACCGACCTCGAGCAGCGAGCCGACCCGTCCGGTCACCTCGGCGTATCCCTCGGAAGGCTCGGTGATCCGCGAGAGCACCTTCAGCAGGGTGCTCTTGCCGGCGCCGTTGTGCCCGATCAGCCCGACCACGTCGCCGCTGTCGATCTTGATGTCGAGGTCGCGGAGTGCCCAGAGAAAGCTCTCCTCTCGCGCGGGCGGACCGCGGCGCACGGCCTTTCGCAGGGCGTTTCGGCCCAGGTGCTGGATCCGCTCGCGAAGGGTGTCGGACCCGTAGCCGCCGTGCAGGCCCAGCGCATAGCGTTTGCCGAGCCCGTGGATGTCGATCGCGCTGCCGGACATGCTCAGACGAAGTCCGCGAAGCCGCGCTCGACGCGGTCGAAGTAGGCGAGGCCGGCGACGAAGAGCACGCAGGCGGAGAGCGCCGAAACCCCGATCAGCGCCAGCGGCGCGTCGCCGGTGCCGAGCGTCGCCCACCTGAAGCCTTCCACGACTCCGACCATCGGGTTGAGGGCCGAGACGGTCCTCCAGGGCTCGCCGATGAGGCTGCTGGGGTAGGCCACCGGCGTCGCGAACAGCCACATCTGGATCGCGAACGGGACCACGTAGCGAACGTCCCGGTAGCGGACGTTGACCGCAGCCAGAGCGGCACCGACCCCAAGTGCCGTCAGGACCGCGATCGCCACCAGCAGGGGTACGAAGAGGATCGCCGCGTTGGGAACGAAGCCCGAGGCGAAGACGACGACCATCAGGATCACCAGCGATATCCCGAGATCGACCAGGCCGGCCGCCACCACTCCGGCCGGCACGAAGATTCGCGGAAAGTAGACTTTCGAGACCAGGGCCGAGTTGTTGACGAGGCTTTCCGCGCCGAGCATGAGCACGGTTGCGAAATAGGTCCAGGGGACCAGGCCGGAAAGGCTGAAGAGGGCGTAGGGCAGCCCGTCCGAGGCGACTCCGGCGAGGTGCCCGAAGAAGAGCGTGAAGACGACCATGAAGCCGACCGGCTGCAACACCGCCCAGGCGGCCCCGAGCGCGGTCTGGCGGTAGCGGACCGTGACGTCGCGGACGGCGATCTGCAGCGCGAGCTCGCGGTAGCGCCACAGCTCGTGCGGCGAGAGGACGCGGCTGAAGCCGCTCGTCGGCTGCAGGCGGATCGTTTCGGGCGCCGTCGCTGGCTCGATCGCGGCGGGGGTAGGGGCGGTCTGGGTCTCCATCGGCTTGAGCAAAGATAGGGATCGGCCGGGCGTCGCCGTGCCTGACCTTCGCACGATGTCTTGCTCAGATGACACTTAAGGGCCGCTGCTAGGTTGCCGCCCTCTCGATGGCGCCACCCTTCTTCAGCATCGTCGTCACCACCTACAACCGGGAGCGGATCGTCTGCCGGTGCATCGACAGCGTCCTGCGGCAGAGCTTCGACGACTTCGAGCTGATCGTCGTCGACGACCACTCCAGCGACGGCACCGTGACTGTGCTGGAACGCTACGACGACTCCCGGATCAAGGTGGTGCGCCACGAGCGCAATCGCGGCATCAGCCCCTCCCGCCACACCGGGGTCGCCAATTCCACCGGCACCTGGGTGGTGATCGTCGACAGCGACTGGGAGCTGCTGCCCGAGGCGCTCGAGCGGTTGCGCGAGATCGTCCTCGAACTGCCCGACGGGGTCCGGGTAATCCGCAGCCGCCTGCTCTGGGACGACGGTCGCGTCACGCCGTCTTTCACGCCGCCGGAGCCGATCGGCTATGAGGGGCGGATCCGCTGGGCGGAGGCCGAGGGCGGCAACGACGCGATGCACTGCGTAAAGCGCCCGGTCTTCGAAACGACGCCGCTCTTCGGCGACCGCCGCGGCGCGATGGAGACGCTCTGGGAGCTCGAGCTGGCCAGCAGGGAGAAGGCGCTCTACGTGGATGACGTGCTCGGCCACGAGCACACCGACGCCCCCAACAGCTGGCTGCGCAGCGCCGTCGCCGACGAACTGGTTCCGCGCCTGTTCAGCGATGCGCCGGACATGCTCTGGATGGCGGAGACAGCGCTGGACCGTCACGGTGCGGCGCTGCGTCGCCACGGCCCGCGCCAGTACACGACGCTGCTGCGGGTGGCCTCGGTGCAGGCCTTCCTGCTCGGCAAGCGCAGCGCCGGCGTGCGCTACGCGCTTGCGGCCCTGAGCCGCCGCCCACTCGAGCCGCAGGCCTGGGTGACGCTGGCGCTCGGCCTGATCGGCCCGAGTGCCGTGGCGCACGGAACGTTGACGCTGCGCCGGCTCGTCGCCTGGCGGGGGCAGGCGCAGCTACCGGCCGCCGCCGCGGTCGCCTCCTGAGAAGAGGACCGGCCGCAGGACCGTCGCCAGCAGGGAGGCCGCAAGCAGGAACTGGCAGCCCGTCCAGGCGATCCCGACGGCGGCGATGCCGACCCCGGGCAGCAGGGCGGCACTGAGGGCGACGACGAAGACGAGCTGGAAGCCCTGGATCGCGCTGACGATCCAGCCCCGGTGCTCGATCCTGGCGACCCCGGCGCCGAGGGCGGCGATCACGTTGGGGATCGCGCCGAGGGCGAGCAGCCGCAGCAGCGTCGTCCCTTCGTCGGCGTACTCACGGCCGAACACCAGCAGCCCGAGCGGGGCCAGAAGCGCGGTCAGCGCCGCCACCGGGACGACCAGCCGCATCGACTGCTTCAGGGCCTGCCGCGAGAGCTGGCGCAGGCGCGGCATGTCGAGGGCGGCCTCGACGGTCAGAGAGGTCATCATGTTGAGCGCCACCAGCTCGACCGTCAGCGAGATCATCCAGGGGACGTAGAAGTAGGCGGCCTCGGCGGCGCTGGTCCGGTTGGCGACGAGGATCGGCAGGTACATGTTGCCGAGCAGGCCGAGCAGGTTGCCGCCGTAGTTGCCGGCGGCCATCGCGATCACTTTGTTGCGCTCGAGCCCGCCCTCGCTCGACATCTTCGGGACCAGGCGCCGGAAGATCAGGTAGTTGACGACGACGATCGCCGGCAGCAGCGGCAGGTTCCAGGCGACGAACAGCCCGGCGAAGGGGAGCAGGCCGGCGAGGGCCGCCAGAAGGACCAGCTTGGCGACTGCGTAGAGGGTGTTCTCCAGGGGGATCCATGCGGCCGCGTGGAGCCCGGTGAGGACGCTGTCCTGCAGGGTGAACGTCGTCATCGCCGCGGTGGAGAGGGCGAAGGCCAGCGGCCAGAGGTTTTCGCCGAGGAACCCCAGGCTCGGCGACCAGACGTCGGTGGTGAGGGCGAGGGCGCCGCCGGCCAGGAGCGAGAGGAAGATCGTCAGGGCGTAGCTGCCGACGATCAGCGGCCGGCCGGCGGGTCCGGCGACGGGGAGGTAGCGGACCAGGACCGCCGAGAGCCCGAGGGAGCAGACCCCGGAGACGAGGGCGATCGCGGAGACGGCCGCGGCGCTGAGGCCGACCACGTGGGCGCTGTAGGAGCGCGCCGCCAGGGCCCAGAAGGCCACACCGAGCACGCCCGAGGCCCCGGTGCCGAGGATCAGGTAGTAACCGGTCCGGTACATGCGGTCGTCGAGGTGCGCCCGCAGCCGGTCCCGCCGGGGCGTGCTCGCGCTTGGGGTGGAGGCCATCTTGGTCACTGAGCTTGACGATCGCGCAGGCGCCAGAGCGCATGGTGCCCCAGGCCTGCTGGGATCCGTCCGCCGCCGTCCCTTCGCCCGCGTGGCAGAATCCGCGACTTGCCTGGGGATGCCGGTTCCGACACGCAGCAGCCGACGATCTCGGTCGTCATCTGCGCGTTTACCGAGGAGCGTCTCGAGGTTCTGACCGAAGCGCTCGACTCGCTGCGCGGGCAGACCCGTCCGGCGCGGGAGATCGTCCTCGTGATCGATCATGCTCCGCAGCTCCTGGCCGAGGCGCGCCGGCGCTGGCCCGACGTCACCGTCGTCCCCAACCGCGAGCGGCAGGGCCTCTCCGGCGCCCGCAACAGCGGTGTCGCCGAGGCGACGGGGGAGGTCGTCGCCTTCCTCGACGACGACGCGATCGCCGCGCCGGACTGGCTGGAGCGTCTCGCGGCCGCCTACGCCGACCCCGAGGTGCTCGGAGCGGGAGGCACGGTGCGGCCGCGCTGGGTCGCGGGCAGGCCGGACTGGTTCCCGCCCGAGTTCGACTGGGTCGTCGGCTGCACCCACGCGGGGATGCCGAAGCGGCCCGAGCCGGTCCGCAACCTCGTCGGTGCCAACATGTCCTTCCGCCGTCGGTCCCTCCTCGAGGTGGGCGGTTTCAGCCATGATCTCGGCCGGGTCGGGACGCTGCCGGTCGGCTGCGAGGAGACCGACCTCAGCATCCGCGTCCACCAGCGCTGGCCCGAGGCGGAGATCCTCTACGACCCCGCCGCCGCGGTCGAGCACCTCGTTCCCCCGGCGCGCGGGAAGGTCAGCTACTTCCTCGACCGCTGCCGCGCCGAGGGTCGTTCGAAGGCGGTTCTGAGCGGCATGGTGGGGACCGGCGACGGCCTCTCCTCCGAGCGCGCCTACGTGCGGCGAACGCTGCCGCTCGGCGTTCTCCGCGACCTCGGCGCCGTCTTCAAGGGCGACTTCAGCGGCCCGAGCCGGGCGGCGATGATCTTCCTCGGCCTGGCCGCGACCACGACCGACTACCTGCGCGTCCGGACGGGCATCGCCGAGCCCGACGAGACCGGAGCGGCGCACCCGAGCTCCAACGGCACGGCGCCGCGGGTGCTGATGGTGACCCCCCGCAGCCCCCTGGAGCAGGGCGGGGTGGAGCGCCACGTGCTCGAGGTGAGCACGCGGATGGCCGCCGCGGGCGCCCGCGTCGAGGTGATCTGCACCGACCCCGACGCCGACCGCGCCGCCGAGCAGATCCACGAAGGCGTCCGCATCCGCACCCTGCGCGCCTGGCCGCGCGGCCGTGACTGGTACCTGGCGCCGGGGATCTGGCGGGCGATGGGACAGCGGCAGTGGGACCTCGTCCACGTCCAGAGCTACCACACGCTGGTCGCGCCGCTGGCGATGCTGCGGGCGGTGACGCTGCGCGTCCCCTACGTCGTCACCTTCCACGGCGGCGGCCATTCGCTCGAGCACCGGAACCGGGCGCGGGGGCTGCAGATGCGGCTGCTGCGGCCGCTGCTGCGCCGGGCCGTGCGCCTCGTCGCCATCGCCCGCTTCGAGATCGAGAGATACGGGGCGCTCCTCGGCGTACCGGCCGAGCGCTTCGCCTTCATCCCCAACGGCACCGACCTCGACTTCTCCGACCGGGACGTGGTCGGCGGCGAGCCGGCGGTGCCGACCCTCGCCTCGATCGGCCGCCTCGAGCGTTACAAGGGCCACCACCGCGTGCTCGAGGCCTTCCCGCTCGTGCTCGAGCAACGGCCCGAGGCGCGGTTGCTGATCGTCGGCGAAGGGCCCTACGAAGGGGAGCTGCGGCACCGGGTCGAGGAGCTCGGCCTCGGCGAGAGCGTCGCGGTGACGAGCGTCCCCGCCGGCGACCCGCTGGGGATGGCGGCGCTGCTCGGCCGGGTCTCGCTGGTGGTCCTGATGAGCGAGTTCGAGAGCCATCCGCTGGTCGCCCTCGAGGCCGCCGCCGCCCGCCGCCGGCTGCTCGTCGCCGACGCAGGCGGCCTCTCGGAGCTCGCCGAGGACGGGTTCGGTCGCGCGATCCCGCTCGGCTCGAGCCCCGAGCAGATCGCGGCCGCCGCCCTCGAGGAGCTGGGCAAGCCGGCGCCGCAGAGCTCGCCGGACCTCACCTCCTGGGACGAATGCGCGGCTGCTTTGCTCGATCTCTACGGCTCACTACTTAAAAGTGATGGGCCAGATGCCGACGTAACGTCCAGTCGCCGCGACGCCGGCCGCGGACAAACGTCCAGCGCCCGCGGGCCGCAGTGAATCGCTAGCGGGGGAGGTCCGATGAGTGCGGGGCAATGGCTCCCACTGGAAACCTCCCCAAGCTCCTCGTCATCTGCTTCGCCCTCTTCGCGCTGCTCCCCGCGAGCGCCCTCGCCGCCGAAGACATCGGCCCCGGCAGGGCGCTGGGCGGCAGCAACACCACCTCTGCCAGCACCAGCGGCACCAAGACCAACAGCGGGACCGGCGGCGCCAAGGAAGCCCTCGCGATCGGCACCGTCGCGCCGGTCGACGGGACCACGGTCTCCGGAACGATCGGCTGGGAAGTCGCGGTCGGCGCCGGCGCCCCCAACCGGGTGGAATTCCTCGTCGACGGGGCGGCCAGCTTCAGCGACTCCTCGGCGCCCTACGGCGGCACCCTCGACACGACCAGGCTCGCCAACGGCAACCACACCCTCAGCGCCACCGCCTACGGCTCCCGCGGTGTGAAGGCCACGACGAGCGTCACCGTGAACGTCTCGAACAGCACGGCGACGCTGGCGCCGGAACCCGAACTCGCGCCGGAACCATTGCCCGAAAGCGGCACCGGCGCCCCCGTCTACTGGGGGGCGACGATCGGCAACCAGTTCACCGGCACCCCGGCGCCCTGGGACATGTCCGCTGTCACCAAGTTCCAGGAACTGACCGGCAAGTCGATGTCCCTGATCCACTTCTCCCAGCCCTGGTCGAGCTGCAGCGGCGGCAGCTGCAGCTTCTACAGCTTCCCCTGGACCCCGTTGGAAAACGTCCGCCAGAACGGCTCGATCCCGGTCGTCAGCTGGGACTCGGAGTCGATCCCCTCCAACGTGAGCGAGCCGGACTACCAGCTTTCCGACATCATCGCGGGCCGCTACGACTCCTACATCCGCGAATGGGCCGGCAAGGCGAAGCAGTGGGGCCACCCCTTCTTCCTGCGCTTCGACTGGGAGATGAACGGCAACTGGTTCCCCTGGTCGGAGGGCGTCAACGGCAACAAGACGGGCGAATTCGTCGCCGCCTGGCGCCACGTCCACGACATCTTCACCTCGGTCGGGGCGACCAACGTCACCTGGGTCTGGTGCCCGAACGTCAGCGGGTACGGCGGCCTCGAAGCCTTCAAGGCGGTCAGCGGCGAGTACCCCGGCGACGAATACGTCGACTGGACCGGCCTCGACGGCTACAACTGGGGCACCAACCCCAGCCACGGCGGGCAGTGGCAGACCTTCAACCAGCTCTACCGCGCGAGCTATCGCTACCTGGTCGAAACGGTGGCGCCGAACAAGCCGATGATGATCGGCGAGGTCGCCTCCAGTGAGTACGGCGGCTCGAAGGCGACCTGGATCAGGGAAATGCTGACCCAGGTGCCGACCGAATATCCGAAGATCCGCGCCCTGCTCTGGTTCGACAAATACGACAGCAGCATGGACTGGCCGATCGAGACCTCCAGCACCGCCACCGGCGCCTTCGCCGAAGTCATCAAGAACCCGACCTACCCTGCCGCCAGCTTCGGCAGCCTCAACACCGCGAAGATCCAGCCCCTCGGCTGAGCGCTCGATTTCAGCCCCGACCGGACATCTGTCCAGGCGGGCAACGGCCGCTGAAACAAGCGGCCAGAGCGCCGATGGCCCTCTATGGCCAGGCGCCCTCCCAGCCACCTCGCCCTGCATGCCCTCTGGGCGGCAGCTGCGATCCTCGTGCTGACCGCGGGGATCGCGGTAGCCGCCCCTGGCGCCGCGAAGGTCGGTTCCCATCACCGTGCCAAGCTCGCCGACGCGCGCGTCGTGGGGAGGTTCAACCCTTGCCTCCGCGCCCGCGCCAAGCGGGTCAACCCCGCCGCCGTGCGGCGCCGCTGCGGCTCGAGGCAGGCCGCGGAGAGCCGGACCCCGGAGCCGCTCTACTGGGGCGCGACGATCGGGGACCACGTCACCGGCGAACAAGCCCCTTGGGACATGTCGGCCCTCGCCAAGTTCGAGTCCGAGGCAGGCAGGTCGGCTTCGCTGCTCCAGTTCTTCCAGCCGTTCGCCGACTGCGAATCCGAATGCTCCTTCTACCCCTTTCCGACCACGCCGATGGAAAACGTCCGCCAGCACGGGTCGATCCCGGTCCTGAGCTGGAGCTCGCAGGCGATTCCGTCGAGCGTCGGAGAGCCGGACTTCCAGCTCTCCGACGTGATCGAAGGCCGCTATGACGACTTCATCCGCGAATTCGCCGAAGAAGCCCGCAACTGGGGCCACCCCTTCTTCCTGCGCTTCGACTGGGAGATGAACGGCAACTGGTTCCCCTGGGCGGAGGGGGTCAACGGCAACTCCTCCGGCCAGTACGTCGCCGCCTGGCGCCACGTCCACGACATCTTCACCTCGGTCGGGGCGACCAACGCCTCTTGGGTCTGGTGCCCGTTCGTCGACCCGGGAAGCTCGCTCACCGCTCTCTCCTCGCTGTACCCAGGCGACGAATACGTCGACTGGACCGGCCTCGACGGCTACAACTGGGGCACGAACCCCGCGTCGCCGCGCGGCTGGCGCAGCTTCGACCAGCTCTTCGCCACCACCTACGAAGAGATCACCGCCGAAGTGGCGCCGAACAAGCCGCTGATGATCGGCGAGATGGGCTCGAGCGAGCAGGGCGGGGACAAGGCTGCCTGGATCCGCGAAGCCCTCAGCCGGGTCCCGGCCGAATACCCCCAGATCCGGGCCCTGCTGTGGTTTGACAAATTCGACGACAGCATGGACTGGCCGATCGAGACCTCGGCCGCCGCCGCCTCGGCGTTTGCCGAGGGAATCGGGCAGCCGGTCTACGTCGGCGCTGACTACGGGCAGCTCCCCGCCGCCCCGATCGCACCCCCGAGCTGAGGGGCTTTCCGGTGAACATAAGCGCGATCCCTACACTGATCCCCCTGGTTTCGAGGGTCCACTCGCGGCGCCCCCTCCGGGCGCGAACGATCGTTCCGCTGCTCCTGGCCGTGCTGGCCTGGGCGCTCGCGCTTGCCGCCGTCGCCGATGCCGCCGGCCCGGGCAGAGGCCCGCAGCCGGCCCCGAAGATCAAGCGGAAACCGCTCTACTGGGGCGCCTGGATAAGCGACCCGGCGGCGCAGCGCGACCCCCCCTGGGACATGACCCGCATAGCCCAGTTCGAACAGCTGGTCGGCAAGGGCCTCTCCCTGATCGAGTTCTCCTCGCCGTGGCAGGACTGCAGCCGCAGTCCCTGCTCTCCCTACCGCTTTCCGCTCGAAGCGATGAACAACGTCCGCGGCTACGGCGCGATCCCGCTTTTCAGCTGGGGGTCCGAAGCTTCCCCGCGCACCTCGGCCGAACAACCCGCCTTCCAGCTCGGGAACCTGATCGACGGCGCCTACGACCCCTACATCCGCGAATTCGCCGAAGAAGCCCGCAACTGGGGCCACCCCTTCTTCCTGCGCTTCGACTGGGAGATGAACGGCAACTGGTTCCCCTGGTACGAGGGCGTCAACGGCAACTCCTCCGGCCAGTACGTCGCCGCCTGGCGCCACGTCCACGACATCTTCACCGCGGTCGGGGCGACCAACGCGACCTGGGTCTGGTGCCCTTACGCCGATACGCCGAAGCGCCTGCGCAAGCAGCGGCTCAAGAGCCTCTACCCGGGGAGCTCCTACGTCGACTGGACCTGCCTCGACGGGTACAACTGGGGCCGCAACCCGGTCAATCCGCGACCCTGGCGCAGCTTCTCGCAGATCTTCGATCCGGCCTACCAGCTCCTCACCAAGAGGATCGCCCCGCGCAAGCCGGTGATGCTGGGCGAGCTCGCGACCAGCTCCTTCGGGGGCCATAAGGCTCAGTGGATCAGGAAGATGTTCCAGGATGTCCCGCGCCGGTACCCGAAGGTACGGGCCCTGGTCTACTTCAACACCGTCGACCGCAACGTCGACTGGCCGCTGGAGACGTCTCCGAACGCCACCCGCGCGTTTGCGCTGGCGATCCACAAAGGCCTCTACGCGGGGAACCGATTTGGCGAACTGGCGAGCAATCCGATCCCGCCCCTGCCCTGATCCCACCCCCGCCGAGCGCAAGCGCTCCCCCCGGGGGCGCGCGCTCGGCTTCGGGATCGGCTGCCTGCTGGGCGTGTCGCTGCTTTCGGCCCCGGGGGCCGAGGCGACGGTACGGGCTCCGGCCTCGCTCTACTGGGGGGCGCAGATCGGGGACCAGATAACTGGCGCAGCGGCCCCCTGGGACATGAACCCGGTCTACAGCTTCGAAGGGATCGCCGGGAAGGGTCTCTCGCTCGTCGAGTTCGGCACCCCCTTCGCAGAATGCGACAGCGGCGCCTGCAAGATGACGAGCTTTCCCGACACGCCGCTCCAGGCGATCCGCAACTACGGGGCGATCCCGGTTCTCAGCTGGAACTCGAGCTCGAGCTCTGCGGAAGTGAGCCAGCCCGAATTCACGCTCGCGGCGATCGCCGGCGGCCGCTATGACTCCTACATCCGCGAATTCGCCCTCAAGGCCAGGGTCTGGGGCCACCCCTTCTTCCTGCGCTTCGACTGGGAGATGAACGGGTTTTGGTTTCCCTGGAACGAGGGCGTGAACGGCAACTCGCCGGGCGAGTTCGTCGCCGCCTGGCGCCACGTCCACGACATCTTCACCGCGGTCGGGGCGACCAACGCCACCTGGGTCTGGTGCCCCGAGGTCGATCTCCATAACAAGCTGACCCCCCTCGACGAGCTCTACCCAGGCGACGAATACGTCGACTGGACCGGGCTCGACGGCTTCAACTGGGGCAAGCATCCCGGCTCGCCGGGCTGGCAGACCTTCAACCAGGTCTTCCACCGCAGCTACAAGCAGATCGCGACCGGCGTCGCGCCGAGCAAGCCGATGATGTTGCCGGAGGTCGCCTCGAACAGCAGCGGTGGCGACAAGCCGGCCTGGATCGAGGACATGCTGACGACGATTCGCCACCGCTACCGCAAGATCCGGGCAATCGTCTGGTACGACGTCGAGGACCGCGCCACCCACTGGCCGATCGAGCGGCGCAAGCAGGACTACAACGCCTTCCGCCGCGGGATCGCCGCCGACGCCTACCGTCGCAACGAATTCGGCGGCATCGTCGACAGCCCGATCGCGCCCCCCGACGCCGAGCACTAGGCGGCCGTCCAGCTACGGGTCGCCCTGCTCGAGCCTTTCGGCCAGCTCCAGAAGGCTCTCCAGGGACTCGTCGAGGCCTTGGGCGATCCGGCGCAGCTCCCCCCAGGTCGGCTCCTGACGCCCGTCTTCGATCTCGGCCAGGGCCGCAGGCTCGATTCGAGCCCGCAGGGCGAGCTCGCTCTCCCGCCGGCCCGCTTCGATCCGCCGTGTGCGGATCGCGGCGCCAAGAGCAGCCAGCCCGCGTGCGTCCTCCTCGGCGCGATCTCTCATCGCCGCCGAGGCTAGCGCCCGCGCTCTCCGAAAACCTGGAGTTCGGCTTCAGGCGGCGGCGCCGGCGCGCTGCCGCTCCGCCAGTTCGGCGGCAGGGGCGCTGGGACGCTCACGGCGAAGGCTGCGGCGGCGGCGGGCCTCGCGGAAGATCGTGCCGAGGACGCGGGAGCCGTCGCGGAAGGTCTTCAGGTTGCTCTCGCCGTGCATCCGCAGCTTCTCGTAGCTCGGCACCTCGACGATCTTCATCCCGGCAGAGGCCATCCGCAGGTTGATCAGCGTCTCCACCTCGAAGCCGGGGACGTCGAGGGAGATGAAGGGGAGGCAGCGGGCCCAGAAGGCGTTGTAGCCGTAGCAGAGGTCGGTGAACTCGGTCCCGTGCAGCATGTTGGCGGTGCCGCTGAGGATCGTGTTGCCGAGGCTGCGCAGCCTCGTGATGTCGTCGCTGCCGCCGCCGTCCATGTAACGCGAGCCCTTGGCGAAGTCGGCCCCGGCCTCCAGGGCCTCTACGAAGCGGACGATCTCGGCCGGGTCGGCGGAGCCGTCGGCGTCGAGCATGACGATCAGGTTGCCGGTGACGGCGGCGAAGCCGGTGCGGAAGGCGTCGCCCTTGCCGCGGCCGCTCTGGCTGGTCACGCGGATCTCGGGATAGGCGCGGCGGGCGGTCTCGATCGTGTTGTCCCTGGAGTTGCCGTCGACCAGGATCACCTCGTGCAGGCCGCCGGGCAGCTCGGAGAGGACCTGGCCGATGTTCTCCTCCTCGTTCATCGCCGGCACGACGACGCTGATCCTGGTCTTGCGGGTGCGGCGGCGGTCGGGGCCTCTGTAGGGCCTGGAGCTGTGGGCGCCGAGCGCCTCGACGCCGATCAGCGGCACGCCGCCGACGCGGCTGGTCGTCACCGACTGCGCCTCCAGCAGGTCGAGCGGGCGCGGCAGCAGGCTGACGGGGACGCCGATCGATTTGAAGGCGCGGACGAGCTCGAGCAGGCCCTCGTCGTCGGCGTGGGAACTGGAGATGACGACGCGGTCGGCGTGGTAGCGCTCGACCACCTCGAGGGCGGCGACGCGGCCTGCGGTCCCGGGGTCCTTCTCGGCCGGCGGGACGGTGCCGACGACAGTGGCGTACTTCCTCAGCGGCGCGTAGGCACGGAGGCGCTCGGCGGTGTCCTCGTCTCCGACCAGGACCCAGCGCTCCTGCGGGTTCAAGCGCTCGATGTAGGGGGTCAGGACGGTGCGCAGCGCCGTGTCGAGGGCGATGAAGCCGAGCCACAGGCTGAGCTGCTGGATCTCGGCGAGCGGGGTCAGGAGCGAGGCCGACCAGGCGAAGAGGGCAGCGACGAGGAAGCGGATGATCGGCCACCCGTGGGCGCCCTCCTCGGCCCGGGCCGAGGAGGCCCCGTAAACGCCCAGCAGGGCACAGACGAGGACCAGGATCAGCGAAGAGACCGGAAACGCGGGGGCGAAGGCGACGCCGGCTATGGCCGCCACGACGCCCAGGACGATCGAGGAGGAGAGGAAGTCGACGAGGGGGAGCAGCCAGAGCCCCGGTCCCCGTTTCGCCATCGGCATCGCCCCGAGGCTGGGACGGTCCTGGACCAGAGTTTCCCGGGCGCCCTGCTGTGGCTGGAATGGTCCTTCTAGGGGGACGTGGGTGGAAGAGTGCATTGGCTGCGAGTGTGGGGACTGGGGTGTTCGTTGTAAGTCGTGAACGGACCGATGGTTGCGGTTGTCAACCCAAAGTCCGTATCGGCAGCCGCCGCGGATCACATAAGCCGCTGCAACGGGTGGAACCGGTTTCCCCAGATTAGGGGAAGGTCGAACGGAAAAATAGGCTTTTCCCAATAGTGGGGATGCGCTTGCTACGCGTGCGTATTAGGGGCCTGGCCCCGCGAGAATAAGTACCGGCGTGTGTCTACCGGTAGGCCTCGGCGAGCTCCGGATCCTTCTCGGCGAGCATCTCCGCCAGCTCGACCATCACTTTGCACTGCTTCCAGGTCGCGTCGTCCTGCATCTTGCCGTCGATCATGTGGACACCGCGGCCGTCGGGGATCGCCTCGATCACCTTCTTGGCGAACCTGACCTCGTCGGGGGGAGGGCTGAAGACCTTCTTCGCGATCCCGATTTGGACCGGGTGGAGCGACCAGGCGCCGACGCAGCCCATCAGGAAGGCGGCGCGGAACTGGGTTTCGCAGCCGGCGGTGTCCTTGATGTCGCCGAAGGGGCCGTAGAAGGGGAGGATGCCGGCGGCGGTGCAGGCGTCGACCATGCGGGCGATCGAGTAGTGCCAGAGGTCCTGCTGGGCGGAGACGCGGTCGGCCTCGGGGTTCTCCGGATCGACCGGGTCCTCCATCACGCGGTAGCCGGGGTGGCCGCCGCCGACGCGGGTCGTCTTCATCCGGCGGGCCGCGGCGAGGTCGGCCGGGCCGAAGCTCATCCCCTGCATGCGCGGGCTGGCGTTGGCGATCTCCTCCAGGTTGACGACGCCCTGCGGGGTCTCGAGGATCGCGTGGACGAGGATCGGCTTCGAGAGGCCGGCCTTGGCCTCGAGCTGGGCGAGCAGGCGGTCGACGTAGTGGATGTCGTGGGCGCCCTCGACCTTCGGCACCATGATCGTCTCCAACTGCTCGCCGATCTCGCTCACCAGCTGGGTGAAGTCGTCGAGCACCCAGGGGCTCTCCAGGGAGTTGACGCGGGTCCAGAGCGAGGTCTGCCCGAAGTCGTTCTCCTTGGCGGCGCGGATCAGCCCCTCGCGCGCGGCCTCCTTGCGGTCGACCGGCACCGCGTCCTCGAGGTTGCCGAGCAGGATGTCGGTCGATTCTGCGATGGCGCCGGCCTTGGCGACCATCTTCTCGTTCGAGAAGTCGAGGAAGTGGATCATCCGCGAGGGCTTGACGGGGATCTCGCGGAGCGGCTCGGGGGCGCCGATCGCCTGCGGCAGGAAGAAGTCGCGTGGGTGTCTCAAGGTGCTCCTCGGGTCTCGGTTCTGGGGAAGGGCGGGCGTAAATCTAGTCAGCGGACGCGTTTTCCGCCTTCCCCGATCGTAAATTCCCTGGTATCGAGGGATCTGTGCGTGACAACACCGAGGACTGGCTCATACCCCGGGGCACGGTCCCTACCCTGAACCAGCTCGAGGCGCGGATCGACGAGGCGCTGGTGATCGCCCGGGCTTCGGAGGACGGGCTGCGCGAGGTGGGGGAGATGGCGCTCGATGCTGCTCGGCAGGCACGGCGGGCGGCGGAGGCGGCTGAGCGGAGCGCTCGGGCGGCGGTGGAAGTCAGGGACCAGGCTGGGTGGCCGGCGGGTCCTGTCGCCGCAGGGGACCCACCACCTCCTGCAACTGCGCAGGAGGTGGTCCCCCCTACGACGCCACCCACCGGAGAGGCCGCAGAGGAGGGACCTGCTTCACCGAGCGGGGGAGAGAAAGCTGCTTCTCGTCAGCCGCGGTTCGAGGTTCGGTTTCGCAGCTTTAACGAGAGAGCTGACCGAGTTGCGGCTCGGTTGCGGGCGCTGCAGGAGCATCCGAGTCATCGCTCATCCCCCAGCGTCGGCGCAATGCGTCGGCGAGGCGACGGCTGAGGTCGCCGCTGCCGGGTAGCGGCTGACCGTCAAGGGATGAGGCGGGCTCTATTCCTCGGATCGAGCCCGTGAGGAAGGTCTCTTCGGCGGTGAGCAGGTCTTCGGCGTGGAGCGGCTGCTCGCTGCTCTCGATGCTGTGTGCTGAAGCTAGCTCCAGCACGGCGGCTCGGGTGGTGCCGGGGAGAAGGCGGCCGTCGAGGGGGGGTGTGAAGAGAGCGCCGCCGCGGACGGCGAAGACGCTGGCCCAGCCTGCCTCCAGGGCTTCGCCTTCGTCCGTGATCAGGGCGCCGGCCTCGTCGGGGACGGGGCGGTTGATCCCTTTCCGATCGACCCACTTGTGAGCGCCCAGGCCGCCGGCGATCTCGAGGGTGCGGAGATGCACCCCGCGCTTCGGGAAGACGGCCTCCAACTCGACCCCACCGGCAAGCAGGTCGAGTTGGAGGCCGTCTTCTACGGGGGCGAGGGTGCAGCGGAGGCGACCCAAGGTGATTTCTGTCGCCGCCTCTCGCATCTTGGCTTCGAGGTGCGGCGGCAGCGGCTGCGAATAGACCTCGTCGAGGCTGCACGCAAGGCGCCGTAGGTGCGCCTCCAGCTCGACCGGCTCTCCGTTGACCACGAGCAGCGTCTCGAAGACGCCGCGCGAGCGGTCGGGGTGCCATCGATCGGCCATCGGCGGGATATCTTGCCCACCGAGGCTGCGGCGTGTCGACTTAGGTGCCCACAGGGGTCAAGAAGTCGACATGCCGCTCAGCGGATGCAGACGCTGCTGATCGACAACTACGACTCGTTCACCTTCAACCTCTTCCAGCTCTTGGCGGAGGTGAACGGCGTCGAGCCCATCGTCGTGCGGAACGACGAGTCCGCCTGGAATGAGCTGGCGCGGCTGAAGTTCGACAACGTCGTCATCTCCCCTGGGCCGGGCCGCCCGGACGTGACGAGCGACTTCGGCGTATGCGCAGAGGTCATCCGCCTCTGCGAGAAGCCACTCCTCGGCGTGTGCCTCGGGCATCAAGGGATCGGCTGGGCCGAGGGGGGAGAGGTGGCGCCGGCGCCGGAGCCCATGCACGGCCGCGTGGTCGAGATCGAGCACGACGGCGCTCCGCTCTTCGCCGGCATCCCCAGCCCGTTCCGAGCCACTCGCTACCACTCGCTGAGCCTGGCGCACCCGCTCCCACCGTCCCTACGACAGATCGCCACGAGCGAAGGTGTCCCGATGGCCATCGAACACCGCCAACGCCCCCGATGGGGCGTCCAATTCCACCCCGAGTCGATCGCCACACCCCAAGGCAAGCGCCTCCTCGAGAACTTCCGCAACCTCACCGCACCGTGTGGTTCCTTTGTCCGCCCAGACAGGACAAAGGAACCACGACTTGCTGAGAGCCGCTCGGCCTCGCCATCACGTGGTTCCTTTGTCCGGCCATTCAGGACAAAGGAACCACGACTTGCGCTGGCTGTTCGGCGACTTGACGGGTTGCCGGACGTCCAAGCGACGTTCGTCGCACTCTACGCCGAGAGCGAGAGCGCCTTTTGGCTTGATAGCTCGCGCCTCGGCCCTCGCGGCCGCTTCTCGTTCATGGGCGACGCCTCGGGTCCCCTCGCCGAGGTGGTCACCCACGACCTCGGTTGCGACGAGTCGGTCTTCGACTACCTCTCCCGCCGCACCGCCGAACTTCGCCCCGCCGCGCTTCCCGAGCTTCCCTTCGAGTTCGACTGCGGCTTCGTCGGCTACCTCGGCTACGAGCTGAAGGCCGAGTGCGGCTTCGCCTCACCTCACGAGTCCCATCATCCGGACGCCTGCTTCCTCCTCGCCGACCGTGTCATCGCCTTCGACCACGAGCAGAACCGCACCTACCTGCTCTGTCTTCACGAGCTCGGTGAAGAGGAGGTCGCAGAAGCTTGGTTGGACGCGACGGCCGATCGCTTAGCTGCGCTGCGTGCGGGAGAGAAATCAGGAGGAGGTCCCCACTCGCAAGTAGGACCTCCTCCTGATTTCTCTCCCAGCATGCTTGCGCTGTCCCGCCCCCCCGCGCAGTACCGGGAGGACGTGGAGACCTCCCTCAACCACCTCCGCGCCGGCGACAGCTACGAGATCTGCCTCACAAACCAGCTCTCGGTGGACACCGACGCCGACACCCTGGACCTCTACCGGCACCTCCGCCGCGCCAATCCCGCGCCCTTCTCCGCCTACCTGCGCTTCGGCGACCTCGCCATCCTCAGCTCCTCCCCCGAGCGCTTCCTGCGCATCGGGCGGGACCGCAGCGTCGAAGCGCGTCCGATCAAGGGCACGAGCCGCCGCGGCGCCACCGCCGCCGAAGACGCCCAGCTCGCCGCGGCCCTCACGGCCGACGAGAAGAACCGGGCCGAGAACCTGATGATCGTCGACCTCCTGCGCAACGACCTCGGCGCGGTTTGCGAGGTCGGCTCGGTCGAGGTGCCGCAGATGATGGCGGTGGAAACTTACGAGACCGTCCATCAGCTCGTCTCCGGGGTCCGCGGCCGGCTTCGTCCCGACGCGACTGCCCTCGACACCGTCCGCTCGTGCTTCCCGCCCGGTTCGATGACCGGCGCCCCGAAGAAGCGGACGACCGAGATCCTCGACGGTATCGAGGGCGCGCCGCGAGGCGTCTACTCGGGCGCGGTCGGCTGGTTCGGCCTCGGCGGCGCCGCCGATCTCTCGGTCGCGATCCGCACGATCGTCGTCGCCGACGGCCGCGCCACGATCGGCGCGGGCGGCGCGGTCGTCCTCCAGTCCGATCCCGAGCGCGAGTACGAGGAGATGCTGCTCAAGGCCGCGGCGCCCCTGCGGGCCATCGACCCCGAGGCCGACCCGGCGTCTATATCCTTGGCTCTGCAGGGCGCCGCAGCCGCGTCGCCGCCCTAACGTCAGTACCTCACTTCAACCCGACCGCCCACAACTTCAGAGCAGGAGCCATGGCCGTAGACACCGCCGCGTATCGCGAAATGACCGACGAGCAGGAAGCGATCATCGAAATGGTCCGCCAGTTCGCCGACGAGCAGATCATCCCCAACGCCGAGCACTACGACCACGAGGACTCCTTCCCCGAGCCGATCGTCGAGCAGATGAAGGAGCTCGGCCTCTTCGGGGTGACGATCCCCGAGGAGTACGGCGGCATGGGGCTCGACCTGACCACCTACGCGATGATCGTCGAAGAGCTCAGCCGCGGCTGGATCTCGATCTCCGGCGTCGTCAACACCCACTTCATCGGCTCCTACCTGTTGATGAAGTTCGGCACCGACGAGCAGAAGGAGTACTTCCTGCCGAAGATGGCGACGGGGGAGATCCGCGCCGCCTTCTCGCTCTCCGAGCCCGAGGTCGGCTCCGACGTCCAGGGCATCAAGGCCACCGCCAAGAAGGGCGCGGACGGCAACTGGGAGCTGAACGGGCAGAAGATGTGGGTCACCAACGGCCTCGGCTCCAGCGTCGTCTTCGTGCTGATGAAGACCGACACCAAGGCCGACCCGCCGTACAAGGGGATGACCTGCTTCATCACCGAGAAGGAGGCCTGGAAGGAAACCGGCGAGGGCGACTTCAAGGGCCTCAACGTCCCGCCGAAGATCAAGAAGATGGGCTACAAGGGCGTCGAGTCGACCGAGCTCGTCTACGACGGCTACAAGTGCTCGCCCGACCGCATTCTCGGCGGCGAGGAGGCGGGAGTCGGTCAGGGCTTCGTGCAGATGATGGACGCGCTCGAGGTCGGCCGCGTCAACGTCGCTGCCCGCGGCGTCGGCATCGGGCAGCGCGCCCTGGAGCTCGGCCTCCGCTACAGCCAGGAACGAAAGACCTTCGGCAAGCCGATCGCGGCCCATCAGGCGATCCAGTTCAAGCTCGCCGACATGGCGACGAAGCTGGAGGCCGCCCGCCTCGTCACCCGCAAAGCGGCGCGGATGAAGGACGCCGGCGAGCGCTCCGACCTCGAGGCCGGCATGGCCAAGCTCCTCGCCTCGGAGACCGGCAAGTACTGCGTCGAAGAAAGCTTCCGCATCCACGGCGGCTACGGCTACTCGAAGGAGTACGAGATCGAGCGCCTCTACCGCGACGCGCCGCTGCTGCTGATCGGCGAGGGGACGAGCGAGATTCAGCGCATGGTGATCGGCAAGAAGCTGCTGCAAAGGCACAAGATTTGAGCAAGGGGAGCATCTAAGCGATGGCCTCGACTTCGGACCTGATCCGCACCGCGATCGAGCGGTTTCAGGCCGAAGTCCCCTCGCTGCAAAATCTCAAGTTGGTCTTCGGGCTGCAGCTGAAAGCCAAGCACGACATCCAGCTCTACCGGGTCGAGCTGCCGGGGCCGAAGATCAGCAAAGACCTCGCCCAGGACGAGCGGGTGCTGGTGGACATCGACCGTCCGCAGTTCAACGAGCTAGCGGAGAAGGGGACGCTGAAGAGCTACCGCCGCGCAGTCGAGACCGGCCACATCAAGGCCACCGGCGACTCGAACGTGGTCAAGCTGATCGCCCAGGTCGTGGAAAAACAAGAGGAACGGAACCGGTTGCGGAAAGTCCACTGACTCCGAGTTTCGCCCCGCTATAACGGGGTCAAGGTCGGAGTCGTTAGAGCCGGATCAGGTTCTCGGCCTCGATCCCGCGGGTGACGCCGCGGAAGTCGATCGTCAGCGGCGCTGCGGCGACGACCGCCTCGTAATCGACGTCGGGGTGGGCGGTGACGATCGCGGCGAGGTCGCACTCACGCAGCGCCTCCTCGAGCTCGACCGAGGAGAGGCCGTGGCCGGGCAGCTCGGGGACGAAGGAGTCGTGGTAGGAGACCTCGGCACCGAGGTCCTGGAGGCGGCCGACGATCTTCAGGGCCGGCGATTCGCGGACGTCGCCGACACCGCCCTTGTAGCTGACGCCGAGGATGAGGACGCGGGAGCCGTTGACCGGCTTTCGCGCACCGTTCAGCGCCCGCTCGACCCGTTCCACGCAGAAGCCCGGCTGCGCCTGGTTCACCTTGCCGGCCAGCTCGATGAACTCGGGGTAGAAGTCGAGTTGCCGCGCTCGGAAGGCGAGGTAGAAGGGGTCGACCGGCAGGCAGTGGCCGCCCATCCCCGGCCCCGGGTCGAAGCGCATGAACCCGAAGGGCTTGCTGGCGGCCGCCTCGATCACCTCCCAGACGTCGATCTCGAGCCGGTCGCAGAGCTGGGAGAGCTCGTTGACCAGGGCGATGTTGACCGAGCGGAAGATGTTCTCCAGGAGCTTCGAGAGCTCGGCCGCCTCGGGGCTGGAGAGGACGATCACGGTGTCGCAGATCTCGCCGTAGAGCTGCCGCGCCTGCTCGGTCGAAGCCTCGGTGACGCCGCCGACCAGCTTCGGCGTCGTCCGCACGGTGAAGTCGGTGCGGCCGGGGTCGATCCGCTCCGGTGAGAACGCGAGGTGGAAGTCGCTGCCGGCGGTCAGGCCCGAGGTCTCGAGGATCGGGAGGAGGCGGTCGCGGGTCGTCCCCGGATAGGTCGTCGACTCGAGCACCACCAGCTGCCCCGAGCGCAGCACCTGCGCCAGCGCCCGCGCCGAGGCCTCCAGGGGCCCGAGGTCGGGCTCGCGCGAATCGCTCAACGGGGTGGGGACGCAGAGGATCGCCGCGTCGCAGCCCGCCAGCTCCTCGTAGTCGCCGGTCGCCCGCAGCCTCTCGCCCAGCGGCGACAGCGCCTCGCTCGGCACGTCCTCGATGTAGCTGCGGCCATCGTTCAGCGCCGCGACCTTCGCCTCGTCCACGTCGAGCCCGATCACCTCGCACCCGGCTTCGGCGAAGGCGACGGCGAGCGGCAGACCGACATAGCCCAGGCCGATGATCCCGATTCGCATCGCGGGCAGTCTAGATAGAGCTTCGGCGACGGCCCGGCCGGCAGCGCTCGCCGGTCGGCAGATAGCATCCGCGCGCTAAAACTTCGAAGGAGACGAAACCCTCTGATGACTGACCAGAAGTACGAGCTGACCACCGACCAGGCCGAGCGCGAGGCGAGCGGCGCGCACACCTACGGCCGCTACCTCGAGGAGTTCGAGGTCGGCGCTGTCTACAAGCACTGGCCGGCGAAGACCGTGACCGAGGCCGACGACCACCTCTTCTGCCTGATCACGATGAACCACCACCCGCTGCACATCAACGACGTCTACGCCAGCGGCTCCCAGCAGGGCCGGAACGTCGTGGTCGGGCCGCTGGTCTACTCGCTGGCCCTCGGCATGTCGGTCTCCGACGTCTCCGGCAAGGCGATCGCCAACCTGGCCACCGAAGAGCTCAGCCATCCGAACCCGGTCTTCCACGGCGACACCCTGTTCTGCGAGACCGAGGTCCTCGACGTCAAGCCCTCGAAATCGAAGCCCGACCGCGGCATCGTCAAGGTCCACACCCGCGTCCTCAACCAGGACGGCGTCCTCGTGGCCGAGTTCAAGCGCCTGGTCCTGGTCCCGAAGAAGAACCCCGGCACCTCGCCCGAACCGGCCGCCGACAACGTCGAGTAGCTGACTTTAATGGGCCTCCCCGCTCGCATGGGCGGGGGGCCTTGACTCCTCGGCCAGCGAGGTGATCTCCAGCTGGCCCTGGGCGGCCTCTTCGAGGACCTCGGTCGCCTCCTGGGCCGAACGGGCGTAGAGCTCGACCAGGAGGTGGACGACGATCTGCTCGTCGTCGTGCTTGTGGAAGCGCACGTGGGTGAAGAACTCGCGCACGCCGGCGTCGCCGAAGGCGCCGAAGGTTAGGAACTCGATCGCCTCGGGGCCGGAGCAGCTCTCGACCCGGTCCTGGTCGACCTGGACCGTGCAGGAGGCGACCCAGGGGGTGCCGGCCACCATCCGCTCCCAGCGGTCTTCGATCGGCACCACGCGGTCGCCTTCGAAGGTCAGGTGCGGCTGGTCGTGCATGCAGTCGAGGCACTGCACGACTGATTCCTGCACCTCGTCGACCCCGTCGGCCAGCGACCCGGTCTCCGGATCGACCCGCCGGATCGCGTCGTAGTGGATCTGGATCTCGAGGTTCTGGGACCAGCAGCGGTAGCACCGCAGCCAAGCTCCCCGCTCCCCGTTCAGCTCGCTCATCGGTTCATTGTTGCGCAGGTGGCGGCGCGGAGGAGAGAGAACAAAGCTTACATTTCCTCTATCTAATCTCATGGAAGTTGCTATCTTCGATTTATGGCTGCGACTGGAAGGCGCAAGACCTCGTTCGAGATCGATGCGGAGAAGGTCGCTGCCGCCAAGGAGGTGCTCGGGACCAAGACGCTGACCGATACGGTCGATGCCGCGCTCCTGGAAGTCGTGAAGCTGCGCCAGCGCCGCCAGCTCGTCGAGCTGCTGTTCAGGCCGGGAGCTCTGGCGCTCGACGATGCAGAGACGATGAGGGAGGCGTGGCACTGATCGCCCGCTTCCTCCGGTGCCGACCTTCCTTGCTGACAAGAGTGCGCTGACCCGTCGCGAGACGCGGCCGGAGGTCCGTCAAGTGTTGGAACCGCTCCTGGTCGCCGGAGAGATCGCCACCTGCGGGATCGTCGACCTGGAGCTTCTCTACAGCGCCCGCGATCGCGCCACCTACCGCTCGCTGGTCGAGGCGCTGCGCGGGATGCCCCGGGTGCCACTTGACGAGGCATCCGTTGATCGAGCGCTGGACGTGCAGGCGATGCTCGCCGAGGGCTCCCAGCATCGGGCGGTACCCCTGCCCGATTTGCTCGTAGCGGCCTGCGCTGAGCAGGCGGGGCTCTCTGTCCTGCACTACGACGCCGACTTCGAGCGCATCGCCGAGCTCACCGGGCAGCCGACCCAGTGGATCGTGCCGCGGGGAAGCGTCTCTTAGAGCGTCCTCGAAGTCGAGCTCAGGCGGCCGCGCCGGTGCCGGCGCGCTGGCCGACCAGCTCGACGATTTCGCCCATGATCTTGTTGACGTCGAAGTCCTTCGGCGTGTAGACGCCGGCGACACCGGCCTCGCCGAGGCGCTCGGCGTCGGCCACGGGGATGATCCCGCCGACGACGACCGGCACGTCCAGGCCCTCGTCCTTCAGCAGCCGCACCACCTCGGGAATCAGCTCCAGGTGCGAGCCGGAGAGGATCGAGAGGCCGACCACGTCGACGTCCTCCTGGACGGCCGACTCGGCGATCTCCTCCGGGGTCAGGCGGATGCCCTGGTAGATCACCTCCATGCCGACGTCGCGCGCCCGCAGGGCAACCTGCTCGGCGCCGTTGGAGTGGCCGTCGAGGCCCGGCTTGCCGACCAGGATCTTGATCCGGTGGCCGATCCGCTCGGAGGTCTCGTCGACCCGGCGCCGGATCTGCTCCAGCTGGTCGCGATCGGAAGCGGGGGAGGCGCCGTCGACGCCGGTCGGCGCCCGGTAGGGGCCGAAGACGTCGCGCATGGTCGCCGCCCACTCGCCGGTCGTCGCGCCCGCCTTGGCGGCGGCGATCGTCGCCGGCATGATGTTCACGCTCTCGTCCGCCGCGGCCTGCGCCAGCTCCTCCAGCGCGGTCTTCACCGCGTCCTCGTCGCGCTCGGCCTTCCACTCCGCCAGCGCCTCGACCCGTTCGCGCTCGACCGCGGGGTCCGGGGTGAGGATGCCACCGTCGGCGCCCGCGGTCAGCGGCGAGTCCTCGGTCTCGGTGTAGCTGTTCTGGCCGATCACCTTCTGCTCGCCGGCCTCGATTCGCGCCACCCGCTCGCGGTGGCTCTCGACCAGGCGCGCCTTCATGTAGGGGACCGCGTTGACAGCGCCGCCGTGCTCCTCGACCACGGCCATCTCCGCCCGCGCCCCCTCGGTCAGCTCGGCGACCAGGCCCTCCATCACGTGGGAGCCCTCGAAGATGTCGGGGTACTCGAGCAGGTCGGTCTCGTTCGCCAGCACCTGCTGGATCCGCAGGCTCCACTGCTGGTCCCAGGGGCGGGGCAGGCCCATCGCCTCGTTCCAGGCCGGCAGCTGGATCGCCCGCGCCCGCGCGTCGCGGCTGAGCGTCACCGCCAGCGCCTCCAGCACGATCCGCTGGATGTTGTTCTCCGGCTGCGCCTCGGTCAGCCCCAGCGAGTTGACCTGCACGCCGTAGCGGAAGCGCAGCATCTTCTCGTCGCTGACGCCGTAGCGCTCGCGCCCGATCTGCTGCCAGAGCGCGCTCATCGTCCGCAGCTTGGCGATCTCCTCGACCAGCCGGATCCCGGCGTTGACGAAGAAGGAGATGCGGCCGAAGACCTTCGGGAAGTCCGCCTCGGCGACCTGTCCGCGCCGTTTCACCTCGTCGAGCACGGCGATCCCCGTCGAGAGCGCGTAGGCGATCTCCTGCACCGGCGTCGCCCCGGCCTCCTGCAGGTGGTAGCTGCAGATGTTGGTCGGGTTCCATTTCGGCACGTCGTTGACGCTGAAGGCGACCATGTCGGCGATCAGCCGCATCGAGGGCTCCGGCGGGAAGGCGTAGGTGCCGCGCGAGAGGTACTCCTTGATGATGTCGTTCTGGGTCGTGCCCTTGAGCAGGGAGCGATCGACTCCGTTCTCCTCGGCGACCGTCACGTAGAGCCCGAGCAGCCAGGCCGCGGTCGCGTTGATCGTCATCGAGGTGTTCATCTCGTCGAGCGGGATGCCGTCGAGCAGCTGGTGCATGTCCCCCTTGTGGGCGACCGAGACGCCGACCTTGCCGACCTCGCCGCGGGCGAGGACGTGGTCGGGGTCGTAGCCGGTCTGCGTCGGCAGGTCGAAGGCCACCGAGAGCCCCGTTTGGCCCTTCGCCAGGTTCTTGCGGTAGAGCTCGTTGGAGCGGCGGGCGTCGGAGTGGCCTGCATAGGTGCGCATCACCCACGGGCGGTCGGGCTGTGGAAGTCGGTGGTCGCTCATGCGTCAATGATATTTGGCGTTCGTCCTTTGTACTTCTGGGAGATGACAAAAGACGAACGCCGCCGCGGTTGGGCCCGAAATCCGCCGCCCAGGCCGCTGCGAGCCGCATCTTTCGGCCCCGCCTGTGTTTAGGCTGGCGACTCGATGAAGCTCCGCCTCTCAGCCGCCGTCCTGGCTGCGCTCGCCGCCGGCCTGCTCTGCTGTGCGATGGCCGGGGCGGCGATGATCGGCATCTACCGCAACGGCATGGAGTCGCTGGCCCAGCGAAGCCAGCTGGTCAAGCTCTCCGGGAAGACCTGCACCCGCGCCGGGGTGGGAGGGGCGATGCGGATCACGATCGGCAAGGCGACCAGCTCCTGTTCCTACCGGACCCCCGTGCTCGGGCGCGACCTCGAGATCGCCGCCACGGAGCGCCTGCTCAGCGGCACCCCGACCGCGCTGCAGCGCAAGGCTTACCTCGGCCTGATGCTCCGCGCCGGCGGTGGTGCCAAATACGCCCTGCTGGTCTTCCCGCGCCAGAAAAAGGCGCAGCTGATCAAGGTGACCAGCGAAGGCACCAAGTACCTGGCGATCGCCAAGAACGAGAAAGCCGTCGTCGGAGTCAACGAAGCGAACAAGCTTCGGCTGCGGGCGGTCAACGTCACCAGCGGCCCCGAAAAGGGCCAGGCGCACCTCTTCGCCTACGTCAACGACAAGCTCGTCGGCGAAGCCCAGGACGAAGCCGCCGGTGACCTCACGGGCCGAGCCTCCGCCGTCGTCGTCGGCACGATCAGGAACGGAAACGGCATCGTCGCCAGCGTCGACGACGTGGTGGTTCGCGTCCCCAGCCCCTTTTAAGCCACTGCAGACCGGATCGACGCCTACGTCCTGCTGTGCAGGGCCATAATTCGAAGCAATGTCCGCCAGCACGATCGAGCGTCCCCGCACCGCCGGCCCCGGCTCCGGCCTGGGCGGCAATTGGCGGGTGATCGTCTGCAACGACAACCACAACACCTTCGACCACGTGGCACAGACCCTCGCGCGCGTCCTTCCGGGCGTCAGCCTCGAGCAGGGGCATCGGATCGCCGATCAGATCCACCATGGGGGGCAGGCGATCGTCTGGACCGGGCCGCGCGAGCCGGCCGAGCACTACTGGGAGCAGCTCGAGGGGGCGGGTCTGACCATGGCCCCGCTCGAGCGCGCGTAGACGGCGAAACGGCAGCGCCTGTCAGCAGCCGCGATTCGAACGACGAGCGACGCCTGGAAGCCGCCGCTATTCGGCGGCGAGTAGGGTGTGCCAGGCGGGCAGCAGGGGGATGTCGTAGAGGTCGATGACCGCCGCGCGGGCGTGCTCGATCTCGTCCGAGAACCAGTAGCGCTCGAAGTCGGCGCGGCTGTCCCAGACCATCGTCTGGCGGATCGCCAGGGGATCGTCGGTCGAGCGGGTCAGCGACCAGCTCCTGGCGCCGTAGGCCGGCGCCTTCGCGGCCATCGGTTCCCAGAGGTCGAGGAAGCGGTCGGCCCGCATCGGGGTGATGTGCCAGTCGAGCGTGCAGACCTCCATCAGACCTTCCTTTCGACTCGGTGGGGGCGGGCGCTCATGCGCCGACCTCCGCACGGATCGCGCCCGGGCCGTCCTCGTACTTGCCCTCGTCCTCGGACTCGGCGCCGACGAGGATCGCGATCTTGCCCAGGTGCTTGTTTTCGTGCATCAGCTGGTGCGCGGTGGGGACGCCGTCGAAGCCCATCGTTTCCGAGAGGACCGGCCGCACCTTGCCCTCCGCCATCAGCTGGTTCGCCCGCATGCACTCATACGCGTTGGCGAAGTGGGAGCCGATGATCTGCTTCTGCTTCATCCACAGGTAGCGGACGTCGAAGTCGAGCTGGTAGCCCGAGGTGGCGCCGCAGATGACGACCTTGCCGAACGGCTTGACGGTGAAGACCGAGGTCGGGAAG